>NZ_QUWV01000063.1 GCF_003403295.1 Komagataeibacter melaceti | reverse complement strand
GTTCTTCCGCAAGCTGCTTCAGCTGCTCAACGGAGAGGTTGCGCAGGTCATGCGGCATGCGGACGCGGTCAAGCTGCGCATAGCGCCCGAGGGTCGGAATCGCGGGTTTGGGCTGATCCATTATATTCGCGTCCATTGTTCTGCGTTGGCCCTTGCCCCATATGCGGGGTGGAACCAACCCGGTTTCCGGTTGGCTGGCCCGTGCCCTGCATGCAGGGCCGGACCGGGCTGCTCCGGCGGCGATGAATGGCGGCTCATGGCACGAAAACCATGGCGACCGTAGCGTAATCGCGCTGTGTTACTCCGATTAAGTATGTAAATACAGTCTCTAATTGCCTGGCTGTTGTTAATTGGCCACACCTTGGGTGATAGCAATTGAATACAGGATGGTTTTTGTCCTATACCCTCCGGAAAGGCTTCATGTGTCGTAACAAGTCCGCAACCTCGGCATGCTCTGGGTGCAGGGCTGAGTCAGGTTGGGCTTGTTTTCTCGTAGGTGGATGTGAGCATAGTCCAGCCTACCAGACTTGAAATATTGTATGAGACCGGCGGTTGGGCCGGTGCAGGAGCAGAGGTTTCATGGCCGTTCCTATTATGCAGGCAGTCCGCGTGGGCGCCTATGTTGTCAAGCAGCATGTCACGCGGCGCAAACGCTATCCGCTCGTGCTGATGCTCGAGCCGTTGTTCCGTTGCAACCTGGCCTGCGCCGGGTGCGGCAAGATCGACTATCCTGCCCAGATCCTCAATCAGCGCATGAGCGTGCAGGAATGTCTGGATGCGGATACCGAAGCCGGTGCGCCCGTCATTGCCGTGGCCGGTGGCGAGCCGCTGCTGCACAAGGAAATGCCCGAGATCATCCGTGGGCTGATCGCGCGCAAGAAGTACGTATATCTGTGCACGAACGCCCTTCTTCTGGAAAAGAAGATGGACGATTACGAGCCCAGCCCCTTCTTCTCGTGGGACGTGCATCTTGATGGCGACCCGCAGATGCATGACGCCTCCGTCTGTCAGGACGGCGTGTACGAACGCGCGGTCGCGGCGATCAAGAAGGCGAAGGCCCGTGGCTTCCGCGTCTCGATCAACTGCACCCTGTTCGACGGGGCCGACCCCAAGCGCGTTGCCGCCTTCTTTGATGAAGTGATGGCCATGGGCGTGGACGGGATCATGACCGCGCCGGGTTATGCCTACGAACGCGCGCCGGATCAGGAACACTTCCTGAACCGCCAGAAGACGAAGCAGCTCTTCCGTGACATTTTCCGTCTGGGCAAGGGCAAGAAGTGGCGCTTCACGCAGTCGCCGCTGTTCCTGAACTTCCTGGCTGGTAACGAGCAGTACCACTGCACCCCGTGGGGCAAGCCGCTGCGCAACGTGTTCGGCTGGCAGCGCCCGTGCTACCTGCTGGGCGAAGGCTATGCCAAGAGCTTTGAAGAGCTCATGGTCGATACCGACTGGGATGCCTACGGCACCGGCAATTACGAAAAATGCGCCGACTGCATGGTCCATTCGGGCTACGAATCAACGGCCGTGATGGATGCGGTGCGTCGCCCGTGGCACATCGCCAAGGTCGCGCTGTTCGGGCCCGAGACGGAAAAGCCCATGGTTCCGGAAATCTCGCTGGAACACCAGCGCCCGGCTGAATACGTCTTTACCCAGCATGTCGATACCAAGATGGCGGAACTCGCGGCCCGCAAGAAGCCGGCCGCCCCGCCGCGCGTGAGCAAGGTCTCCGCGCCGGTTGAGACAGCCGACGCGGCGGACTGACCACGCGACGGACCTGTTTGCAGGTAGCGTTACGACAGAAGGCGGGGCCAGATGGTCCCGCCTTTTTCTTTGGCATGTCGCATGGGTACATGCATGCGCAATGTGCCCGCGCGGATAATTATGCTGTAGGATGGTGGGATCATGGTTGTCTCACTCATTGTTATATTATGCCTTGTTCTGCTCAATGGGCTTTTTGCCATGGGGGAACTGGCGCTTATTTCCGCGCGGCGCGCGCGGCTTGCCATTCTGGTGCGCAATGGCACGGTGGGGGCCGACCGGGCGCTGAAACTGGCGGGTGACCCGCAGAGCTTCCTGCCCACGGTCCAGATCGGCATGACCCTTGTCTCGATTCTGGAGGGGACATTCGGCGGCAGCAGTATCGAGGTGGGCGTCAGCCACTGGCTGGCCCGAATCCCGGCCCTGCGCTCCATTGCCGATGAAATCGCGATGCTTCTGGTGGTCAGCGCCATTACCGCGCTGATGCTGGTGCTGGGTGAACTGGTGCCCAAGCAGATCGCGCTGCGCCAGCCCGAACTGATCGCGTCGCGCCTGTCGCTGCTGCTGGAATGGATGGCGTGGGTGACCCGGCCGGTCGTATGGCTGCTGGGGCGCTCATCCGAACTGGTGCTGAAGGTGATGGGGATCGGGGGGGCGATCCGCCAGTCCGTCTCGGTCGAGGAACTGCGCGCCTATATTGCCGAGGGCGCGCAGGCGGGCGTGCTGGAGCAGGAGGAGCGCGACATGATCGAGCGCCTGCTGCGTCTGGCCGAACGCCCGGTGCGCGCGATCATGACCCCCCGCAACGAACTGTGCTGGGTGGAACGGCACGTATCGCGCGCGCAACTGCTCCAGGTCCTGCGTTCGACCACCTATTCCCGCATCGTGGTGTGTGAGGGGGGGGTGGATAACCCCGTGGGCGTCATTCTGGCCAAGGACATGCTTGACCGTTTTCTCGATGGCAAGAGCCCTTCCATCGCGGTGGGGCTGCGCCATCCCATTTCGGTGCCTGATACGCTGTCCGCCTTTGACATGCTGGAGCGGATGCGGGCCTCCCCGCTGGGTCTGGCGCTGGTGCTGGATGAATATGGCTCGTTCGAGGGGATCGTGACCTCATCCGACCTGTTCGGCGCGATCGTGGGCGAACAGCACGAGCCGGGCAGCACGCCCCCGCAGCGTCTGGCGCATGACAGTGTCCTGACGCTTGACGGCTCCATGCCTGCTGATGAGGTCAAGGACCGGCTGGGCCTGTCCGACCTGCCGGCGGAAGGCAGCTATCATACGCTGGCCGGCCTGATACTGGCCCTGTTGCGCCGTGTGCCCGCAAAAGGGGACAAGGTGGTGTTTTCAGGCTGGCTATTCGAGGTGCTGGAAATGGAAGGCCGCCGCGTGGTGCGGGTGCAGGCCAGTCGCCAGCTTCTGGCCGAGAACTGACCGGCAGGCACGTTGCGGCGGCCTTTCCGGCATGGTGTCGCACCGCTGGACTCCGCCTTTCCCCGGAGCGGGCGAGGGGTAAAGTGACCGGTGCCGCAACGCGGCAGGGCATGATCCGGTTGCAGGACCCCAGATCGACCCATGAAAAAAGGGACGCATCCGCGCAGGATGCGTCCCTTTTTTACAGCCGATGGGGGCTGTAATGCCTAGTGGATGGTGTGGCCCGCATGGCCCGCCATGGCCATTTCCGCACCGAAGCCGGGCCATTCATTGCGCGCCAGCGTCTCAAGGGACGGTGCGGCAATGCCCAGACGGTCGGCATAGATCCACAGATAGGTAAAGGCCCGGCGGACATAATCGCGGGTCTCGTTGCTGGGCAGGCTCTCGATATAGAGCAGCGGGTCTTCATCCTCGTCCATCGTCGCACTCCGGCGCGAAATGGCCGATGGCCCGGCATTGTAGCTGGCCAGCATGCGGATCATGTCACCGCCCGCGGGCACATGCTGCCCACCGGCCTGCGCGGAAAGCTGGGCCAGGTACAGGACGTAACGCTGCCCGATATCAAGGTTGGTCGCCGGGTCGTGCAATGCCGTGGGGCGGCGGGTGAAGCGGTCCTTGTCATGCACCACGAAACCGGCCGTCACCGGCATGACCTGCATGAGCCCATGCGCGCCGGAGCCGGATACCGCGTTGCTGTCAAAATTGGATTCCAGCCGTGTCAGCGCATAGACCAGCGCCGGGTCCATGCGGAAGCCATGCGCGGGCTGGAGTGGCGGCAGCGGGAAGCGGGCGGCGTGGGTGCTGTATTCGCTCTCATTGGTGTCGATCAGCATGAGCATCTGGGCCGACAGCGCCTTCATGCCCACGGCGTCCGCCACCATCTGGGTGGAGTGGCACAGGGCCGCGTCGTTCTGGATGTCGGGCCACATGCGGCGCAGTGTGGCTTCGGCCCGGTCACGCTCACCCACCTGCAGCAGGGCGAAGGCCCGGCGGCCCGCGGGCGTTGCGGCCACGGCCTCGATGTCGATTTCACCCAGCACCGGGCTGCCCGCATGGAGGCTCTGCTGGTCGGCGGCAAGGGTGAGGGGCGGGGCGGTGCCGATCGTATCCGGATGGCTGCCCGCATGGCCCACGGGCGCGCGCAGGCCCAGTATCTGGGAGGCAAGCAGGCCGTAGAAGGTATGGGGTGCCGCCGCCGCGCGGTGCAGCCACGGGGAGTAGGCTGCCCCATCCCCCATGGCCTGATGGGCGCGGGCGGCCCAGTAGGCTGCCCCGGCACGGATGCTGCCCGGTGTCAGTGGCGCACGGGATGCAGCCTCGAACATGGGCTGAGCCATGTCGGGCCGTCCCTGCCGCCATGCGGCCAGACCGGCGACATAACCCGCCAGGCCGAGGCGCTGGCTGGATTTTTCAAATGCATCGCGGGCGATGGACATGGCCAGCCGGTTTTCACCATTGCTGAACATGGTCATGGCGATTTCCGCCTGCAGGTGGGCCGCATACAGGTCGTTCATGCCCGGTGTCATGGCGATCAGGCGCAGGGCGCTGCGTGCCCCCTTGGCCCCCTGTGCCGCGCGCTCGCGCACGGTATGGTCAAGCATGCTGTTGCGGGTGAAGACCCGCAGGGAGGGGTCATCCTCCTCCGGCAGGTGGATATGCTGGGGCGGGTGGCTGCTGTCCAGCGCGTTGCGGGCGGGTGCCGGGGGCAGGGGACCGCCCTTTGCGGGCATCGCGGCCAGCATGGAATAGATGGCCGGGGAATCCGCCAGCCCCGAGAAGGTACGCAGCCACAGCCGGAGCTGCCCCGCATCGGGGTGGTAGGCCGGGTTGAGGTAGCGCGCGGCCAGGATGTCACCCAGCAGGGTGTCATCATGGATGGCGGCGGTCTCACGAATGGCGGTGTCGAAATCGCCCTCGGCCTGGAGTTTGAACACCCGGCGGATGCGGCTCACGTCCTCGGGCGAGAGGGGGCGCGGCAGCCCGGCGTTACCATGTGCGGGCAGGCGTGGAAGGGCGAGCGCCGTTTCCTCGTTATGGTCGCCCTGGGCGGTCGGATCGTGATCCGTCGCTCCGGGTTCCACTGTTTGGGCACGCAGCGGCGCGAACGCCGCCCCTGCCAGAAATGCGGCACCAGCCAGAAAGGCCGCCACCGCATGATGGGGGGTATTGGTTGTCCCTCGCATAGCGGTGGGGATGTAGGCGCAATGCAGACAGAAAGCAATAGCCAGCTTATCTGGTCACGGTAAATAAGTGTTCAGAACAGATGCGGGAACTGGATGTAACAGTGGGAAACATAAATTGGAACGGGAATGAATACCTGCCCTGCTATATGCTAATACCCCGAAAAGATTACGCAATTATCCCTTGTTACCCGCCAGATATACTCTCCAGTGTCTCACGGATCAGGAGCATGTCTTTCCATGTGTCACGGCGCGCGGTGGCACTCGCGCGCAATTGCAGCGGGTGACGCATGGGAAGGGCCATGAACGTAGGTGCCGGGCCGGGTTGGGCGGGGTCGGCGGGCAGGGTGATTTCGCGCCAGCGGCCCCGCATGCGCGCGGCTGTCGTGCGTTCTTCCAGCAGGACGGATACGGGCAGGTTGCCCATCAGCACCACGCGCGCGGGCTGCGCCAGAACGATGGCACGCTGGATGAAGGGCAGGCAGATCCGTGTCTCGGCGGCGGAGGGGGGGCGCCCCCCCGGTGGCCGCCACGGAATGACCGGGGCGCATAGCAGGCTGGTGCGCTCGACGCCGATGCTGGCGAACATGGCCGAGACCAGCGCCCCGCTTTCCCCCGCGAAGGGGTGGCCGCTGCGGTCCTCGTCCGCGTCGGGCGCTTCGCCAATCAGCATGAGCGGGGCGCCGGTCGGGCCTTCCACGAAAACGCTGTGGGTCGCGCTGTCACGCAGGGTGCAGGCGTCAAAGCCGCGAATGGCCGCATGCAGCTCATCCAGCGTGCGGGCTGCCTGCGCCGCCGTGCGGGCGGCGGTGACGGCCTGGTCAATCAGCGTCGCGGTCCCGCGCGCGGGCGCTGGGGCGGGGCGCGGGGGCGAATTTCTATGTCCATTCCCCGTATCTGGCTGTATGGGGGTGGGCTGTGTAGCCGTGGCGGGATGGTCTATCGTGGCGGGACGGGCCATCCGGTCATGCGGGTGGGTGTCAAGCGCGTCATCGGCGCCCCACTCCACATACAGGCGCAACAGGGTTATGGAATCAGTCATCGGATGGATATGTCCCCTACCGACACAGGTAATGCAGGCGCGCGCCATCCTGCCCCCCGGCGCGGGATTTGGCAGCGGACGCCGCACGCGGTAGATTCTGGCGTCATGCTCTTACCTCGTCTGTCACGCATGGTCGTGGCCTCCCTTGTTGTACCGCTCCTGGCCGGGTTTCCCAACCGGGAAATGCGGGCCGCCACGCTGGATGACGCCATCATGCAGGCCGGGCGGCAGGATCTGGCCACCAACCTGCTTGTCGGCAGTGTTGCCGCCACCGAAGGCGACAACGCCGAAGCCGCGCGTGCGTTCAGCACCGCAGCGCGGCTGGCCCCCGGTTTTCGCCTGTTCAGTGAACGGGCGTTTTTCTACAGCATCATGGCCGGCAGCCCCGAGGCGGTCGCCCTGGCCCCGGACCAGCCCGCCGGGGTCATGCCGGAGCTGGTCATGGGCAATGCTGCCGCCCTTGCGGGCCGGTGGGATGAAGCGGCGACCCATTACCTCAACGCCCCGTCCGACCAGATCATGAACCTGCTGCGCCCGCTGCTGCGCGCATGGGCATTGCAGGGCGCGGGCAGGACGGATGAGGCCCTGGCTACGCTGGAACCCGCGCGCATGGATCATGCGCTGGGGGGCTATTACACACTGCATGCCGCCCTGATCGCCCAGCTTGGCGGCCAGCAGATGCGCGCGGATGTGCTGTTCCGTCAGTCCACCAGCATGTCCGGTGGCGACCTGTTCACCACGCTGGTCCTGGCGCACTGGCTCATCGCACAGGGGCAGGAAGCACAGGCGCAGGCCCTGATCAATGAGCGTATCGCCGCCATGCCGGTGCTGGACGTGGCAAGGCCGGGCATCATGGCCATGGTGCGGCGCCCGGTTGTCACCCACGCGGCGCAGGGGCTGGCGCAGGCCTACGGGCTGGTGGCGCTGCTGATCGACCAGCAGCTTTATGCCCATGACGGCGGGGATGACGAACGCCAGCCCGATGCCGCACAGGAAATCGGCACCCTGCGCGGGACCGAGCAGATGATGCTGCGCATGGCGCTCGTGCTGGACCCGGCGGATTCCGAGGCGCGGCTCCTGCTCTCCTCCATGCTGCATGTGCGCAAGCAGGACCGGCTGGCGCGTGAGGCGCTGGACGGCGCACCGGCGGATGACCCGCTTCAGCCGGTTTACCGGACCGAGCAGGCTGACCTGGATGTCATGATGGGCAACCGGGAACAGGCGGCGCGTGAACTGCGCGACCTGCTGCAGCAGGCCCCTGAAAACCGGATGCTGTGGAGCAGCCTGGGCGATGCCCTGCTGGACCAGCAGAAATGGCCCGAGGCGCTGGACGCCTACCAGCACGCCACGGCCCTGGTACCGCACCGGCTGGAAGGTGACGACTGGCGGCTGCTTTTCGGGCAGGCCATAGCGCAGGAGCGCCAGAACCACTGGCCGCAGGCGCGCGCGCTGCTCCAGCAGGCACTCCAGCTTTCCCCCAACGAGCCGGAACTTCTGAACTACCTTGGCTATTCCATGGTTGAGCATGGCGAGAACCCGGCCATGGCGGAAAGCTACCTGCGCCGCGCGCTGGCGCTGGCCCCGTCCGACAACCAGATTCGTGATAGTGTCGGCTGGGTGCTCATGCGGCTGGGCCATGTGGCGGAGGGGCTGCCCCTGCTGGAACAGGCGGTTGAACAGATGCCGCAGGACCCGGCCATCAACTACCACCTTGGTGTGGCTTACTGGATGGCGGGCCGCAGGCTGGAAGCGGTGAATGAATGGCAGAACGCCATCCAGTTCCAGCCGGACCCGCTGGACCGCCGCAAGATTACCGCGGCCCTTGATTACGCCCGGTTGTGGAAGGGCGGCAATGTCGCCCCCGCAAAGGCCATTCCGGCGGACCTCAAGCCCGTCACCACGCCCGCCCCCGCATCATCTCCCGCTAATGGAACCCGTCACTGATGTCCTCCCTGCACGAACTGGCCCATGCAAAGATCAACCTGTACCTGCATGTCACCGGGCGGCGGGAAGATGGCTATCACCTGCTGGACAGCCTTGCGGTATTTGCCGGTGCGGCGGATGAACTGCGCCTGACCCGGGATGCCGGGCTGGGGGGAGAGGTGAAACTGCGGATCGAGGGTACGTTTGCCCCCGGCCTGCAGGATGACCAGGCGGATAACCTGATCGTGCGCGCGGGCAGGCTGCTGCGTGAGCATGTGGGGGCTGATGCGGCGGCACGGCTGCCAGATGTCGGGATCGTGCTGCGCAAGGAACTGCCGGTGGCGTCGGGCATTGGCGGTGGCTCGGCCGATGCGGCGGCGGCACTACGCCTGCTGATGGATGTGTGGAACCTGTCCATCCCGCATGACCGGTTCATGGCGCTTGCGACCCGCCTGGGGGCGGATGTTCCGGTCTGCGTGGCGCAGCGTGCCGCCCGGATGGAAGGCATTGGCGAGGAACTGTCCGATGCGCCCGGCCTGCCGCCATGCGGGATGATGCTGGTCAATTGCGGGCAGAGTGTCTCGACCCCGCAGGTGTTTAGGGCCCGCAGCCCCGTCTTCACGCCGCGCGCGGACCTGCCTGCCCGGTGGGATACGCTGGCCGACATGGTGCGTGACCTTTCGGCCCAGACCAATGACCTGGAGGCAGCGGCCTGCGCCATCTGCCCGGAAATAGCGGATGTGCTGGCCGCCCTGCGCAATGCGCCGGGTTGCCGCCTTGCGCGCATGAGCGGGTCAGGCGCGACCTGCTTCGCGCTGTTTGATAGCCCCGCCGCCGCACAGGCCGCGCAGGCGGCTGTCAGGCAGGGTAAATGGTGGGTATGGGCGGGCGACCTGTACCGTGGCGGCGCGCGTCAGGCCTCGGCTGCCGCCCCGCTTCATGCCTGATGGCGCTTTGCGCCATCAGGACATCAGGGAAACCGGCCTTCAGCCCCGCCTGCGGCGCAGCGCGAACAGCAGCATCCCCAGCACGCCCGCCACCGTGGCGAACTGCGCGTGGCGGCTGGTCAGCAGCGGCGGCATGCCCTTGCGGGTCACCATGTCAAAACGGCCATGGGCGGCGTAGGCACCCGGCACGGTTTCAAACAGGTCATCGGGTTCATCGCCCGTAACCGGGGTTTTTTCCATCTGTCTGGCATAGCCCTTGCCCGCCAGCCAGCGGTCCGACAGGCCGGGCAGGAAGGTGGCCAGAAGCCAGTTGCGCATGCCTGACAGCCCGACCCAGATGTCACGCTCTCGCCCGAAGGCTGCGCGGCAGATGGCCTCGGCCGCGATTTCGGGTTCATAGACCGGCCCCATCGGCTTGAGGTGCTTGCCGGTATGATTCCGCGTCCATGAAAAATGCGGTGTGTTGATGGCGGGCAGGTGGACCAGCGCGATATGGATGCGGTCCCCATCATGCAGGATTTCGGGGCGCAGGCTTTCAGAAAAGGCGCGGATGGCGGCGCGTGCCCCGTTTTCCACTGCCTGGAGCGGCGGCGGACGCTGGCTTGCCAGCCGGTCGAGGTTGACGATGGTGCCATGCCCGCGCCGCCGCATGCGGTTCAGCGCCGCGCGCGTGCCGTTGACGGTGCCCAGATAGGTTACTTCCGTCGCGCGTCGGATTTCGGCGGGGTCAAGGGCCGCGACCTGCCCGGTAACACTTGCCCCCGCGCAGTTGATCCACAGGGTAATGGGGCCGAGCTGTTCCTCGATCTCCTCGGCAGCCTGTTCGACGGCCGCCGCATCAGCCACGTCGGCGTAGGCGATATGGGTGCGGATGTTGAGTTCACGCAGTTCGGCCGCCGCGTCACCCAGCCGGTCGCGGTTACGGCCGATCAGGGCGACATCGCACCCCGCACGCGCCAGCGTGCGCGCTGTGGCGCGGCCGATCCCCGCGCCCGCTCCGGTAATGACAGCAACCTGCTGCGGCATGAACTATGCTCCCCACGAGTGGATGGATGCCCGCACGGCGCGCGTTACCGGCCCGGGCGGGATGAATGACGATGCACGGACCCTATCACGGCCTGCCGGGGCCGAACACTGCCACCGGGGCAGGCAAGCCCTGTTGATGGCGCTCAGATATATTTCAGCGCCACCACGCCCCCCAGCAGCGCCACCGCGAACATGAGCGCGACCAGCGGCAGCCTGTGTTCGATAAAGCCCTGTATGGGCGCGCCAAAGCGGCGCAGCAGGGCCGCAAGCAGGAAAAACCGCGCCCCGCGTGTTACCGCGCAGGCCAGCAGGAAGGGCAGAAGCGCAAAATGCGCGGCCCCGCTGGCGATGGTGACGAATTTGAACGGGATGGGGGTCAGCCCCTTGAACAGCACGATCCACACCCCCCATTCACGGAAACGGTCCTGCAGGGCATGCAATGTGTTTTCGGCATGATAGAAGCGCGCGATGGGTATGGCGGCATAATCCAGCAGGAACGCGCCGATGGTCCACCCCAACACGGCCCCGCACACGCTTGCCACTGTGCAGATGGCCGCCAGCCGGAACGCATGTTCGCGCCGGGCCAGCACCATGGGCACCAGCATGATGTCGGGCGGCAGCGGGAAGAAGCTGGCCTCGGCAAAGGAGATGACTGCCAGCCAGATGGCGGCATGCGGGCTGGCGGCCAGCGCAATGATGCGGGCGTACAGGCGGTTAAGCATTATCGGGCAATGCCAGCGTCCCCAGTCCGGGGCAAGAGGTTATTGGAACCCGTGGGTCCGGGTTCCTGACGGGATATGAACGGGCCAGAAGCGCAATGGCTCCGCGTGCATGACGAATATGGCATTATTTATTTCGTACCCGAATCTCAGGCGGCATGCGCGCGGCCTCTCCATCCCCTGTCCGGGCATGGTGGAAATGACGGCCGGAAGGCCGGTCCAGCCATGACGTATCTTGATGGAGAGGCCCGTTATCAGGCCATTGCCCGGTGTATGAGAGGTCTGATAATGCACTTCTCAGGAGGTGATTTCATGAATGATGATCCACAACACATTATTATTCCGATTTTTTACAATCATCGTGGGACAATTATCTTCCGGGACCGGCCGGTTAAGGTAAAACCCAAGCCCACGAAAATGCAGAGCCTCCTTGGCCTGATCAATCCCAAGGCTCTCCCGCAGGAGCAGAAGGTCTATCGGGATTATTTTTATTACGCGTTTGAATTCAATCCAAGAAAACAGAAACTCATGAATGTCCTCATGGGAAGTATTTTTGATTACCTCCATTCCCGTGGCGTGACGTTCAACTATCCCGGTGTCGATCAGGACTCGGTGGCCGAATACTGGGTGGGCAGGCGGCGCTATCATGTCGTTGCCGTCATGGCCGATGTGCGTAACAAATTTCTGTGTGCCTATGGCTATCTCGACCCGGAAACACAGGCCTTCATCGAGGACGATAACGAGACACGTTCGCATGCCAAGACAAAGGCCCCTTCCTTCTCCATCGCGAAGGTGAAGGAGATGATCCGGCAGGATCAGATTGACGACACCCACCTCCGCCTGAAATCACTACTGCCGACCTGATCGACCAATTTCATAAAACCCGTATCTGAACGACAGCTTCGATCATCTGATTTCATGAAGAAAATACAGAACAGGCCCCCCTCGGTCAGGAACTGATGACGGACATCTCCTGCATCCCTGCTGTTCTGCACTACCCTGCCTTCACTTGCGTTTTTCCTGCCGTGGCCGATCCCTCCCGGCCCCGGTGGCGTTGTCTCCCTAACAGATCAGGGTAACGGTCACGCGCAGACCGTGCGGCTGCCGGTTGGTCAGCCGGATATCCCCGCCCAGCCCCCATATGATGTTGCGCGAAATGGACAGTCCCAGCCCGGTGCCCCCGGTTTCACGGTTGCGGCTCTGCTCGGCGCGGACAAAGGGGTCGAACATCCGCTCCAGATCCTCGGCTGGCAGGCCGGGGCCGTCATCCTCGATCAGGAGGGTGATCACATCCTCCCCCTGATCCCCGCCGGTGCCGTGATGGGGCGGGTTCAGTGTAATCCGCACGCCACCGCCATATTTTATGGCGTTCGTCACCAGGTTGTTCAGCGCGCGCTTGAGTGCGACGGGCCGGGTGCGGATATGGGTGTCGGGTGTCTCGGCATGAATGAAGGTGATCCGGTCCGCGGATTCGGGGTATGTCTCGGCCGCTTCATCCGCAATGGTCTGGAGCAGGGCGGTCAGGTTGACCTGACCCATCGGTTCGCGCTGTGCCGCGTCGCGACCAAAGGCCAGCGTTGCCGCCACCATGGCCTCAAGCTCGTCGAGGTCAGCGAGCATCTTGGTCCGCATTTCCCCGTCTTCAATGAATTCGGCCCGCAGCTTCAGCCGCGTGATGGGGGTGCGCAGGTCATGGCCGATGGCGGTCAGCATGAGCGTGCGGTCCATGAGATAGCGGCGGATGCGGTGCGCCATGGTGTTGAAGGCATGGGCGGCGCGCGCCACCTCCAGCGGCCCATCCTCGGGCATGGGGGGCGCGTTGACGTTGCGGCCCAGTTCCTCGGCGGCGGCGGCCAGCGTGCTGACCGGCGCGATCAGCCTGCGTACCCCCCACAGGATCAGCAGCCCGCCCGTGAGTGTCATGATCAGGAACGCGATGGGGAAGGTGGGCGAACGGAACAGGCTGGGGCGGGGCGTTACGTAATGGATGGTGACCCACCGCCGCTCGTCAGGCAGCAGGAAGGCGACGGTGCGCCTGCGCCCCATGCCCGGCGAGATCATGACCTGTTCGGGGCGGAGCGACTGCGGCAGCGGGCCCATGCCGGGGTCGCCTTCGCCCGGTCCGTCTGGCCCTCCCGGTCCCCCAGGCCCATCAGGGCCGAAGGGGTGGTGGTGATGTCCCTGATCGAAGGGCGGCGGCCCCATGTCATCGGGCGGCATCCAGCCGCCCGGCCGGTGCATGTGGTGCGGCGGGGGCGGCATGACCAGACCGTTGACCATGTCCGGCTCCGGGCCGGGGGTAAGGGTGATGCTGACCCCTTCGGGCAAATGGAGCGACGCCAGTTCCCTCGCCCGGTCGGAGGGGGCGGTTTCCACAATGGCGCGATAATAGGTGAAGACCTTGCTGCGGGCCTGCGCATTGATCATGCGCTGGTCAAAGTCGAAGCGGTCCATGGCGTGGATGGTCAGGCCGATGATCTGGATGATCCCCAGCCCGCCGATCAGCAGCAGCGTGGTCCGCGCCGCAAGGGACTGTGGCAGCAGCCGCCTGCGCCAACGCCGCCACCGGCCGCCGTCAGGCTGCTTTTCCGGCTCGGGCGGGGACAGGAAGGACTGTTGTGGAATATGGGGCATACGCGCGGTCAGGTACGCTCGACCTCCGCGGCGAGGACATAACCACCCCCACGCACGGTCTTTATGAGCTGCGCGTTGCGTCCGTCATCTTCCAGCTTGCGGCGCAGGCGGCTGATCGCCACGTCAATGGCCCGGTCGAACGGGCCTGCCTGCCGCCCGCGCAGCAGGTCGAACAGCATGTCGCGCGTCATGACGCGGTTGGCGCGTTCCAGCAGGGCATGCAGCAGGTCGTACTCACCCCCGGTCAGCGGGACTTCCACATCATCGGGGTTGAGCAGGCGGCGGCGGCCGGTATCGAGCGACCACCCGGCAAAGCGCAGCGTATGGAGCACCGGCACGCTGCGCGGGTCCGGCGTGTCGGAGGTGCGGCGCAGCACGGCGCGGATGCGCGCCAGCAGTTCACGCGGGTTGAAGGGTTTGGGGACGTAATCATCCGCCCCCAGTTCCAGCCCGATGATCCGGTCGGTGTCATCGCCCATGGCGGTCAGCATCACGATCGGCACATTGGCCTGCGTGCGCAGCCAGCGCGAGATGTCCAGCCCGCTCTCACCGGGCAGCATGAGATCGAGGATGACGAGCTGGTAATGCCCCTCCGCCCAGCGGCGGCGGGCCTCCTGCCCGTCACGCGCGGTGGTGACGCGCAGTTCGTTACGTTCGAGAAAGCGCGCCAGCAGGTCACGGATCTCACGGTCATCATCAATGACCAGAATGTGCGGCAGGGGGGTCATGCCGCTATTCTACATCACCACCTCCGCTGCCGCACCAGATGTTTCACTCCGTTGCAATCGCGGCCGTTCAGGCCAGCCAGGACGGCACCGGCAGGTTCTTGCTGCGCAGGAAGGTGGGGTTGAACAGCTTGGACTGGTAGCGCGCGCCGCCATCGCTCAGGATGGTGACGATACGATGCCCCGGTCCCATGGCGCGCGCCACGCGGATGGCGGCCGCGATGTTGATGCCCGTCGAGCCGCCAACCGACAGCCCCTCGTGAATGAGGAGCTTGTAGATCTGCTCCAGCGCTTCGGCATCGGGGATGCGCTCGGCATCATCGAAGTGCAGCCCCTCAAGGTTGCCGGTCACGCGCGACTGGCCGATTCCCTCGGTAACGGATGAGCCGCTTACGGACAGGTCGCCCGACTTCACCCAGCCATACAAGCCCGATCCCTCCGGGTCGGCCAGTACGATGCGCGGGCGCGCCACCCCGGCCTCACGCGCGCAGTCTTCCAGCCCCAGCGTGATCCCGGCCAGCGTGCCGCCCGTGCCGCATGAGCAGGTGAAGGCGTCAATCCGGCCGCCGGTCTGTTCCCATATCTCGGGGGCGGTGGTGTGGCGGTGCCCCTCGCGGTTGGCGGTGTTGTCGAACTGGTTGGCCCAGACGCCGCCCGTCTCCTCGGCCAGGCGGCGCGAGACATGGACATAGTTGCCCGGATCACGGAACGGCTTGGCGGGCACGAGGCGCAGGTCCGCACCGATCATGCGCAGGAAGTCGATCTTTTCCTGGCTCTGGGTTTCCGGCATGACAATGATCGAGCGGTAGCCACGCGCATTGGCCACCAGCGTCAGCCCGATGCCGGTATTGCCCGCCGTGCCTTCCACGATCGTGCCGCCGGGCCTGAGCGTGCCGCGGCGCTCGGCATCGTTGATGATGGCCAGCGCCGCGCGGTCCTTGACCGAACCGCCGGGGTTCATGAATTCCGCCTTGCCGTAGATATCGCATCCTGTCGCTTCCGATGCCTGCCGCAGGCGGATCAGCGGCGTATGGCCGATGGCGGCCGGCATGTCGGGGGCGAGGGGCAAGACGGGATTTGCACTTTTGGCCATAAGGCAGCACCTTCACTGGTCTGGATAATACGATGCGGCACGGCGGGCGCCATCATGGCCATGCCGTGCGTATTTCATTCCTTACTATCAGGAATGGCGGTGACTTGGCATATCCCTCAGGACAGGTTTTGCCGCTGAAAGGAAAACGGTAATGATTGAAGATATTTCACCCCTCGCCACATGGGAAGCCGTGCAGGGTGACCCTGATACCTATCTGGTTGACGTGCGCACGCCCATGGAATGGAAGGGTGTGGGTGTGCCCGACCTGTCCGGCGTGGGCAGGGAACTGGTGTGTGATAGCTGGCAACTGCCCCCGGTGGGGCTGGTCAATCCCGACTTCATCGCAACGCTGGAAAAGGCGGGGATCGGCAAGACGGCGCGCATCTACTTCATCTGCCGTTCCGGCGCGCGCAGCATGGCGGCCGCCCATGCGGCGTATGAGGCCGGTTACCACAATGTGTACAACGTGGCCGATGGATTCGAGGGGCCGGAAGACGCCACCGGCCGCCGTGGCCGCCTGGCGGGCTGGCAGGCTTCCGAACTGCCCTGGAAGCAGGGCTGATACGGCCCTACTGGCTGGTTACGGGTTCGCGATCGGCATCATAGCGGACCTGTAGCACCACGCACCACGGGTAGCGCGGGTCAAGGCTGTTGCCCCTGCGGTCGGTCAGGCGGCCATCGGGGCCGGTCGGCACATGGGTCAGGGCAACCGCATCATCTATGTTGCCGCCGATGATGCTGAGCTGGTGGCCAAAGGGCGCATCCTCCTGCCCGGTGGCGACCACGATGCCGCAATGGGCGGGAAAGCCCTGCGGGGTTGGCAGGTCACGAAAGCGCACGGACTTGCTGGCTCCGCGCCCCACGCAGATCAGGTCGCCCTGTTTGGGGGCGTAATGGGCGGGGTTGCGTGCCCGGACTCCCTTTTCCTGCCCCGATGCGGCGGCGTTGATGTAGGTCGCGTGGTTGGGGGAGTAGGCAAAGCGGTCATTCGCCCCCGCCACCCGCATCACATAGGAAATGAAGGCCGCCGACCACGCATAAAGCCCGTCATGCGCGAAATCGGTTATGTGTCCGTCGGCATCATGCTTTCCATCCCATGAGGCCTCGGTCTCCTCGGGGTCCTGCCCGATCCACCAGTATTCCCCCACGCGCTGCCACAGGCCGGGCGTGCGCTCGGGCTTGACGGCGGGCGTGGTGGGTTCGGGGCGCAGCAGCGGGTCATCATCATTGACCGGCTGGCCGAACAGACGCCATTCGCGCAGCGCGATGGCCACCACGTCCTGCCGGGTAAAAGGTTCGTAACCACGGGTGGCAAAATCGGGCACATGCGTATTCACCACCAGCGGCCCGGCACCCGTGGCGTATTGCGCGGCGGGTGTCATGGCGCGGTGGGTGTGGCTGTCGGGGGCGCAGGCCGCAAGGCAGGCCAGGGGGGCGAGAAAGGCTATCTTGCGCAAGATCGGCACTCCGTTGCGGGCAGCGTCTTCCCTCCATACGGTGCCAGCCAGCCCGACGGAAGGGCTGCCCGTGCAAAAAGGTGGCGCTCACCACTCCATGCGTGGGGGGAGGGTAACATGCGCGGGCATGCTGTGGCACAGTCACGCCCGCGGTGGAGATATCCGCCATGACCAATGTAAAGACAGGGAGAAGACTTCATGACGGCAACGTCTGTGATGGAAACCACCACCATCCGTGGGCTGAAACATCCTGTATCGCGCATTGCCCTTGGCACGTGGGCCATTGGTGGCTGGATGTGGGGCGGCCCGGATGACAGGCAGGCCATCGCCACCATCCATGAAGCGGTTGAACTGGGCATCACGCTGGTTGATACCGCGCCGGTTTACGGCTTCGGCCATTCGGAGGAAATCGTGGGCCAGGCCCTTGCCGGGCGGCGCGACAGGGTGGCGATCGCAACCAAGGTCGGCCTTGACTGGAAGGATGACCACAAGCCGTTCCGCAATACGTCGGCCGCGCGCATCCGCAAGGAAATCGAGGATTCGCTGCGCCGCCTGCGCACCGACTACATCGACCTGTACCAGGTGCACTGGCCCGATTCCGCCGTGCCGATGGAGGAAACCGCCCGCACCCTCGAGGATCTGGTGCGTGAGGGCAAGGTGCTTGCCCTTGGTGTCAGCAACTTCACCGTGGAGCAGATGGATGCGTTCCGCGCGTTCGCGCCGCTTAGCGCCGTGCAGCCGCCCTACAACCTGTTCGAGCGCGAGATGGAGCGCGACATCCTGCCCTATGCCCGCCAGCATGACCTGACCATTCTGGCCTACGGGCCGCTGTGCCGTGGCCTGCTGTCGGGCAAGATGACGGCGCAGACGGAATTCGGCGCTGATGACCTGCGCAGCGCCGACCCCAAGTTCCAGTCGCCGCGTTTTGCCCAGTATCTGGAGGCCGTGCGCCAGTTGCAGGACTTCGCGCGTGAGCAGCATGGCAAGTCGCTTCTGGCGCTGGCCATCCGCTGGGTGCTGGATCAGGGGCCGACCATCGCGCTGTGGGGCGCGCGCCGCCCGGACCAGATCGCGGCGGTGGCGGATGCCTGTGGCTGGCATCTGAGCGCTGATGACCTGCGTGAGATCGATACGATCCTGAAGACCTGCATCAAGGACCCGGTGGGCCCGGAATTCATGGCGCCTCCGGGGCGCTGATCCCCTTCCGGCGGGAACACGCCCGGCGCTCAGGCGCCGGGCGTGTCCATGATTACTGTTCGATGCGGCCGCCCACGTTACTTTCGTAATGGGCTTTCCACGCGCCGGCCTCGACCATGCAGACGGCGAAATATTTCTTGTGGCTGCTGCCCGCCGCGACCTGCGTGCTGCTGCCGCTGCCATTGTACAGCGCGCCGATGGAGGACTGTGTCTCGCACCGCTGTATGGCGGAGATGTAGCGCGGGTCCTTCTTGTCGTACGCGGGTTCGTAGTTGCGGATGTAACCGTAGGGCGAATTGGTATGGGGGTGGCGCTGGTGCAGTTCGATATGGTGCGAACGCGCATGGGCGCATGACACCACCATGGCAAGGCCCATGCCAAGGCACAGCCCGGCGGGCAGGGCGCGGATGAAAGGCATGAAGGCTGTATCTCCCGTCATTGTCATGGTGGCGTGGCTGTGAGGTGCCGTACGGGGCGCGATCATAGCGCAGCCATGGGGTTCTGTCAGGCTGGCCGCTCCGTGGGTGTGGGGCTGGCAAGCGGTGCTGTGGCGGGCAGGCTGTCGGGGCGGGGCAGGGAACGGGCCTCGATCTGGAGTTCCTGCTCGATGAAATCAAGCTCCTGGTTGATGGTCCATTCGGTCTCGTCATTGATGTGTTTCTGCACCACGCGCATGTGCAGGCGTTCGCGCATGTGCCGGATGATCCGGAAGCGCAGCGCCAGTTCGGCGCGTTTTTCACGTATGGCGGTGGCGCGGATGCTGGCCTCGGCAGCGCGTGAATTGTCCAGCCTGCGCACGGTGTCCTGATATTCGTGCAGGAGGCGGCCCACGGCTTCCTGCTTCAGGTCCACCAGTTCGTCACTGCCGGGGCTGGCATCCAGTTCCCGCTGGGCCAGCGCCGTCTGTTCGGCATGCAGCGTCTGGATGGCGACCTGCGCCAGTTCAATGCGCATCATGTCCAGTTCATGCAGGGTGGGGTCGTTTTCGTCCGCGCTCATGCCGTGCAGCAGCGGCGGGATGGCGAGGCTGGCCAGCAGCAGCGAACAGATGATGACCCCGGCCGCCAGCGTAACCAGCAGGTCACGGCCGGGAAAGCCGGGTCCGGCCGCCGTGACCACCGGCAGCGACAGCACGGCGGCCAGCGTGATCGCCCCGCGCGTGCCCGCCACGGTCATGAGCAGCACGGTGCGGGCGGAGGGCACGACCGTCTTGCGGTGGCGGAAATGCGCGAACAGCCGCCGTGTCGAGATCGAGATCCATATCCACGCAAAACGGATCAGGCTCATCATGACCTGAATCCCGATAATGGCCAGAACCAGGAACCATGGCGGAATCCCGCCCGCCCGCGCGATCTGCGCGCCACCGGTGACCAGATCGGGCAACTGCAGCCCCAGCAGCAGGAAGATCACGGCGTTGAAGGTGAAGTTCACCATGTCCCATACCGTGGTGGCCTTCAGGCGGGTTTCGGTCCGGGCCTCGTTCATCACGCCGGTGAACTTGACGGTCATGCCGCCCGCCACGGCCGCAAGGATGCCCGAGCACTGCATGGCGTCGGCGGTCAGGTAAATGCCGAACGGCAGCATCATGGCCAGCGTGATGTGCGTGGGCGGGTCATCGTAGCCACGCACCAGCAGCATGTGCTCCGCCCGGCAGGCGGCCCATGCGCAGACAATGCCGATCACGATCCCCCCGACCGACATGAAGATGAAGCTGCCCAGCGCCTGCTGGAAGGAAAAAAGCCCCGTCATGGCCGCCGCCACGGCGAATTTGAAGCACACCAGCCCTGATGCGTCGTTCAGCAGTGCTTCCCCATGCAGGATATGCACCACGCGCGCGGGCGCGCGGCCGCCCTCGATCATGCTGCCGACCGATACCGCATCGGTGGGCGACATGACGGCGGCCAGCGCGAAGGCGGCGGGTAGCATGATGGGCGGGATCAGCCAGTGGATGAAATACCCGCACACCAGCGTCGTGAACACCACCAGCCCCAGCGCCATCATGATGATGATGTGGCGCAGCTCCCCGAACTCGCGCATCGGCATGCGGTAGGCATCGGCATAGAGCAGGGGCGGGATGAACAGCAGCAGGAACATGTCCGGATCAAAGCCGATGTTCAGCCCCGCGAGTGCCGCCATGGCCCCCACGCCAATCTGGATCAGCGGCAGGGGCACCGGAATGCGGCCCACGCGTGAGATCAGGCTGCTGATCCCTGTAACAGTCAGTAATGCAAGGGTGATGAAAACGGCATGCATCTGGAACGGGTCTTTTTATATTTCTATTATTCAGACGAAATAATTCATTTTTCTTGAAATGAGAAATACAAAAAATGTTATTCTCAATTCTCTGTTCTGTTATTTTGTCCTGTCAGCCATGCATGGTGGGTAACCCGAAGATTTCCCCGGCGCTTCATTGACCCTTCCCCACGCAATTCCCATTATTAAAAGTAAGAGTGGCCACAAGGCTGTATGATGATGTTCAGGAAACGGCCGTGGCCTGGCCAGGCTGGCATGGTCCTGACAGAGGGGTGATTTTTAAGTGAGCAAGGATCCATACGAAGTACTCGGCGTAGCCCGCACGGCCAGCCAGGATGAGATACGCAAGGCCTACCGCAAGCTGGCAAAGAAGTATCATCCCGACCTCAACCCCGGCGACAAGGTGGCCGAGGAGAATTTCAAGGCCGTGGGCGCCGCCAACGCCCTGCTGTCCGATGAGGCGCAGCGCGCGCGCTTCGACCGTGGCGAGATCGACGCCAGCGGCCAGGAAAAGGGGTACGGGTTTGGCGGCGGCGGTGGCGGCTACCGCGATTACGCCGAAGGGGCGCAGGGCTTCAATTACGGCGGCGGCCAGTTTTCGGAAGATGATCTGGGTGACATTTTCGGCACCATGTTCGGTCAGGGCGGCGGTTTCCGCCGCAGGCCGCAGGGACCGATGAAGGGCGGCGACCGCCAGTACGCCCTGACGGTCAGCTTCCTTGATTCGGTCAATGGCGGCACGTCGCGCATCACCCTGCCCGGTGGGGCCACGCTGGATGTCAAGATTCCGCCCGGCATTACCGACGGGCAGGTCCTGCGCCTGCGCGGCAAGGGTGATCCGGGGCATCAGGGTGGCCCGGCGGGTGATGCACTCATCACCATTACCGTCGCGCCTGACAGCACCTATACCCGTGATGGCAACGACATCCGCATGTCGCTGCCGGTGGACCTGAAAACGGCGGTTCTGGGCGGCAGCATCACCATTCCCACTCCGGCGGGATCGGTCAAGATGAACGTGCCCGCGGGTTCCGACACCGGCAGCGTGCTGCGCCTGCGCGGGCGTGGGGTCAAGGCGCATGGCAAACAGGAAGCGGGCAACCTGTACGTGAAGCTGCAGGTCACCATCGGCAAGGTCGATCCCGCCCTTGAGGAATTCCTGAAGAACTGGACACCCGGCGAGACGGCGAAGCAGGGGGAGGCCAAGGCATGATCACGCTCGAAACCCTGTGCCTGCGCATTGGCAATGTGCCGGCGGAGGACGTGCAGGGCTGGATCGACAGTGAATGGCTGCGGCCCGAAGGCACGCGCGGGCACTACCTGTTCCGCGAGATTGACGAGGCCCGCGCCCGCCTGATCGTGGAACTGCGCGATGACATGGGCATCAATGACGAAGGCGTGCCGGTGGTGCTGTCCCTGCTGGACCAGCTTTACGCCGCCCGCCGCCAGATGCTGCGCCTGCGTGAGGCCATCAGCGTCCCGCGTGAGAACGAACTGCGCGGCAGGCTGCGCGCGCTGCTCAACAGCATGCACGACGCTCACATGCAGGACTGAACGGCCTGCAAGGCCGTGCCCATAACCCCCCGCGCCGGGCCTCCGGCGCGGGGTTTTTTATGCTCAGTCGGCGCGACTGAGCGGCAGGTCCAGCTTCTGGGCCGGTTTTTCGCCCTGCATCTGCAGGTCGGCGCTGTTGGGGGAGACGAGGCGGAACACCGTGCGCGGGTTGTCATCGACCGAACGCAGGGAGGTATCGTCCTGCACCTTCAGCTCGATCGTGCGGCCGGTCAGCCCGGTGATCTTGTTCAGCGCGTCGGGCAGGCGGAGATAAAGCCGCGCCGCCGGGCCAACGGCCTTGTTGGCGGTGATGGTCACGGGCTTGAGGCCCAGCGCCGTCCATGCGCCGGTATAGGCACCGGGGCCATAGGGGGGCTTGGGGTCGGTCTCGTCCGCGCGGGCCACGCCTGCACTGGCGATCATGCCGCCCACGGCCAGCGCGCCAAGCGCCATGGTGAATGATTTCATTACTCTGCCATCCTGATCTTTCTTCACGCGTTACTAATGGCAGGCATGGCGAAAAGGGCAAGGGACGGACTGGCATGCTCCTTCATTCCCATATTTTTTATATATGGAAATAGCCTTGAATATATATTGGACGTACGAAGCGGCATGCCTCACCATTCCCCCGCAATCCCACATGACCACAGGGCATCACGGCTGAAACCGGGCGCCCTTCCATCGCAGGAGACTGAGGCCATGAAGCTGAAATGCTACGCGGTGAACGATATCGACACCCGGTCCAGTGCCGCGGATGCGACGGGCGTGCGCCCCCGCATGAACCGCCTGTACCAGACATCGACCATGGCTGCCCTGCTGGACGCGGTGTACGATGGCGAAACCACGCTTGACGAACTTTTGATGCACGGCAATTTCGGGCTGGGCACCTTCAACGCGCTCGATGGCGAGATGATCGTCAATGACAGCGTGATCCACCAGTTCCGTGCCGACGGGCAGGCCGGCCGCGTGCCGGGCGACCTCAAGACTCCGTTCGCCTGTGTCACCTTCTTCAACCCGGAGAAGGAGTACATGATCGACACCGCGCGCGACAAGGAAGGTTTCGAGGCGATTGTTGACCAGCTCGTCAACAACCCCAACCTGTTCGCCGCCGTGCGCTTCACCGGTCTGTTCGAGCGTGTCGAGACGCGCACCGTGTTCTGCCAGTGCCGTCCCTATCCCCCCATGCTGGACGTGGTCAGCCGCCAGCCGACCATGCAGCTTGGCGCATCGACGGGCACCATGCTGGGCTTCCGCACGCCGGGCTACATGCAGGGCGTGAACGTGGCGGGCTACCACCTGCATTTCCTGACCGAAGACGGACGCCGTGGCGGCCACGTGACCGATTACGCGGTGCTCAAGGGCCGGCTGGAAGTGGGCGTGATCTCGGATGTGGAGATCCAGCTCCCCCGCACGGAACAGTTCGCGCGCGCCAACCTGTCGCCGGAAAACATTCATGAGGCCATTCGCGTGGCCGAGGGCGGCTGAGGGCATCCCTCCCGCCTGAACCAGATGACCGCCCGCGCATGGCCGTGGGTCAACTGCCCAGGAAACCAGACACAATGACTGACAAGACCCAATCGGCCCCGCCACAGTGCGGGGCGGACATGATCGTGCGCAACCTCGTCGCGCATGGTACGACCCACGTGTTCGGCATTCCGGGCGCCAAGGTGGACCGCCTGTTCGATGCGCTGGTCGACTCGCCCATCGAGACGGTCGTGACCCGGCATGAGCAGAACGCGGCTTTCATTGCCGGTGGCATCGGCCGCCTGACGGGTAAGGCGGGTGTGGCCATCGCCACATCCGGCCCCGGCGCGTCCAACTTCGTGACCGGGCTTGCCACCGCCAATTCCGAAGGGGACCCGGTGCTGGCCATTGGCGGCGCGGTGAAGCTTGCGGACCGGCTGAAACTGACCCACCAGAGCATGGACACCGTCTCCCTGTTCCAGCCGGTGACCAAGTACAGCGCGGAAATCACATCCCCCGCCGCCGTGTCCGAGGTCGTGGCCAACGCCCTGCGCTTTGCCGAAAGCGGCCGCCCCGGCGCGGCGTTCGTCAGCACGCCCATGGATATCCTGTCCATGCCCGCCGAAGGGCACGTGCTGGCCGGGCGCAGGCTGCCGGTGCCCGGCGCTGCCCCGGCTGAGGCCGTGGCCGAAGCGCTGAAGCTGGTGCGCAAGGCGCAGCGCCCCGTCATCCTGCTGGGCCTGCTGGCCAGCCGCCCCGATGTGGCCGATGCAGTGCGCGCGCTGGTCGCCACGACCGGCGTGCCGGTAATCGGCACCTATCAGGCTGCGGGCGCGGTATCGCAGGAACTGTCCGACCGCTTTGGCGGCCGGGTGGGGCTGTTCCGCAACCAGCCGGGCGACCAGTTGCTGCATGAGGCCGATCTGGTCATTTCCATCGGCTACAACCCGATCGAGTATGATCCGTGGCTGTGGAATGTCGATAACGCGCGCAAGATCGTGCATGTCGATGTGGTGGCGGCGGAACTCGACACCCATTACGACCCGGCGGTCGAACTGGTGGGCGACATCGCGGCCACCGTGCGGGCACTGGCAGCACAGGCGGGCAAGCTGCCGCGCGCACCCCAGCTTGAGGACATTCTGGCGCAGTACCATGCCACCCGCCTGTCCGCCCTGTCCGGCGCGCGCGGCACGAGCAACGTGGCGGTGCATCCGCTGCAGATCGTGCGCGAGCTTGAGCAGTTCATCACGCCTGATGTCACGATGTGCCTGGACATGGGCACGTTCCATATCTGGCTGGCGCGTTACCTGCTCTCCTTCCGTGCGCGGCAGATGCTGATCAGCAATGGGCAGCAGACCATGGGTGTCGGCCTGCCGTGGGGCATTGCCGCAAGCCTGGTCAACCCGGGGCAGAAGGTCATTTCCATCTCGGGCGATGGCGGGTTCATGATGTCGTGCATGGAGCTGGAAACGGCGGTGCGGCTGAAGTGCAACCTCATCCACATGGTCTGGGTCGATCAGGCCTACAACATGGTCGAGATGCAGGAGAAGAAGAAGTACGGCCGTGGTTCCGGTGTGGAATTCGGGCCGATCGACTTCGCCATGTTCGCCCGTTCGTGCGGGGCGCGTGGCATCGCGGTCCATTCCGCCGATGGCGTGGCGGGCGCACTGCGCGAGGCCATGGAATGTGAAGGCCCGGTGGTGATTTCCGTGCCGGTGGACTACTCGCAGAACCACCTGCTCATGAAGCCGCTGGCCACACTGGGCGAAACGTCAGCCGCCGCATAACTCCCGCCCCGTGACACTCCCACGGGCGGGCTGGCCTGTCCGGGCATGCGACACCGGCATTTTATGCGTAAGTACCCTTGCATCGGACATGCCAGACTGACAGCCATACATTCCCTGCCATGGCCACCCCCGGGCGCGGCCATGGCAGGGACATGGCATTAAGGAAAGCAAAGAATGCTGAATAAGGCACAGGGCACGTCATCACCAGCGGGCGCGGAACTGGTTGCGCAACTGCGCGACATTGTTGGTCACCCCCATATCCTGACCGAAGACGGGGCGACGCTGCCCTACCGGCGCGGCTTCCGCTTCGGGGAAGGGCGGGCACTTGCGGTGGTCATGCCCGGATCGCTGGTTGAACAGTGGCGCGTGCTCCAGGCCTGCGTAAAGGCGGGCGTGATCGTGATCATGCAGGCGGCCAATACGGGGCTGACCGGCGGTTCCACGCCGGACGGCAACAGTTATGACCGTGACATCGTGATCGTGCACAGCATGCGCATGCGCAAGATCCACCTGATCGGGGGCGGCAAGCAGGTCGTGTGCCTGCCGGGTGCCACGCTGGACCAGCTTGAAAACATGCTCAAGCCGATCGGGCGGGAGCCACATTCGGTCATCGGGTCGTCATGCATCGGGGCTTCGGTGTTTGGCGGGGTCAGCAACAATTCGGGTGGCGCGCTGGTGCGGCGTGGCCCGGCCTATACCGACATGGCGCTGTTCGCGCAGGTCTCGGCCACGGGTGAACTGCAGCTTGTCAATCACCTCGGCATCGAACTCGGTTCCGACCCTGAGGAAATCCTCCGGCGCGCGGAGCAGGGCGAATTCCCCGATTCCAGCATCAACTGGCAGGCCGGGCGCGGGCATGATGATGACTATGCCACCCATGTGCGCGACGTGGATGCCGATACCCCGGCCCGCTACAACGCCGACCTGCGCCGCCTGCACGAAGGCGCTGGCTGCGCGGGCAAGCTGGGGCTGTTCGCCGTCCGGCTTGATACGTTCGAGGCGGAAAAGAATCCTGTCGTCTTCTACATCGGCACCAACGGGACCGACGTGCTGGAAGACGTGCGGCGGCACATCCTGTCCTCCTTTTCGGAACTGCCGATCGCGGGTGAATACCTGCATCGTGACGCCTTCAATATCGCCGAGAAATACGGCAAGGACACATTCGTCATCATCCGGCTGATCGGCACCAAGCGCCTGCCCGCCCTGTTTGCGATGAAGAATGCGTTTGACCGGCTGGCGGGGCGGCTGGGTTTCCTGCCAAAGCATTTCAGCGACCGCTGCATGCAGTTGCTCAGCCATTTCTTTCCCCAGCACCTGCCCGCGCGCATGCGTGACTTCCGTGACCGCTTCGAGCACCATCTGATGCTCAAGGTCAGCGCATCCGGGGCGCAGGAAGCGCGCGAGTTCCTGCAGAGCCATTTCGCGACGCATGAGGGCGACTTCTTTGAATGTACCCCCGATGAGGGGTCAAAGGCATTCCTGCACCGCTTTGCCGCCGCCGGTGCGGCCATTCGCTATCGTGACATCCATACCGACACGACCGAGAACATCGTGGCGCTGGACGTGGCCCTGCGGCGCAATGACCGCAACTGGTTCGAGGTACTGCCGCAGGACATCGAGGACGAAATCATCGTCAAGCTGTATTACGGCCATTTCCTGTGCCACGTGATGCATCAGGATTACGTGGTCCGCAAAGGCTATGACTGCATGGCGCTCGAACACCGCATGCTGCCGCTGCTGGACCGGCGCGGCGCGCGCTACCCGGCGGAACATAATTTCGGGCATCTCTACAGCGCGCCGGATGATGTGCTGGCCCATTACCGCCAGCTTGATCCCTGCAACTGTTTCAATCCCGGCATTGGCCAGGCGACCAAGCGCCGGAACTGGGTTGCCGAAAGTGTA
Organism: Komagataeibacter melaceti; assembly: GCF_003403295.1. Lineage (GTDB taxonomy): Bacteria > Pseudomonadota > Alphaproteobacteria > Acetobacterales > Acetobacteraceae > Komagataeibacter > Komagataeibacter melaceti. The sequence goes on along the minus strand of NZ_QUWV01000063.1, from coordinate 29,457 downwards.
GGCTAGGACCACCCGGCCATGCTTTGGGCGGGCTGGCCCGGTCATGGGCCAGCCATTGCCCCCATGGGGAAAAGGAGGGGCGCGCACTGATGCGCCCCCGCACAAGGGAAGGAAGTCTCTATAATGACACATACGGTTGGCCACTATCTTGGCGAACGTCTGGCGCAGATCGGGCTTGCGCACCATTTTGCCGTCGCGGGCGACTACAACCTTGTCCTGCTGGACCAGCTTCTGGAAATCGAGGGCCTGGAACAGGTCTATTGCTGTAACGAACTCAACTGTGGTTTCAGCGCCGAAGGCTATGCCCGCGCCAAGGGGGCCGGGGCCGCGGTTGTCACCTTCAGCGTGGGCGCGCTCTCGGCGCTGAACGCCATTGGCGGGGCCTATGCCGAGAACCTGCCGGTCATCCTGATTTCGGGCGCGCCCAATTCCAACGACCATGGCAGCGGGCATATCCTGCACCACACCATCGGCACGCCGGATTATTCCTACCAGCTTGAAATCGCAAAGCGTCTGACCTGCGCTGCCGTGTCCATCACATCGGCGGAAGAGGCGCCGGTCCTGATCGACCACGCCATCCGTACCGCCCTGCGTGAGAAGAAGCCCGCCTATATCGAGATCGCGTGCAATATCGCCGCCCAGCCCTGCCCGCGTCCCGGCCCGGTTGGCGCGATTCTGGCCGATGTGCCGTCCGATGCCGCGACACTCAGCCAGGCGGTGGATGAACTGGCCGGCTTCATCGCCGCGCGCAAGAAGCCGATGCTGCTGCTGGGCAGCCGCCTGCGCGCCGCCGGGTGCGAGGAAGCGGCCGTGCGCCTGGCCGATGCGCTGGGCTGTGCCGTGGCGACCATGGCGGCGGCCAAGAGCTTCTTCCCCGAGGATCATGCAGGCTATGTCGGCACCTACTGGGGCGATGTGAGCAGCCCCAAGGCGCAGCAGATCTTTGACTGGTCCGATGGCGTGCTGTGCCTTGCCCCGGTCTTCAACGACTACTCCACCGTGGGCTGGACGGCGTGGCCCAAGGGCGACAATGTCGCGCTGCTTGACAGCCACCATATTGCGGCGGGCGGCAGGACGTTTGACGGCATCCACCTGCGCGATGTGCTCGACGCCCTGACCGAGCGGCTGAAAAGCCAGCCGAAAAAGGATGCCACGCTGGTCGAATACCGCCGCGTCCATACCGCCCCGGCGCAGCCTGCGCCTGCCGCCCCCAACGCGCCGCTGGTGCGGGCGGAAATGGCCCGGCAGATCCAGGCCCTGCTGACCGGCAACACCTCCGTCATCGCCGAGACGGGGGATTCATGGTTCAACGCCATGCAGATGAAGCTGCCGCATGGCGCGCGCGTGGAACTGGAAATGCAGTGGGGCCATATCGGCTGGTCCGTTCCCGCCACGTTCGGTTACGCAGTGGGGGCGCCGGAGCGCCGGATCATTGCCATGATCGGTGATGGTTCCTTCCAGCTTACCGCGCAGGAAGTGGCCCAGATGGTGCGGCGGAACCTGCCGGTCATCATCTTCCTGGTCAATAACCGGGGCTACACCATTGAAGTCCAGATTCATGATGGCCCGTACAACAACATCAAGAACTGGGATTACGCCGGCCTCATGAACGTGTTCAATGCCGAGGACGGGCACGGCAAGGGCTTCCGCGCCACCACGGGTGCGGAAATGGAAAAGGCGATTGCCGCTGCCGTTGCGAACACGCAGGGACCGACGCTGATCGAATGTGTGATCGACCGTGACGACTGCACCGCCGACCTGATTTCGTGGGGTCGTCGTGTGGCCACGGCCAATGCCCGCCCGCCCGTGGCGCGCTGAAGCCCGGCGACATTTTTTCGTCTTTCAGGGGGTGCCTTCGGGCACCCCCTGTCATATGGAACAGGCTGGTCTGACAGGGAGCATGCTGATGTTGGATACCACTGGCCCACGGGTGGGATGTGGCGCGGCCATTATGGACCGGGATGGCCGGATTCTGCTGTTGCGGCGTCTGCGCGGGCTGGAGGCGGGATGCTGGGGCCTGCCCGGCGGCAAGGTCGATCCGTACGAGACGACCGCCCATGCAACGGAGCGTGAAATTGCCGAGGAACTGGGCATAACCATACAGGCCCGTGACCTGCTGTGCCTGGTGGAGGAAATGGATGCCATCGGCGGGCATCACTGGGTTTCCCCCGTCTATCTGGTAAAATCATGGCTGGGGACGCCACGGCTCATGGAGCCCGACAAGCACGAAGGCCCGCAATGGTTTGCCCCCGGCAGCCTGCCCGACCGGCTGACGACACCCACCTGTCAGGCCCTGACCGCCCTGCAGCGGCGCGCGGCGGGTTAGGTTACGGAACCGGGGTCCCGCCGGAGGTCAGGACGGGTCAGTCGTCGCGCCAAGCTTGCGGGCATAGTCACGCAGCGCGCGGCGGTGGCGGGAATAGATCATCTGCGTGGTCTGGGAGCGGGTGGGTACATCCTCGGTCGTAAGTGGCAGCGTGGCCACGACAGGCGCAGGCGCGGGGGATGTGGCGGTGGGACTGACTGCCGGGGTCATTGCTGCTTCTCCGCTATGTGCCAAGGACGGTACGAGCTCCGCTGGGTCGGATCATTAACTGGCTGCCACAATCCATACGTCTCATACATGTCAGGAATGAGGCATTAAAGTCATGGTAACTTTTAAAAAACGCGCCGGTTCATCACGTTTATTTGTTCCATGAAACTTTTTCGAAAACACGTTTTGTCCGCCCGGAATTGCCAGAAGTTAATGTGATCAAATCCGCGCGGTACACATATTAAAAAAATATCTAATGAGTGCGTCCGCCCGGAAATCCGGCGGTGGCGAGACGCCCGATTCAGCCAATATCGCGCAGCAGCCGTCCGTCCAGCCATGCCCGGCACAGCGCAAGCGTGCGCCCGAACCAGTCCGGCCCGAGGCTTTCCACCTGCCGGGTGTGCCGATGGGTGCCGGTCCATGCCAGAAGCTGGATACGCCGCTGGATGATCAGCGCAGGCAGGACATTCAGGTCGGCCTGCGTTATCACGCCCGCCATCGTGTAGCCGCGCAGCCAGTGATCGACCCAGCGGGGAACCTGCGGGTGGTCTTCATGAAAGCTGATGGCCGCCGCCAGATCCTGCATGAACCAGCTTATGCCGCAGTCATCAAAATCAATCAGGCGGGTATGCGCGCCACTGACCAGCAGGTTCGCCAGCCGCAGGTCGGCATGGATCAGGCCGAAACGCCCCGGCTGCTGGCCATACGCCTCCAGTTCCGTATGGACCTGGCGCAGGCTGTGCGTGATCAGCTCATGGGCCGCATCCGTCATGCCCGGCACATCTTCCCACCGGCCCCACAGGGCATGGGGTCCGGTCATGGTTTCGGGTGTCCATGCCTTGCGGATGAAACCATCGGGCCGCACCCAGTGGCGGCTGTGGTCATGCAGCCGGGCGGTAATGCGACCCAGACGGGTGAAGGCGGCGGGGTCTATGTCCGGAGTCGGCTCGGTGCCCTCCATCCACGCAAACAGCACGGCATGCCGGGTGATGCCATCAGGTCCGGACAGGGTACGCAGAAGGGTGCCGTCGGGGGCGGGGATGGGCAGGGGCACTTCCAGCCCGGCCTCATGCAGCGCGCCAAGCCAGGCCAGTTCGCTGCCGATCTCGGCGGCGTCATGATAGCCGGGCCGGTGCAGGCGCAGCGCGTAACGCTGCCCGCCCGCGGCATCGACCCGGAAAATGACGTTTTCTGAAATGGAAACCAGACTGGCCCGTGCATCACGCAGGGCGTAATCAGCCAGCGCGGCATGGGCCAGGGTGTGGAGGAAGGCGGAATCGGTCATGATCCGCCAGCCATACCCCGTGCCGCCGCGCGGATGAAGGGTGCGTTACAGGATGCAGTTGAACTGCAGGCCCATCACCGCCGCATCATGATAGGTGGTGGTCGCACCGGGGCGGTTGATGTACTGGAAATCCGGCTGGAAGCTCATGCCGCGCGCGGTGTGGATGTTGTAGAAGACTTCGTACACATCCTCATGCGTCTGGATGCCCCATGCCGGGCCCCACTGGTTGTTGAGGAAGGGGGTACCCGCCAGCGCTGACGATTCCTGCTGCAGGACTGATGCGCGGCTCATCTCGAAATAATGGAACATGGCGCCCATCGTATCGAGCGGGCGGCCCCATTTGGCGCCCGTTTCGACCATACCGGCCCATGCATGCTGCTTCATGGCCGAGATCTTGCCCGATGTGTACATGTACCCTGCCAGCACGATCAGGCCGTTGGTCGGGCCTTCGCCATTGCGCACGAGCATCTGGTCCGCCTGGAACCACGCGGTGCTGACACCGGACTGCTTGCGGAAGGGCAGGTGGGTCAGAACGGCGGAGTTGCCGTTTATATCGGAATACAGGTCATTGTACTGCGAATTGTCATAACCGTACCCGGCCTTGTAATGCCCGGCCAGGTGGTGGCGGCCGAATTCCGGCAGCCAGCCGAATTCAACAGGGGTGGAGAACTTGCCAAGGCCGCTCTGCGCCCATGCCCAGCCTGAAATGCCGCCGTTGAAGGAATGGGGGGAGACGGCAAACATACTGGCCATGATGTAGGTATCGACCGTGGGCATGACGCGCATCACCACACCAAGGTTGCCCGAAGGCCAGTCACGCCCGCCCGGCACGTATTTGCCCGGTGCCGGGTTACCGCAGATGGATACGTTCATGAAGTCACAGAACAGGGGGGATGCGGCAAAGAAGCTGCCCACCGGAATCCAGCCTGCGCTGATATCGAGTCGGTTATGGAACAGGGACTGTTCCGCATACATATAGACAAGGTGGGCGACCACGTTACCACGCGCACCGTAGATCTGCTGCACGCCGCCAAGGGAATCGTGAATGTAATCGGTGCTGAGGTTCCGCCCGTGACCGTTCACGATCATGGTATGGGTCCAGAAATTCTTGGGGGCACCGGCCAGCTTGTGCCAGTCGATATCGACTTCCACGCCCACCTGCCCGGCATCCGTCACGCCCTGCTTGGCGCCGCCACGGAAGTTGCCGGCCAGTTCCTCATGCACATCGGCCTCGATATGCACGCCATGGCGCAGCAGGAAGGGCTGCAGCCCGGCCCAGTCACCAAAAAAATGCTGGTTGCCGTAGGGCGCGCTGAAGAACTGACCCGGGTCCTGCACCGATGTGTTGCGCCGGGCGTTAACATTAAGGCTGGGCTGCGCGCCGATCACGCCCTGTCCTTCCCCCGGTATGGCTTGTGCCAGCGCGGCCGCGCGCGGGGTGAAAAAGGCAAGAAGAAACAGGGGCAGGAGTATAAAAAAGCGGGCAGATGTTCTGATCATTCGCACATCGATAGCATATTTCATGCCGAATATAAACCTTGGCGGGGGAATTATGAAAAAAACCAGAGGGGCGGAAAATAATCATAAAGATATTTTTTTTGTCATATCAATATATTGATATAGTACGTCACTATTCCTTGTCATATTTTTTTGTGCAACGCACAAATACATCAGAAGTTTGTGTTTCTTCTCACATAATACTCATTTCCTCCCTTCGTTTTGTGTCAGTCCTGTCACAATTCAATGATCGTTGACGCCAGCCCCGCGGAATGGTGAACATTGCCAAATGTCGCGACTAGATATGAACAAACCCTTCCTGCCCGTCCGCATCGCGGTACTGACAGTTTCCGATACCCGCACCCCGCAAACGGACAGGTCGGGTGATATTCTGGCCGAACGGATCGCCAGCGCCGGCCATGTCGTGGCCGCGCGCGCCATCGTGGCCGATGACGCTCCGCGCATCGCGGCCGCCCTGTCCGCATGGATCGCGGATGAACAGGTGGATGTCATCATCTCAAGCGGCGGCACCGGCGTGACCGGCCGCGATGTCACGCCCGAGGCGTTCGATCAGGTGATCGAAAAGCGCATCGAAGGGTTTGGCGAACTGTTCCGCATGCTGTCCTACCAGAAAATCGGGACCTCGACGATCCAGTCCCGCGCCATGGCGGGCGTTGCGAACGGAACCTACCTGTTCGCGCTGCCCGGCTCGTCCGGCGCGGTGAAGGACGGGTGGGACGACATTCTGGTCTGGCAGCTCGACAGCCGCCATGTGCCCTGCAATTTTGTCGAACTCATGCCCCGCCTGCGCGAACACCTTGCCCCCGGCGGGCATGAAGGACACGGGCATTAAAAGCCTGTTCCGGACGTTATGACACCCGGCGGGCACAGGACCGCCGGGCCGGGAATCCCGGCCGCCCCAACGGAAGGAAACGGATATGAGCACACCAAGGCTCCTGCTGCTGGCAGGTGATTACGTCGAGGATTACGAGGTCATGGTGCCCTATCAGGCCCTGACCATGCTGGGCTACCAGGTCGATGCGGTCTGCCCCGGCCGCAGGAAGGGCGAACATGTCCTGACCGCCATCCATGATTTCGAGGGTGCCCAGACCTATAGCGAAAAGCCGGGCCATCGTTTCACGCTGACCGCTGATTTTGATGCCGTCCGGCACGAGGATTACGCCGGTCTGGTGCTGCCCGGCGGGCGGGCGCCGGAATACCTGCGGCTGGATGCGCGGGTGATCGAACTGGTGCGCGCCTTTGCCGACCGGCCCATTGCCGCGATCTGCCACGCCGGGCAGTTGCTGGCGGCCGCCCGGATCATTTCGGGCCGCAAGGTATCGGCCTATCCCGCCTGCCGCCCGGAGGTGGAACTGGCGGACGGTATTTACGCCGATATTGCCATTGATGCCGCGATAACCGATGGCAGGCTCGTCACCGCCCCGGCATGGCCCGCCCACCCGGCATGGCTGGCGCAGTTCATTGCCGTGCTGGGGGCGAAGGTCACGCTCTGAACTTCATTCCCCCGGCCTTGACCCGCGCCCGGTTTCAGATCCCGCTGCTGTTCAGGGCCGGGCGGTTCAGGATGGACAGGAATTCCCGCCGCGTGTCGGAATTGGAGCGGAACGTGCCCAGCATCCGGCTGGTCACCATGGACACGCCGGGGCGGTGCACGCCCCGGGTGGTCATACACTGGTGGGATGCCTCGATCACCACGCCCACGCCATAGGGCTGGAGTTCCTCGTTAATGGTATTGGCGATCTGGGCCGTCAGGCGTTCCTGTATCTGGAAACGCCGGGCATAGGCATCGACCACGCGGGCCAGCTTGGATATGCCCACCACGCGCTTGCGCGGCAGGTAGGCGACATGGGCCACGCCGATGATGGGCACCATGTGGTGTTCGCAATGGCTCTCCACGCGGATGTCACGCAGCAGCACCATCTCGTCATAATCATCAACTTCGGAGAAGGTACGGCGCAGCAGGTCAACGGGGTCTTCGGCATAGCCGCTGAAGAATTCGTCATATGACCGGATGACGCGCTCCGGCGTGTCGCGCAGGCCCTCGCGGTCCGGGTCTTCACCAGCCCAGCGCAGCAGGGTGCGTACGGCTTCTTGTGCTTCCGTGCGGGAAGGGCGGGAATCGATGGAGGTCATGCTTGTCGGTTTTCTTGTCGCATGGGCTGGCCCGGCAGGCCACGCCACAGGGGGGAAGATTTAATGAAGGACCGCGCGCTGGTGCGGACTGTCCAGGCTGAAGACGGGAATGTTGACATCGAACTGTTCCCGGCTGGCCGGGCGGATCATGTGGTACGTGCCGCCCATGAAGCCGGTTGGCGTTTCAAGTGCCGCGCCCGACATGTATTCGAAACTGGCGCTGGCGTCGATAACCGGCTGTTCGCCCACCACGCCATCGCCTTCCACCCGGTCGATCCGGCCCTGCCCGTCCACGATGCGCCAGCTCCGGCGCAGGAGCTGGATCTGTTCGGCGCCGTGGTTCTCGATGCGGATACGGTAAGCCCACACATAGCGGTGCTCATCGGGTTCCGACTGGTCATCGAGCCAGAAGGTCTGGACAACCACGCGCACGTCATCGGTCGTTGCCTCGAAACAGGGGGCATTGTCCATTGTCTCACCCAGCGGGGACTCCGCTCCTTCCCCACCGGGGGGAGGGAAAGGCCTGTTCTTGCTCATGGAAGGGGAGGCTCCTCAGGTTACCGGTTGGCCAGCGCCGCAACGCCGCGCTTGAGGTCATCAATCAGGTCATCGGCATCTTCCAGCCCGACGGAGAAGCGGATCGCACCGTCGGTAATGCCAAGGCGCGCCCGTTCCTCGGGGGCCAGCTTCATGTGCGTGGTGGTGGCCGGATGCGTGACGAGGGAGCGCGCATCGCCCAGGTTGTTCGAGATCGAGATGACGCGCAGCGCGTTCATGAACGCGAAAGCCGCATCCTTGCCGCCCTCGACCTCAAAGGCCACCAGCGTGGAGCCAGCCGACATCTGCTTCCTGGCCAGTTCGTACTGCGGGTGGTCCTTGCGGCCCGGATAGAACACGCGGCGGATGCCCGGTGCCTCGGCCAGGAAGTCCGCCACCTTCGCCGCGTTGCGGGTCATGGCATCCACGCGCAGCGCCAGTGTCTCGATGCTCTTGAGCATCACCCACGCGTTGAAGGGGGAAATGCTGTTGCCGGTGTTGCGGATGAACGGGCGCAGCACCTCATCAACCCACTTGGACGAAGACAGCACGGCACCACCCAGAACCCGGCCCTGACCGTCGATATGCTTGGTGCATGAATACACCACCACATCCGCACCCAGTTCCAGCGGCTTCTGGTACAGCGGCGTGGCGAAGACATTGTCCACCACCACGGTCGCGCCCGCTTTATGCGCGAGGTCACAGATCATGCGGATGTCGAGCACATCCAGCATAGGGTTGGACGGGCTTTCCAGCAGTACGGCGCGGGTGGGCCTGGACAGCGCTTCCTTCCACGCGGCAAGGTCGCCACCATCCACGAACACGGTCTCGACGCCGTAGCGGGGCAGCAGTTCGGCCACGATCCAGTGGCATGAACCGAACAGCGCGCGCGAGGCGACAACACGGTCACCCGCACGGACCTGCGCCAGCAGCGCGGAGGACACCGCCCCCATGCCCGTTGCGGTCAGCGCGCAGGCTTCCGCCCCCTCAAGGTCACACAGGCGGCGTTCGAGGTTGGAGACGGTCGGGTTGCCAAAGCGTGAATACTGGTAGTGCGAGACATCGCCCGTAAAGGTGCCTTCGGCCTGCTCGGCATTGTCATAGACAAAGCCGGAGGTCAGGAACAGCGCCTCGCTGGTTTCCCCATAGGGGGTGCGTTCAAGGCCCGCATTGATCAGGCGGGTGGCGGGACGGAGCGATTTGGGGTCAGGCTGGTCAGTCATGGGAAATGGAAATTCCTGCAAACAGGTGATCTGGACAGGCGGGTCGAGACCAGCGCCGGTTCATGGGCGGCAGCCAGCCCGCCAGGGCGGTTCACGACCGTGGAAACCATGATACCCGCGTCCTGCCGACGGGATCTGGCCTCTTTAGCGCGTATGTTTTACCTCGCCGCAAGCCGGCCATATCAAATCACGAGGGCCCGGCACCTGTTGCACCGGACATGCATGCTTATTGCGGATCAGGACCGGGTGCGTCAACTACCGCCGGTATGCTGAAGGGGGTGATTGCATCAGCCATGTTTGTGCAGTATAGAGGGCGCGGCCCGCGGGTGTAGTTCAATGGTAGAACGGCAGCTTCCCAAGCTGCATACGAGGGTTCGATTCCCTTCACCCGCTCCATTTTCCCCTGAAAATACGATGACTTACGGCGCTGCATCCCCGCTTGGGGGGCTGGCTGCCGCCTGTGTGTCGGTATAGGTCTCGCCATTCCATATCCAGCGGTCCGTGCCATCCACCAGCAGGTCATGCATCTCGCCATGGGTCTGCGGGGTAATGGTGACCGGCCCGCTGACGGAATCCAGCACCAGCTTCCAGCCATGCCCGTCGGGCAGATAGACCGAGGTGGTACATCCCGCCGAGCCGCATAGGCTCTCGGACTGCACCTGTGCAAACAGCGCCGTGCGGCGCGGGTCTGTTGAAAGCTGGGCTGATCCGGTCAGCAGTACGGGGTGTTCGCCATGGGCGGCGGCGTCATGCAGGGCGCGCGACATCAGCACCCGCGCCTGCCGGTCAGGCTCGGTGCCCGGATGCTGCGCCAGGATGACCGGGCCACCCTGCGCCCATGCCGTGCCCATGCCCGTGACAATGGCCAGCAGCGCGGGCAGGAGCGGGCGGGTTGCAGCGTGATGGGGGCGGAAGAGACGCGGCATGCAGGATGCTCCCACGGTTGGTACGATATGGCGCCCCAAATGCCCCGCACGGGGAAAGGTTCCCCCGTTTAAGGGGGAAGGCCTCAGCTCCGGCCGGACCGGTGGGGGGCAGTGGACGGGGTGGCGGTGGGCCAGCTTGCCTCGATCCGGTTGCTCAGTTCATTGAGCAGGCTTTCGCTGACCTTGGCGACGTTGGCGTTGCTGGCAGCGCTGCTTTCCGTCGCAATGACGGTGCGGCTGCGCAGGATGGAAGCCTGCGGGTCCTGCGGAATGATGGCCCAGTCCGCGTTCAGCGCGGCCTTGCCGTCACGGCTCACATCAAGGCGGCTGATGTTGATCTGCAGCCGCCATGTCGGCCGTTCCGGCTGCGGCTGGTCGGTTACGAAAATGGTGGGCCATTTTTCCGCCAGCCGCGCGGTGATCAGGTCGGTCGCGCCAACAGACAGGCGGCTGGCCCAGCGGCCCAGCCCGCTGCGCACGATCTCATGCCCGTCACGCACCATGATGTCCTGACTGTCCAGATAATCCGGCATGCGGGCGCGTTCGACCTCGATGACCGGCGTGCTGTCGGTAATCTGGGTCGTGCCGACCGTCTGCTCCCCGGTGGCGATGGCGGGCGCGCCAAGGGTATAGAAGCGCACCGGCGCCGAGGAACAGGCCGAAAGCATCATGGCCGAGAGCAGCAATCCGCCCCCCGCCCGCAGGGCCGGATGCGAACGGGAAGGGGAGACAGCGGGCTGGCGCGTTTTCATTGGTTGCGTCCCATCAGCAGAAGTTGCGGATTACTTGTGACTTCGTTGGCGAAACCGCGCAGCCCGTAACCTGCTTCCATAACGTCCCGCATCGTATCAGCCAGGTTGAGGCTGTCACGCGATTGCGGGTCCATCAGGGCGCGCAGGCCCGCCATGGTTTCATGGGCCTGCGCCATGGTCTGGCGGGTATTGGTGATCAGGGTGCGCAGCTCCGCGCGGCGGGCGACAAACTGGCTGTTATTGGTCACGATCAGCCGGTCCAGCGCGTTGATGGTCAGGGCGGAGCGGTCCTTCAGGTCCTCCACCGTGGCGCGCAGGGTGCGTGCCGCCGTCTCCGCATGGGCGGATGTGGTGCGGACGCTGGACAGTACACCCGGCAGGTCACGGTTCACGTCAGCCGCCAGCTTGCGGACACTCAGCAGCGCCGTCTGGAGGTCATGGTGAAGCTGCTTGATCGAGGTGGCGACCAGCATGGTCTCGAGCTGCTGGAGCGCTGTCTGCCCCATCGGGATTTCCGGCACGTTGGTCAGGCCGGGGTGCAGCAGTGCGGGCGTGGAGGGGGATAGGTCAAGGTCGATTTCGGTCTGGCCCGTCACCAGGCTGTGCAGCGCCATTTCCGCGCGCAGCCCGTGGCTGATCAGCTCATGCAGCGGCGGCAGGTCGCCCCGCCCCGGCGCATGGGCCGGATCGAACAGGATATAGACCGGCATGTAGGTCCGGTGGCTGGCCGGATCGACCTGCACGCTCAGGCGCTTGACCGCGCCCACCGGCAGGCCGCGAAAATTGACGGGTGATCCGATGTCCAGCCCGTTGGTCGGGCTTTCGAACACCACGACAGCCTCGCTCCCCGCGCCGGGCAGGGGCACGTCGCCCCACACCACCAGCGCGCCAAGGGCGATGGCCGCCAACCCCAGTACGACCGAGCCGATCAGTGTCTGCCTGCCGGCCATGGGGGCTAACCGTTTTCGTGCGGGCTGGACGTATCCAGCTGTTCGCGATGCATGAAGGCATGGACCAGCGGATCGGTGCAGTGGTCACGCAGCCATGTGGGCGAGCCGTGGGCGACGGCGGTTTTCTGCCCCGCATCCAGAAAGATGCCGTCATCGGCAATATGGAACAGGCTGGACAGTTCGTGGCTGACGATGATGATGGTCGCCCCCAGTCCATCGCGCAGGTTCAGGATCAGGTCATCCAGCCGGGCGGAGGTGATCGGGTCAAGCCCGGCGGACGGTTCATCGAAAAACAGGATGTCCGGGTCCAGCGATATGGCGCGCGCCAGCCCCGCGCGCTTGCGCATGCCGCCGCTGAGTTCGGAAGGATACTGGTCAATGGCGTGCAGCATGCCGACCAGCCCCAGCTTGAGTTCCACAAGCTGGCGGATGACGGGTGGCGTGAGGCTGGTGAACATCTGCATGGGCAGGGCCACGTTTTCGCCCACCGTCATGGAACTCCACAGCGCGCCACTCTGGAACAGGACGCCGAACCGCCGCCCGATCTGGATGCGGCTCTGGTCATCACCGGACCAGTAATTGTCCTTGCCCACCATATAGGTGCCCTGCCTGGGGCGCAGCAGGCCGATCATGCTCTTGAGCAGGGTGCTCTTGCCGCAGCCCGACCCGCCCATTACGGCGAAGATGCTGCCGCGTTTGACCTCGAACGACACATCATGCTGGATCACGCGCGAACCGAAGGCCAGCGTCAGGTCACTGACGGAAATCAGCGTCGGGCGGTCATTGGTGGAGGGCATCTGGTTATTCATGGCGATCAGATCCCGATAACATTGGCAATAACCGCGAACACCGCATCCAGCGCGATCACGCCCACAATGCCCACAACCACGGCCTTGGTCGCCGCAATACCCACATCCGCCGCGCTGCGCCCGGCCTTCAGCCCGATGCGGCAGCTTGTCAGCCCGATGAACGTGCCGAACACGAAGCTCTTGATGAACCCGAAGGTGAACTGGTCCAGCGGCAGGGCCTGCAGCGTTTCATGGAAATAGCCCAGCGGCGAGACGTGCAGCATGATGTACGAGACGCAGAACCCGCCAAACATGCCGATCAGGCACCCATACAGGTAGAGCAGCGGCATGGTGAAGGCGAGCGCCAGGACCGAAGGCAGGATCAGGTAACTGGAAACCGGGATGCCGAACACCTGCAGGGCGTCGATTTCCTCATTCCCCTGCATGGTCGAAATACGCGCGGCATACGCGCCGCCGGTGCGCCCGGCCATGATGATGGCGGTCATGACGGCCGACATCTCGCGCACCATCGCAATGGCGACAAGGCTGGCCACGTAGATGTCGGCCGCGAATTTATGCAGTTCGACCGACCCAACGAAGGCCAGGATCGCGCCGACAAGGAAATTCACCACCCCCACGATCAGCAGCGCCGCAGGCCCCGCGGCGCTGAGGTCGGTCATGAGGTCAACGGTGCGCATCATTCCGCGCCCCACCAGGGCCGCGAACCCGCCGCGCGCGGCGGCGGTGCCCATCTCGCTCACGCAGCCGATCTCGTTCAGGGTATCGAGCGTAAGCTGGCCCACCGCCGCGACGGGCGCGAAGTGATGGGGGGCGGGCGGCTGTGGCTGGGGCGGGTTTTCGGGCAGGAGGTCGAGCAGCTTGTGCGCGGATTCGGGCAGGGTGTCCATGCGCAGGTCCACATGGGCCTCAAGCGCGCTGCGCTTGAGCTTCCACAGGAAGCTGATCAGCGACGTATCCCACCTGCCAAGCTGGTCGGTGCTGAATTCCACAGGCTCGCCCTGCCGGATTTCCTTGAGGGCGGAGTCCGGAAACTCGGGGATACGTCCTTCCTGCGCGATCCAGTTACCCGACAGCGTAACAAGGGTCCGGTTCGCCTCGGGCTGTAGCTGCCATTGCGGCGCACCATTGACGGACGTATTCACCAGCCTCTCCAACCTCAGTGCCGCGACCCTGCCTGCCCGGTCATGCAGGCATCCCGCACATAATGCACTCCGTGCCCGCCATCCGCCCGCATCGGGCATGCGAACGGGCAGGCATTGCACGGTAGTCCATTTTCCATACCAGATGACCCGCCCCGCACAAGCCCCGCCACCGGGGAGGCTCCGCGATGGCAGCGCATGGCTTTGGCCGCGCGCGTCCGTGGCGGGGCGGGCCAGGGGCTATCTGGCATGCAGGATATCAAGTGCCGGGTCATCCACCGGGCCGCCATGCATGGCGGCGGCGATATCCGCCATGACCCGGTGGGCTACGGGCTGGCGGTAATGCAGCGGGTCCCAGAAATTGTCGCGGTTTTCCGTCACGCTGGTGTCACGGTTGAAGTCGAGCGCCAGTGTCTGCGGTGTCCGTTCCGCAAGCTGGCGGATTCCCGCACGGCAGGCCTGCAGCCGGGCGGCGGCGACACTGCCCGCCACGCCATGCAGGCTGGATGAGCCGGGGGGGAACCACAGGATCTTGATGGTGGAAGCAGGCATGCGCCCGACCATGGCCACCAGCAGTTCCATGCTGGCAGGGGGGGTATCGGCCATGCCGGGCGGGGCAGGGGAATTGTCCGGCGGCCCCCAGTGCGAGAAGATGACCTGCACGCGGGCGGGATCATACTGGCTGTCGGGCGGGACGAAGCTGGTATAGCCATCCGAGCCAAAGCGCTGCGCCTTCAGTCCCGCCAGCCACAGGAACTGGTTCGCGGCTTCCTGCAGGGCGAACAGGCTGGCCATGTGCAGGTAGCCCTGCCACGCCGGGTGGCCGTACATCCATTCCGGCCATGGCCGGTTGGGCGTGGTCAGGCTGCCGGGGTGCAGGTGGCACCATGCTGCGTCAATCCCGATCATGACAATGCGTGGGTTGGGGTGATGGCGCAGGAACACATCGAGTTCGCGCGCCTGCTCCCACGGGCTGGCGCTGTTCATGGCCATGTTCAGGAAATGCGCGCCCAGCGCCGGGTCCAGTATAGCAGGCTGCATGAGCCGGCTGGTCGATGTGCCCAGGATGACGGAATCAAACCGTGGGTCGCGGGCCAGCGCCGGCATGGTGTAGCGGGCGTTCGATGTAATGGGGATGCGCGCCAGCCGGGGGGACAGGGGCAGCATGTCCCATGGATCGACCGTTACGATGAACAGGTAGAGGCTTCCCCCCGCCACGATGATGGCAAGGAGGGCGGCAAGACAGAACCGCCGCCACGGATCGGGTGTCATTGATGGCGGAGGGTCACCACCAGCACATCACGATAGGCCGGGCGGGATGGGTCAAGCGGGCGTACCGGCGTTACGCCGTGATAGACGCGGTTGTCATTGACGATGGCGGTGTCGAGTGGCTGGTCCAGCATGAACCCGCCAACCATGTTGCGCTGCAGGTCATGGATGGTCGTCTCGCCACACATCACGTTTTCACGCCGGACCATGACCACCATCACCCAGTCCACGCCATCACGGTGCAATCCCTCGGGCGTGGGCAGGCCTGGATTACCCTCCAGCGCCTCGATACGGAACTGGTGGATTTCCGCATGCCATGCCTCGGGCAGGCTGCCCGGATCACTCAGGTCGCTTACGATCCGGTGCATGAGCCGCATGATGGCCAGCAGCGCCGGATGCCCGCCCGTTTCCGGCTCCACGGCGCGGAACCAGCGTTCGACGCCGCCATTGAGCTCGTTGTAGTCGCGGCTCTGGTAATGCGGCTGGTGTTTCTTGCGCCGGATGCCATCGGCCGTGATGGCGAAGGTGGCGTGCCGACGGCGGCGGTAGCGACCGCCATCGGCCATGTAACGGTCCAGACCCAGGCGGTTCCAGCTTTCGGCAAAGCTGTCCCAGTCACGCAGGCCATACCGCTCCAGCAGCGGCAGCATCTCGCCCGCGGGCACGAAGGCAAAGCCATCCGAGCCCAGCGGGGATTCAAGACGCGCAAGGAGCGGCGGCAGGCCATCAGTCATGGGCGGGGTCTTTTCCTTCTGGCGTGGGGGCCGGCTTGCCGTCGGTCTCCTGCGGGGCGCTGGTGGGCTGCGCGGGCATGGGCATGGTGGGGGTTTCCTCCATCTTCATGCGCAGGGTGCCGGTGGCGTTGTTCCCCAGCAGGTTGACGGATGTGGGGATGGGGAAGGCCACGTGTTCCTTGACCATGCGCGCGGCAAGGCGGCTGTAATATTCACGGTAAACCTTCCATTTCGCACCCGGTGCGGTGCGGATGGAGCCAAGGAATTTCGACCCGTTGCCATCCGCCTGCTCCACGCCAAGGAACGAGAAGTCCGACTTGATCAGCGGGCCATAGACATGGTCCTTGCGCATGAGCGCCAGTTCATCCTGCAAGATGGCGGCGACCCGGTGCGGGTTTTCCGACAGGTCGAGCATGAAGCTGACCACCACAAGGTTGTAGTCACGCGACGTATTGGCGATGGACGTGACCGAGGAGAACGGGATGATGTGCAGGTCCCCGTTCACCGCGCGCAGCCGCAGGGTGCGGATGGACAGGTGCTCCACCGTGCCGGAAACACTTCCGGCCGTAACCCAGTCGCCCACCTGCATGGCGTTTTCCACCAGCATGAAGAAGCCGGTGATGAAGTCCTTGACCAGGCTCTGCGAACCGAATGCGATGGCCGCACCCATGATGCCCGCACCAGTCAGCAGCGGGGTCACGTTGATGCCGATCTGCGACAGGGTGGTCACCGTCACGATGATGATGATGAAGGTCAGCAGCACCGTGCGGATGATCGGCAGCACCGTGCGCAGTCGCGTCGCGCGGGATGCCTGGTCCGAACTCTCGAAGCGGGTGATCTGGTTCTGCAGCGTGGCGTTGACGATTTCCCACACCATGATGGCGATGGTGTAGGCGACCATGATCGTCAGCATCGCGCCGACGATGCGCGGGCCAAGCGAGCCATGCACGAAGAAGCGGATCGCGGGCAGACCCCATGACTGGAGCAGCAGCACCACGGTCAGGAACGTCAGCAGCACGGACAGCGCGCGGCGGGCGATCGGGTAATAGTAGTCCACGCGGGCCTGAAGGCCGGGATAGCGCTTTTCCGTTTCCTCGGGGACGTGGAATATCTTGTTCTGCAGGCTGAACGCCAGGACCGAGACCAGCCGCGACACCAGCGTGACCACGATGGTCAGGGACAGCGTGCGCAGGATCCACGCATACCCGCCACGGATCTGCGTCGCCCAGACCAGCCACAGCGCCAGGTCAAAGAACATGGCCGGAATCCACCAGAAGCGGACCATCCTGCCCACGAACAGCCAGAAAGGCTTCTTCTGCAGCCGGGCGGGGGGCTGGAGTGCGGCCCCCACATGGTGGCGGATGCGCCAGATGAAGATGGCGACAAGGATATGCTCGATCAGCACGACCGCGCGGATGATCGCTTCCGTGCCGCGCGCGGGCATGGCGAACACGCTGCCCAGCGTGGACAGGCAGACCACGATGGAAGGGGCTGCGACAAGGAAGTTCCACCACCGCGTGACCATGAGCGCCGTCGCGTCGGACGCGTTGCACAGGCGGATGGTGGGGGAGTGGGGGACGAATACCGTCTCGAGCAGCAGGTAGATCACACGTGCGATGACATAGGCATTGGTCAGCGTGATCGTGACCAGTGCGGCCTGATCGGTGGAGGTCAGTACGGCGGAGCCGCCATACCCGAGGCCAAGGAACAGGCCCACCGGCAGCAGCTTGATCAGGAAATGCAGCAGCGAATACGGAACGCGCGTGATGATGCGCAGCGTCTCGTGCTGCTTGCGGTCATCCTGCTGGCGGGTCTGTTCGGTCTGCTGTTCGGCCTTTGCGTCCACGGCGGAGGAATCGGCGGGCGGCGGCGGCTGGTCGTCTTCACGGTCTTCCGTGTTCAGGCGCTGGTTCAGGTGGGCTTCGGTCGCGACGGCGCGCGCGGTCACGGCAGCCAGCGGCTTGCGCGTGGCGATGGACAGCGCGCGTTCGGCAATCAGCGCCAGTATGAAGATCAGCCCGGCGCGGCTGAGCGCATCAAACAGGATCTGGCGTGAATCCGTGTTGGACAGGATGGAGTGGACCCAGCGCCCCACAAAGGCCAGATCCTTGAACAGCGCGATGAAGTTCTGCCCCTGCTGCAACGCGATGTCGCGTATGTGGGTCAGCTCGTTCATGGTTTCGCTGCTGATGCTGTCCGGCTCAAGCGACACATCGCTGGCGGGCGCGGCCTTTTTGGCGGGCGCGGGGGCTGCTGGCGCGGGTGCCGGGGCAGGCGCGGGCAGGCCGTTGGCAATGGCCTGCAGGGTGCGGGTAAACGCCTCGCGCTTCTGCGGATCGTTCATGACCGACAGCACCTGCTGGGCCTGCTGGGCGTTTATGCCGGGCGATCCCGCCCCCGCATCAGCCGCCCGGGCGGGAAAGGCCCAGGGCAGGAACACCAGCATGAAAGCTGCCACAATGGCCAGGATACCGCGCCGTGGAAAACGGGCCGGCGCGGAATGGGCTGTCGTCACGAAATGGGCCGGCATGCCGATTGTTCACCTCCTTGGAAACACGAAACCCGGCGGGAAAGCCATGCGTTCTCCCGCCGTAACAGCATCCTGCCCGCGTGTTCCGCAGGCTTTGGACCGGCTGTTACACTGCCGCGAAAAAATCCGGCAGCAGAGTAATAAAAGATTGCCAGTATGGCCAAGGTTGCATTTAAGCGTGTCTTTTCCGTTATTTCAGCCCCACTGGGGTGGCGGCGGGGCTACGGCGCGGGCCTCGCGGCGGATGACACAGGTGCCTGCCAGAATGTCATGCAGGCCCTGCTTGCGCTGCGTCCACATGACCATGAGGAAGCCGAACCCGAGGATCAGCGCGGACAGGTATTTGCCAAAATAGCGCCCTGCCGCCCGCATCAGCGTGATGCGGTTGCCATACAGGTCCGTCACCCGCATGCGGCAGGCGATCTTGCCCGGCGTGGCCTGCAGGGTCGAGGCCTCGCACACGATGAAATAGGCCGCGGGCAGCAGCAGGGACACAAGCTCGAACAGGCCGTTGCCGTTCCAGTGCACATGCGGTGTGGTGGACAGGATGGTGTAGTCCGCCGGCTGGATATAGGAGATGCGGTAATCCCCTCCGCTGCCGCTGATCGGCTGCTGGTCGAATATGGAGACTGACAGGCTGGGCGGCACGAGCAGCAGCCCCAGCAGGGCGAGCAGCGCCCAGATCACGATGGAATCGATCAGGTAGGCGACAACCCGGATCCAGAATCCGCCATAGGTCCAGACATCCTGCGGGTTTGAATCGGGGCGGTAGAACGGGTTGGTCATGCAGGGAATTCCTGTCTGGCTGCCGGGTGGTGACCCGAACAGCTTTGCCACTGCTGCGTGCGGAACGGAACAGGAAAAAAGCGAGCGCCCCGGTTCGGGCGCCCATGGGGGCTAGCTGCGGTAGGACCCATTGATGTCAATGTAGCCGTGGGTCAGGTCGCAGCTCCATGCCTGCGCCGTGCCATTGGCCAGGCCGAGGTCGATCGCGATCTCGATTTCCTGCCCCTTCATGTGGGCGACGACAGGGGTCTCGTCATAGCCCGGCACGACCGTGCCATTGCGCGCGATCCATGTGCCGCCAATGCCAACGGACAGCGTATCGCGGTTGGCGGGCTCGCCGCACTTGCCCACGGCCATCACCACGCGGCCCCAGTTGGCGTCCTCGCCCGCCACGGCGGTCTTGACCAGCGGGGAATTGGCCACGGCCATCGCGACCCGGTGGGCGGATTCATCAGATGTCGCGCCGGTGACGGTAATGTGCATTACCTTCGTCACGCCTTCCCCGTCACGGATCACCAGCAGGGCGAGGTCCAGCAGCAGGGAATCGAGTGCGGCGCGGAAATCGGCCAAGGCCGGGTCATCCGCGCTGGTGATGGGGTCGTTGCCCGCCTGCCCCGTGGCGAACAGCAGCACCATGTCGGAGGTGGAGGTATCCGAATCCACCGTGATGCAGTTGAAGCTGCGGTTTACGCCAGCGCTCAGCAGCGGCTGGATCACATTGGCGGGCAGGGCCGCATCGGTCGCGATGAAGGAGAGCATCGTCGCCATGTCGGGCGCGACCATGCCGCTGCCCTTGGCGATGCCCTGGATACGGACGGTGGTGCCACCGATCCGCGCCGTACGTGTCGCGGCCTTGGGGAAGGTGTCGGTGGTCATGATGCCGCGCGCGGCGTCCGCCCATCCGTTTTCCGACAGGGTGGCGTAAAGGCCGGGCAAGGCCGTGGAAATCTTCTGGTAGGGCAGGACCTCGCCAATGACCCCGGTGGAGGCGAGGAACACCTCGGTCGCCGCGCAGTTGACCAGCCGTGCGGCATCGGCCGCGTTGGCCTGCGTCGCCTCGAACCCGGCGCGCCCGGTAAAGACATTGGCGTTGCCCGCATTGACCACCAGCGCGCGGGCGCGGCCATCGGCCATGGCGGCGCGGCACCAGTCAACCGGTGCGCCGGGGCACTTGCTGCGGGTATAGACACCGGCCACGGTCGTGCCCGGCGCGAATTCCGCCATGACCAGGTCGGTCCGACCCTTGTAGCGGATGCCCGCCTCGGTCGCGCCAAAGCGCACGCCCGCCAGCGGCGGCAGTTCCGGCAGGGGCCGGGCGAGGGGGGACACGGGCAGGGCTTTGGCCATGGTCGGTCAGTATCCTGAAATGACAGCGTGATACATCAGATGGGATAAAGACCCCGGGGGCGCACAGGCGTGAAGCCGCGCCCGCCCCGGGGCAGGTGCCGGTCAGTGTTCCGGCTGGGTCTCGGGCAGGGGCTTGCCGTCGGGGCCGAAGCGGACGACCTTGACCTGCGCCAGCGCGTTGCTGACGGCTTTCTGCACGCCTTCCTGGATCAGCTTCTGGCGGATCTGGTCGCGCATGGCGTCAAGCGTCGGAGTCGGCGCGGTGCGCTTGCCCAGCACCTGGATCACGTGCCAGCCGTACTGGGTATGCACCGGCGTCTGGCTGAAGCTGTTGGGCTGCATGGCCGATGCCGCATCCCAGAAGGTGGGCAGCATGTCGCCCTTCTTGAACCAGCCCAGATCGCCGCCGTTCTGCTTGGCCGAACCGGGGTCCTTGGACAGCTTGGCGGCAAGCTGGCCGAAATCGGCGCCAGCCTTGAGCTGCTTGATGATGTCGTTGGCCTGTTCCTCGGTCTGGACGAGGATGTGGCGGGCGTGGATTTCTTCCGCGCCGGGCTTGTTGGCGTAATTCTTGTCGTAATACGCCTTGATGGCATCATCGGTCAGCGACGGCGTGACCTGTGCGGACAGATAGGCATTCTGCAGCGCGTTCTGCGCCGCCGTCTGCATCTGCTGCTGTACGTCGGGCTGCTTGTCCAGGCCGGACTTGGTCGCGGCGACCTGGATGGCGCGCTGGTCCACAAGCTGGTTGAGCAGGATCGGCACGATGATGTTGTCGGGCAGCTTGCGCAGCTGCTCGGGCATCGAGGCCATGGCCTGGCGCACGTCCGTCAGGCGGATGGGCTGCCCGTTCACGCTGGCGAGGACCGGATTCTGGTCCGCCGTGGCGGCGGGCGCGGGCGCGGCCGGAGCCGGGGCGGGGGACGCCGCGAGTGCAGGAGGAATGATGAAGGAGGAAGCAAGCAGGGCCATCGTTGCGACAGCCTTTGCCGGACCGGTCGTCCGCATGTGCAAAAAACCCTAGTTATGAACGCGTTCGGCGGGCATCATGGCGAAGGGTGGCCCAGCCTGCAAGGGTCGGATGCCCGATGGCTGTTTTTCCCCGTTCCGCCCGTGGCGTTGCGGTCCGTCGGTTGACCCGTGGCGGCGTGGGTCCTATCTCATGTCTCCGCGCGAGAATTTTATCCGCCAAGCCTGTCTTCGGTCCCGCCGGTCTGTGGCGGGCCATACGGGACTGTCATTCCTGGAAGGTCTTCATGTTCGCCAGTATTGCCCGCGCTTTGTTCGGAACCGCCAATGACCGGGCGCTGAAATCGTATCAGCGGCGTGTACCCGCGATCAATGCGCTGGAACCGCAGGTCCAGGCGCTGGATGATGCGGGGCTGGCCGCGAAAACGGTGGAATTCCGTGAGCGCATCGCAAAGGGCGAAACGCTTGATGCCCTTCTGCCCGAGGCGTTCGCCGTGTGCCGCGAGGCCTCGCGCCGCGTGCTGGGCATGCGTCATTTCGATGTGCAGCTTATCGGCGGCATGGTGCTGCATGACGGCAAGATCGCGGAAATGCGCACCGGCGAGGGCAAGACCCTGGTGGCGACGCTGGCGGTCTATCTCAGCGCGCTGGCGGGCGAGGGCGTGCATGTCGTGACGGTCAACGACTACCTCGCCAGCCGTGATGCCGAGCAGATGGGCCAGCTTTACGCCTTCCTCGGGCTGAGCACCGGCGTGGTCGTGCCCAACATGCCCGAGGACGAGCGCCGCGCCGCCTACCGTGCCGACATCACCTACGGCACCAATAACGAATTCGGCTTCGACTACCTGCGCGACAATATGAAATATCGCGTGGAAGACATGGTCCAGCGCCCCTTCCATCACGCCATCGTGGATGAGGTCGACTCGATCCTGATCGACGAGGCCCGCACCCCGCTCATCATCTCCGGCCCCGCCGAGGACAGTTCCGACCTCTACCGCTCGGTGGACGAGGTGATGGTCGCGCTGGTGGCGGACCCCGAGACCTATGAAAAGGACGAGAAGTTCCGCTCCGTCATACTGACGGAAAAGGGCGCGGAACAGGCCGAGGAACTGCTGCGCGGCGCGGGCGTGCTGCATGAGGGCGGGCTGTACGACAGCAACAACGTGGCGGTGATCCACCATGTCCAGCAGTCGCTGCGCGCACACACGCTGTTCACGCGTGATGTCGACTACATCGTGCGCGGCGGCAAGGTCGTGATCATTGACGAGTTCACCGGCCGCATGATGGAAGGCCGCCGCTATTCGGACGGGCTGCACCAGGCGCTCGAGGCCAAGGAGCATGTGGAAGTCCAGCAGGAAAACCAGACGCTGGCCTCGATCACGTTCCAGAACTACTTCCGCATGTATCCGCGCCTGTCCGGCATGACCGGCACCGCCATGACCGAGGCGGACGAGTTTGCGGACATCTACAAGCTCGAAGTGATTGAGATCCCGACCAACCTGCCCGTCGCCCGCAAGGACGATGATGACGAGGTCTATCTGACCGCGCGTGAGAAATACGAGGCGGTCAGCAACCTCATCAAGGAAATCAGTTCCACCTCAGGCCAGCCGGTGCTGGTGGGCACGACCTCGATCGAGAAGAGCGAATACCTCTCCTCGCTCCTGCGCCAGAACGGCATCAAGCATAACGTGCTCAACGCCCGCTTCCATGAACTGGAAGCCGAGATCGTGGCGCAGGCGGGGGCGCCCGGCGCCATCACCATCGCCACCAACATGGCCGGGCGCGGGACCGACATCAAGCTGGGCGGCAATGTGGACATGCTGATCAGCCAGCAGCTTGGCGGCATCGAGGACCCGGAGGAACGTGCCCGGCGCGAGACCGAACTGCGCGAGAAGGTGGCCCGTGACCACGAGACCGTGCGCGCGGCGGGCGGCCTGTACGTGATCGGCACCGAACGCCATGAGAGCCGCCGCATCGACAACCAGCTCCGTGGCCGCGCGGGCCGTCAGGGCGACCCGGGCAATTCGCGGTTCTTCATCTCGCTCGAAGATGACCTCATGCGCATCTTCGGTACGGACCGCATGGGCAACATGCTCCAGAAGCTGGGCCTGAAGGAAGGGGAGGCCATCGTCCACCCCTGGATCAACAAGGCCCTTGAGCGCGCGCAGAAAAAGGTCGAGGCCCGCAACTTCGACATGCGCAAGAACACACTCAAATACGATGACGTGATGAATGACCAGCGCAAGGAAGTCTATGCCCAGCGCCGGGAATATATGGCGGCCGAGGACGTGTCCGCCATCGTAACCGAAATGCGCGAGGATGTGGTGCACGACATGGTGGCCCGCCGCATCCCCGAAAAATCCTTCCCCGAACAGTGGCTGAAGGATGAACTGGCGCAGGACGTGCAGACCACGCTGAACCTGACCCTGCCGATTGCGGAGTGGGCGGAGGAAGACGGCGTGGACGCGGCGGTCGTGACCGAGCGGATCGAGCAGGCGGCAGCCCAGGCGCAGGCCAGCCGGGCCGCCAATTTCGGCCCCTCCATCATGCGCTATGTGGAAAAGCAGGTGCTGCTGACCACGTTCGATGCGGTGTGGAAGGAGCATCTGCTCGCCCTTGACCAGCTGCGCCAGGGCATCGGCCTGCGCGCCTATGGGCAGAAGGACCCGCTCAACGAGTTCAAGCACGAGGCGTTCGAGCTGTTCCATGCCATGCTCGACCACCTGCGCGTGCGGGTCACGTCCACCATGGCACGGGTGGAAATGGCGCCCCCGCCGCTCGACAACCCCTTCGCCGGGGTGGCGGAAGTACATTCCGACCCGGAAGTGCCGGGGCTTGAGAACGAGCCGGGGCCGGGTCTCATACCCGATGCAACGGGGCGGCAGGCAGCACCCGCCATGGCGGTGCCGATTGGTGGCGCGGCGATCATGCCCGATGACCCGTCAAGCTGGGGCGAGGTCTCGCGCAACGCGGCATGCCCCTGCGGCTCGGGCCGGAAATACAAGCACTGCCACGGGCGGCTGGTCTGACCAGCCGCCTCCGGGCGAGCCAGAAACGATAGACGAAAGAACAGGATCAGGGACGAACGATGGCGGGTCATTCCCAATTCAAGAACATCATGCACCGCAAGGGCGCGCAGGACGCCAAGCGGGCCAAGCAGTTTGCCAAGGTCATTCGTGAAATCACCGTGGCAACGCGTGAGGGCATGCCCGACCCGGCCATGAACCCGCGCCTGCGCGCCGCCATTTCGGCCGCGCGTGAAGTGAACATGCCCAAGGATACGGTCGAGCGTGCCATCAAGAAGGCCAGCGGCGCCGGGGGCGGGGATGATTACACCGAAGTGCGCTACGAGGGTTACGGCCCCGCCGGTGTCGCCGTGATCGTGGAAGGGCTGACGGACAACCGCAACCGCACCGCATCCGACGTGCGCGCCGCGTTTTCCAAGCATGGCGGTTCGCTGGGGGAGACGAATTCGGTCTCCTTCATGTTCTCCCGTCTGGGCGTGATCACCTATCCGCTCGATGCCGCCAGCGAGGACGACCTGATCGAGGCCGGGCTCGAGGCCGGGGCCGAGAATGTCGAGACCGTGGACGGCATGCATGAAGTGACCTGTCAGGTCGAATCCTTCTTCGCCGTGCGTGATGCGCTGGAAAGCCGCTTTGGCGAACCGGCTTCCGCCAAGCTGGACTGGCGGCCGTCGAACACGGTTGAACTGGACGAGGAAAAGGCCCGCAGCGTGTTCAAGCTGATCGACACGCTGGAAGACCATGACGACGTGCAGGCCGTGTACGCCAACTTTGACCTGCCGGACGACGTGGCCGAGAAGCTTTCGGCCTGATCGCGCGCGTGGTCCGCATCCTTGGCATCGACCCCGGCCTGCGTTTTACCGGCTGGGGGGTAGTGACCGCGCAGGGCAACCGGCTGACGCATGTGGCGGACGGCGTGATCGCCACCGACTCGGCCCTGTCCGTGCCGGAGCGGCTGCGGCACCTGCATGATGCGCTGCTGGAACTGACCCGCAGCTTCGCTCCTGATGAGGCCGCGGTCGAGGAAACCTATGTCAACCGCAACGGGGCCGCGACGCTCAAGCTGGGCTACGCGCGCGGTGTGGGGCTGCTGGTGCCGATGCTGCTGGATATTCCGGTATCGGAATACGGGGCGAAGACGGTCAAGCGCGCGGTGGTCGGAACCGGTGCGGCAACGAAGGAACAGGTCAGCATGATGGTCCGCCGTATCCTGCCCACCGCACTGCTCAAGCGCGCGGACGCGGCGGATGCGCTGGCCGTGGCCATCTGCCATGCACATCACCGCGCCAGTGCCATCCACCTTGCGCGCGCGACGAGGATGGCATGATCGCGCAGCTTCGCGGCCTGCTGGCGCAGGTGGAGGCCGATCGCTGCGTGATTGACGTAAGTGGGGTCGGCTACCTTGTGCAGGCCTCCAGCCGCACGCTGGCGGCCCTGCCCCAGCCGCCGGAACTGGCCTGCGTGCTGGTGGAAACCGTGGTGCGTGAAGATGCAATCCTGCTGTACGGCTTTGCCGAGGCATCGGAGCGGGCATGGTTCCGCCTGCTGACCACGGTGCAGGGGGTGGGCGCCAAGGTGGCGCTGGCCATCCTGTCCGCCCTGCAGCCATCCGACCTGATCAATGCGATCGCGGCAGGTGACAAGGCCATGCTGACCCGCGCAGGCGGCGTGGGCGCGCGGCTGGCCCAGCGTATCGTGACCGAACTGCGTGACAAGTGCGAGGGCATGCCCACCGGCCTGCCCGCGGGGGCGACGGTTGCGGCAGCGGCGTCAGGGCCGGCTGCCACGCGCGGGATCGCGGCGGATGCGTTGCTGGCGCTGTCCGGCCTTGGCTTCCGGCGGGCCGAGGCGCAGCCCGTGGTGGAGCGTGTCCTTGACCGGCATGAGGGCAAGGTGGATCTGGATGTCGTGATCCGTGACGCGCTGAAGGAACTGGCCCGATGACACTGCCGCCCGAGCGTGAGATCGACCCCCGGCGGGGCGAGGAAGACGGCGGCGAAAACACGCTGCGCCCGCAGACGCTGGAGGACTTTACCGGCCAGAAGGCCAGCCGCGAGAATCTGGCCATCTTCATCGCCGCCGCCCGTCAGCGTGGCGATGCGCTGGACCATGTGCTGCTGCACGGGCCGCCGGGCCTGGGCAAGACCACGCTGGCGCAGATCGTGGCCCGTGAACTTGGGGTGGGATTTCGCGCCACTTCCGGCCCGGTCATCCAGCGCGCGGGGGATCTGGCGGCCATCCTGACCAATCTCCAGCCGCGCGATGTCCTGTTCATTGATGAAATCCACCGCCTGCACCCCGCCATCGAGGAGGTGCTGTATCCGGCGATGGAGGATTTCCAGCTCGACCTCATCATTGGGGAAGGCCCGGCGGCGCGCTCGGTGCGCATCGACCTTTCCCCCTTCACCCTCGTTGCCGCCACCACGCGTGCGGGGCTGCTGGCCACCCCGTTGCGGGACCGTTTCGGCATCCCGCTGCGTCTGGTGTTCTACACGCCCGAGGAGCTGTGCCAGATCGTGACCCGGGGCGCGCGCAGGCTGGAATTCGACCTGACGCCTGAAGGGGCGGAGGAAATCGCCCGCCGTTCACGCGGGACGCCACGCATCGCGGGCAGGCTGCTGCGCCGGGTGCGTGACTTTGCTGCCGTAGCGCGGGCGGGGCGCGGGCCGGTTGACCGGGCGCTGGCCGATGCCGCGCTGTCACGGCTGGAAGTCGATTCGATGGGGCTGGACGGCATGGACCGCCGCTACCTGCGCCGCATTGCCGAATACCATCACGGCGGCCCGGTGGGGGTGGAAACCCTTGCCGCCGCCCTGGCCGAGGCGCGTGACACGCTGGAAGACGTGATCGAACCCTACCTGATTCAGGAGGGGCTGGTGCTGCGGACCAGCCGTGGCCGCATGCTGGGTGAGCGGGGCTGGCGGCACCTTGGCCTGCAGCCGCCCGCCCGCATGCCCGGTCAGGGCGACCTGCTGGGGGACGGGCCGGATGGAACATAAGATCGATTTCCGCATTTATTACGAGGATACGGATGCGGGCGGTGTGGTCTATCATGCCCGCTACCTCGCCCTGGCCGAGCGTGCCCGCACCGAGGCCATCCGTGCGCAGGGGCATGCCGTGTCCGAACTGCTGGCCGATTACGGGCTGGCCTTCGTGGTGCGCCATGCCGCCATGGATTACCGTGCGCCGCTGCGTCTTGACGATATCGTGTGCATCACGACTCGCCTGACGGAACTGGGGGCGGCGAGCTGCCGGCTCGTGCAGGATTTCCGGCGCGTGGGCGCGGATGCGGGGGCCGATTGTGGCACGCTGGATGTCCGTCTGGCCTGCATACGCGCCGATGACGGGCGTGCTGCCCGATTTCCGCCGTTATGGCGTGATCTGTTGCGCGTGCTGGTCGCCTGAACGGCGCGGAGGCATGCGGCCTCCATGTTCTTTTCGTGCCATGGGTTGACCATGATGCAGGGCTGTGCGGAAAGCGGGTTGGCCGCAGCTTGCCAAATGGGCAATCTTCGTGTTTGAGCGAACGGCCAAGGTGTGCAGGAGGCGTATTTGGACCAAGCGGTTAACGCGGCGAATCTCGGTGCCGCAGCGGGCGATCTTTCGATGTGGGCGCTGTTCATGCATGCGTCGATTGTCGTCAAGCTGGTCATGGTTGGGCTGGTGACATGCAGTGTGATTGTCTGGGCGATCATATTCGATAAATTCACGACCATCCGCCGGGTCAACCGGCTGGGCAACGATTTTGAGGAACGGTTCTGGGCTGGCGGCAGCCTTGACGACCTGTACGATTCCGATGGCGCGAAGCCGGTCCACCCCATGGCGGCGGTCTTTGGCGCGGCCATGGGTGAATGGCGGCGTTCGTCGCGTATCGCCGGGATCGACCTTGTGCATGGTGGCGTGCAGGACCGCGTCAACCGCGCCATGGCCATTACCATCACGCGTGAGATGGACCGCCTGAACCGGTGGATCATTTTCCTTGCCACCATCGGACCGGTTGCGCCGTTTATCGGCCTGTTCGGCACGGTGTGGGGTATCATGCACGCATTCGGCTCCATCGCGGCGATGCATAACACCAACCTTTCCGTCGTCGCGCCCGGCATTTCCGAGGCCCTGTTCGCCACCGCCATCGGCCTTGTCACGGCCATCCCGGCGGTGATCGCCTATAACGTGATCAGTAACAGCATGAGCGTGTTCGAGGACCGGCTGGACGCGTTCGGCACGGAATTCGCCGCCATCCTGTCGCGCCAGTCCGAAGAAAGGGGTGCGTGAGCATGGGGGCGAGCCTAGGCGACCTGCGTGGGCGGCGGCGCAAGCGGCGGCCCATGGCGGACATCAACGTCACGCCGCTGGTGGACGTGATGCTGGTGCTGCTGATCATCTTCATGGTCACGGCACCGATGATGACAAGCGGCGTGAATGTTGACCTGCCCAAGACGGACGCGGCCCCGGTCAATACCGACACCAAGCCCATTACGGTCTCGATCCGCTCCAACGGGGATCTGTACCTGGGCGATGAGCCGGTATCGCAGGATGAACTGGTCGACCAGCTCAAGGCCGTGGCGCAGAATGACCGTGAACACCGTATTTTCGTGCGTGGTGATTCACATATTGATTATGGCCGGGTGATGCAGGTCATGGGCCAGATCACGGCGGGCGGGTTCACGCATGTCGCCCTTCTCGCACAGCAGCCGCCTGGCGGCGGCAACTGAACCCAACCGGATCGGGGAGCTGTCTGATCGTGGTGCCACCGCGTCGTTCCGAACGCATTCTTATGCGTCGCTCCGTTCTGGTTTCGGGCGGGCTGCATGTCGCATTGCTGCTGGCCGTGCTGCTCAAGCTGCCCGTGCCAGTTCCGCAGGAACCGCCGCCGCCGCCCACGATCGAGATGGAATTCACGAATGACGGCGCGACCTCGGCCCCCCATAAGGGCGACAAGCCCGCGCCCAAGCCCGCGCCAGCTCCCGCCCCGGTAAAGCAGGAAGCCCCCC
>NZ_QUWV01000062.1 GCF_003403295.1 Komagataeibacter melaceti | reverse complement strand
ACATTGAGCTGTTCATCAAGCGACGCGGCTTCCGCGCTTGCGACCTGTTGCGTAGCACTACCCTGTCCCGGCAGCCATAACGGTACGGACACACCGCCCTGATACGTTGTATAGCCTTCGTTACTGCCCAGCATATGGTCATCCATGTATTCACCAGACAGAGTTGGACCACCAGCAAACCATGACCCCGCGGCGCTGGCGCGGGCACGGGCGGAATGGTGGCCGACCTGCAGTTCGGTACGGACAGGATCAATGGCCCATGCCATTCCGACCGCATCATGGAAGGACAGGCCAGACTGGGGCGCCTGAGCCCGGGCGAAAGTCGCGCATGCCAGGGCGCAGGCCATGGCGACCGACAGGATGGGGTGCATCGCGCGGTTCATGCCTCAGGCCATCATGGCATGACCGGACCACCGTGGCTGATCCGTTCGGCGAGATCGCTCCACAGCCGCGCCATCATGAGATTGATGTCAGAAGTGACTGAAAACGGGGA
>NZ_QUWV01000061.1 GCF_003403295.1 Komagataeibacter melaceti | reverse complement strand
CCGGACCACCGTGGCTGATCCGTTCGGCGAGATCGCTCCACAGCCGCGCCATCATGAGATTGATGTCAGAAGTGACTGAAAACGGGGACTGGGAACGCGCCAATGGAGAGAGCGACATACGCTCCCCAATGACAAAATGTCCCCGCAAGAACAGTCGGGCAGAAATTGATCCCTGCTGTCCCTGCCCCATGGGCCTTGTAACGGAAACACGCAGGTGCGGTGATGGGTCAGCAATCAGACTGAACGCATGCAGTTCAGCCGCATTAGACGGGCACGCCACGCCCTGCAGCACTGCAGAGCGCAGGACGGAATGAGGATATCCGCCATACATACCGTCCACATGCAGGCGAATACCCTGCTGGACTGTCATGCATATGCCTTCTGTCCCATTATCTGCCCAGGCGGTCGACACCATCAGGAAGAAAATACAGGCTATATACAAACTGCCCTGCCATACCCTTCGCATAATAAGCGTCTGTTCTCCGTTATACATAAAATTTCCGCCATCAAGACGATGACTTTCTACCGATAACAAAGAAACCTGACGCGAACCTGAACATCTCATCTACGAAATAAAATTTATATTATGAAAATGAGTATCGTTCCGATGTGTAAGTGTATCGATTACGTGGATATTTCTTGAATAACCTTGTTCTTGAACATCCCAGCCAACAGGATCCGTTTGCTGACAGGCTGAGGGGATGGCTAGGTGTTTTGGACGTGTCGTCAGTTAATTCCGATGATGGCGGAAACGAGTTGCACTGCTGCGAAGAATGTTGACTTCAGCTTGTCGTAGCGTGTTGCAATACCTCTGAACTGCTTCAGCCTGGCAAAGAAGCGTTCAATGATGTTTCTGTTTTTGTAGATCCGGAAGCTGAGTTTCCGTGGATCGCGTCGATTTTTCCTTGACGGGATAACCGGTGTGATCTGCCGTTCTTCGAGCTTTTCGATAAGCGGATCAGCATCATAAGCTTTGTCGGCGATAAAGGTTGCAGGGTCGACTTCATCCAGCAGGGGGTCTGCTTCCGTGATGTCCGCTCTCTGCCCGGGCGTCAGGGACAGGGCGACCGCCTTTCCTGCGGCATCGACAATGCCGTGGGTTTTCGAAGTCAGTCCGCCACGGGACCGCCCGATGGCCTGATCCGCGCCCCTTTTTTACGGGCGCCCGCACTGTGCTGGTGCGCCCTGACAATCGTGCTGTCGATCATCATGTATTCGTTATCACGATCGGCAGCCAGATGCCGGA
This sequence comes from Komagataeibacter melaceti, assembly GCF_003403295.1. Classification (GTDB taxonomy): domain Bacteria; phylum Pseudomonadota; class Alphaproteobacteria; order Acetobacterales; family Acetobacteraceae; genus Komagataeibacter; species Komagataeibacter melaceti. The sequence goes on along the minus strand of NZ_QUWV01000061.1, from coordinate 411 downwards.
AAACCTGCCCGATGACACCGCTTTCGCACCAGCGGCGCAGACGTCTGTGAACATTCTTCCAATCCCCGAACCGCGCTGGGAGGTCACGCCAGGGAATACCAGCACGGTAACGATACAGAACCGCTTCCACAAACAGACGGTTATCGGCAGACGTTCCGCCGACATGACCTTCACGACCAGGGAGGTGATCTTTTATCCGTTCCCACTGGCTGTCACTCAGGCCATATCGTCGCATTCATTCTCTCCCTGAAAACAGAGAGAAAACATCACACATCAAACAGGAGTACAAGCCTCATAGTGCCAGATGCTAACTGACGACACGCCCTAGCAGCCTGTCGGGTTGGGGTACCCTGTGAAGGGGGGCGGTTGTAAGGTTATGAGATGAGCAGCTTTATCCCGTTTGACCGGTCT
>NZ_QUWV01000060.1 GCF_003403295.1 Komagataeibacter melaceti | reverse complement strand
TGCCCGCGGGCGGGGTAAAGGCCGTGGGGCCGGGCAGCGTCATCGCCATGATGACGTAGCCCACCTGCTGCCAGCCATCGGCCTGCGTGCGGTACAGGACGTAATTCTGCGCGGTGGGGGATGTGGCTGTCGTGTCGGTCATGGTTGTGTCCTTGAGTAATGGTTCAGGAACGGGCTGCCGCCCCTGCTTTCAGGGCCGCGACATCGCTGCGCAGTTCGGCAACGATGTCCTTCAACTGCCTGATGGCCGCCATCTGCCGTGCAATCAGGTTCAGCAGGTCGATCGAATCAGGGTTCTTTTCCGATGTCCGCACCGTGTCCGGCCAGACATCCAGCAGGTTCTTGGAACTGAACCCGACGGGAACATGACCCTTGCGGACGTAGCCATCCTTCCAGTCGAACGAATACATCCGGATTTTGTCCAGATCGCCCAGCACGTCGGGCATGACCGGGGTCATGTTGGCCTTGAGCGACGGATCGGATGAGGAATGCCATTCCAGCATGCCCTTGTCGCCGGTGGAGTCCCATACATGGACGTAACCCTGGTTGTCGGTATGGATGCCAAGTATCTGCGCATCCCCCGGCCCCATCCCGTACGTGCCGGAAACAAGCTGGGCATCCGCCGCCGCCCGTGACGCCGCCTCGCCCGTCACGTCCGAGGCAAAGGCCAGGTCGGCCTGCCCGCCGTCCCAGCTCATGGCGACCCTGCCGCTGCCGCCATCCAGATGGCCGCCATACAGCCGCCTGTCGCCGCTTGCGCTGATCCCGCCCACAAACCCGGCCATGAGGTTGGCGTCCGCCGCGGCCCTTGCCGCAGCCTCGTTCGTAACATCGGTGTACAGGGCGATGGTCGGGTACACACCGCCCGCGCCATTATCATAGACGCCCATCATGCGCCCGACGCCATCGAAGTGTATGCCGAGGCACTGGTAATCGGTCGCCCCCATGGCAAGGACGCCGTTCACAAGCTGGGCGTCGGCTGCGGCGCGGGTCGTGGCCTCGTTTGTCACATCCGTGGCGAAGGCCATGTCAGCCTCCCCGCCGTCCCAGCTTATGGCGACCCTGCCGGTGGCACCATTCAGGTGGCCGCCATACAGCCGCCTGTCGTTATTTGCGGAAAGTCCACCGGCAAACCCGGCCATGAGGCTGGCATCCGCCGCAGCACGGGCCGCGGCCTCGGCCGTAATGTCCGACAGCAGGGCGGCGGTGTAGTAATTACCATTCATGGCATAGGACTGGTAAACCAGCCGGTCACCACTGTCCTGGGACAGGTCGCCAAGCTGGCCGTACGCCGCGTTCAGTTCCGTCCCGTAGGTCGAGAGCAGGTAGCCGCCCGTAATCGTGTCGCCCGACCCGTTGACATAGGAATAGCGCAGCCCCGGATAGGTCGTGTCACGGCCCAGGAACACCTTGCCCGCCACCTGGTCCACGCCGCCGCCCTGCTGGGTGGGGGTAAAGCCCAGCGCGTCCTGCTTGGCGGCCTGAAGCTGGGGGATGGTATCGTAAAACGGCGCACCGGGCGCGCGGGCGATCATGTCCGCCGTGATGGCCGTGGCCCCGGCGGGCACGTTCACGCTCCATAGCGCATAGGCGCCAGCGGGCACGCCCGTCCCGATGCCCGGCTGCGCCACATCCCGCCGCACGGTCGGCGCGGCCTGCCCGCCATTGCCCGCACCGGCATAGGTAACGGACGGGTCTGCGGCGTTATAGAACGGCAGCACGGTGTCACCCGCATCCACCGTGGCGGGGGTTACGTACACGACATAGCCCGCCCCCGCGCCGGGCACATCCAGTGTTACCGGGTCGCGGCTGGCGTACTGGCGCACCAGCGGGCTGGCGCTGGCCGCCAGCGTGCCATAGGCCGATACATCCACCACGCCCGCCGCCAGCAGCGATCCGGGCGCGATGCTCACGGCCATGCCGCCGCCCGGCGTGCAGGCAAAGCCGCCAGCGGCCACCGTATCCGCCCCGTACGCCATGCCCGCCAGCTGCCCCAGCCCCACATGGGCGTTGCGCTGGGCGTTGAGCAGGTCACTGTCCAGTGGAACCTGGGCGGGATATACAATCTGTCTGTCCATTATTCATCCGTCTCCACGTCCTGCACCCATGCGCCAGCGCCTGCGGGCATCACGGCCGCAAGGCGGGTCAGGGTCTGTGTTGCTGGCTGGCTGGCGTTGCCCGTGGGCAACTGCGCGAATAGCTGGAACGGCACGGCGCGCGAGCCATAGCGCAGCGCCGCCACGCCATAGCCGTAACCGCCGCCCGTGGCCGGGGCCGTGGTGGTTCCCAGCCCCTTGCAGTCAGCGGCGTTGCGCGGTTCGATCACCCGGCCCGCGTGCCCGGTTTCATCGGCCAGCACGTCGGCCACGTCGGGCCGCGTGCCGAGCGAGGGGAACAGCGCCTCCGCAATGCGGGTGCGGAAGGTGTCATCGCTTTCCCCCGGCCCGCGCACCAGCATCGTGCCAAAAAAATCGGCGGCGAACATGTCCAGCAACGCGCCATTCATGGTGGCAAGCCGCGTCTGCGCCCCCACGCCCGCAAGCAGGCCCCACACCCATGCGAACATGCCGCCAAAACCCTGCAACATGGCGTTGAGCACCGGCGCGCCCTCCACATCACCCATGGCGGGCGCGGGCGGGAACCAGCCGGCGGGCAGGAGCGCGCGGATACGCCGGGCAAGGCCGGCCTGTGTCATGTCAGCCAAAGGACACCTCCCCCGCGCGGTAGGCCGTGCCGGTCACGGCGGGCAGGTCCGACCCGCCGCCCGCCAGTGTCACGCCGGTCACGTTGGTGACGGACGTGCCGGCGGCATAGGCAATCTGGATCAGCCGCGAATAGCTGGCTCCCTGCCCGATGGCGAGGCCGTTGAGATAGGCCGCGACCCCGGCCCCGATCGTGGCCTGCACCGTGGCCAGGCTGCCGGTCGCATCCACCGCCACCCCCATCGTCACCGCCGGGCGCACCACGTCCGGGCGCACCACCTGCACCGACACGGCGGCAGGGCGCACGCCATCGACTGATGCGTACACCGCGTTGATGACGCCATCGGCCACGTCGCCCGACCCGTCATCGACATAGACCACCACATTGCCCGCCAGCGGCGCGCCGGACGTGTCCACGTTCTCGATCACCTGATAGATCAGGTCGGCCGATACATCCGTCACCGCATTTTCAATCGCGCCCAGCGTCGCCTTTGACCGGCTGTTGATGTACGAAATGAACCGCGTGCGCAGCGCGGCATCCGTCTCCCCATCGCTGCCATTGGTCAGGGCGGCGGCGTTGGTGACCGTGTCGATGCCGGAAATGGTGGACCCCAGCAGGCAGATCGCCCCTGCCGCCACGTTCCCCACCGCACCCGTGCTTTCACAGCGCACCGGCACCGTGATCGCGCCCGTGCCCGCGGGGCGGATATACCCACCGGCCCCCGCCGACCATGCGCTGCTGGTGCTGTCGCCCACCACGTCGAACACGGTGCCCGAGGCGGTCCTGACCGTGGCCCCCACCGCAATGGTGGCGGACTGGCTGGCGGGCGTGAACGATGTGCAAGGTGACCATGCCCGTGGCCGCCGTGCCCGGCAGGCGCGTCAGGCCGAAATCCTGCACGAAGCTGTCCACATCCGCCCCGGTGGAGGTGGCAAGCCGCGTGCGCGAGAGGATCTGCAGCGCAATGAACTGGAACCACAGCCCCAGCCCGGCCACGGCCTCGAGCATGGCGCGCCCGGCGGAGCCCACATCCAGGTCAAGCAGCGCGGGGCATGCCCCCTGTGCCGCCGCCACCATGTTGCCCAGCGTGGTCCTGAAGGATTGGAACGTGATGGCCAAGCCGACCTCCCGAAACGAAAAAAGGCGGCCCGCTGGCCGCCTGTTGTAAAAAACATGCCTGTTGTGGGGACCGGGCCGTTCAGCCCGCCTGCAGGCCCAGCGCCTGCACCGTGGCGTCGGTCGCGTCGGTATAGCTTACGTCCAGCCGCACCAGCCCCGCCCCGGGCTGGGTTACGTTGATGCTGACGGGCTGCGTCTGGTCCACGCCGCTTTCGCACGCCATCTGTGCGGCCACCAGCGCGTGGATGGCCCCCGTATCCACCACGCCGCCCACGCATGCGGGCAGGCCCGCGCCATAATCGGGCTGCCAGATATAGTCGCCCGCATTGGTGCCCAGCCTGCGCAGCACGGACTGGCGCGTCTGTTCCGCATCGCGCACCAGCGCCAGCCCCCCCGATGCCGAAAGGCCGAGGTCCTGGCCGGGAATGTGTGAAAGGTCGCTCATTGCGGCGCCCCCGTCACACCCGGCGCGCTGCCCACCGGGTGGGTGTGCCCCCGCCCCGATATGCCCGCCGCCCTGACATCGGCCGCACCCGTTACGGTGCCCTGCGCGGTCATGTCGCCATCGGTCGTGATCGCCCCGCCGGTTACCGACAGGCCATTCGCATCCAGCACCATGCCCACATTCCCCACCTTCCAGCCTATCGCGCCATTGGCCAGCACCGCGCTCGCGTTGCCTGCGCCCGCGTGGATCGCGCTGGCGGTGATGTGCCACCATGGGCCGTGCGGGTCCGCGCCGCCCGGTGCCGTCCCGCCGCCCGCCGGTGGCGCGCCGCACCCGGCCATGACCAGTACCTCGCCGGGCTGGGCGTGGTCGCCCGTGGCGGGGGATACGGGCGGGCGCATCACCGCATCATAGATCGGGCAGGCCAGCACCGCGTGCTCGGCATCGCCTTCCACCGGCATGACCACCACATGCGTGCCCAGGTCGGGCAGGCAGGCAATGCGCAGGCTGCCCACCTGCATCGCGCCACAGGGTATCCAGCCGCTTTCCACCCCGGCGGGCTGGAGCGTGACCCGCACCGCGTGGTTGGCCGGGTCCACCGCGGCGACCAGCCCGAAACCGGGCTGTGCCAGCATGTTGGCCGTGCTGGCGGCGGCCATGCGGGGGTCAGTCATCATTGGCGTCCCCTTCCATCACGTTGCGGGTGCGCAGCGTGACCTGTTGCGAAAATCCGTCTTCCCACGAGAAATGGCTGCTCACCGCATCCACCCCCAGCGTGCCGTCCCATGTCGTGCCGGTGCCGCTCAGGCGCATGAACTGGCGCGGGGCAAGGTCCAGCCGGCCGGGTATGCGCCCGGTAATGGTGCGCTCATGCGCCACGATCTGGTTGTAGCGCGCCTGCGCGTACTGCCGCAGCAGGTCCAGCCGCGCGCCCGGCAGGGTAAAGCCGTGCAGTTCCGCCCCCCCGGCGGGCCGTTGTGTCGAACCCCCCGTGGCGGACCAGTAATAGTCGATGCGCGTGCGCTGGCGGCTGTCCCATGACATGACATGCACCACCACCCCGCGCGCGATCTGGCAGTCACGCGCCAGGCACAGCCCGCTGGCCCCCATGGAAAGCGGGCTGGCGGGGCCGGTATCGGTGTAATCAAGCACGTGGGTATTGGTGGCGTCGGGTGTGGCGGGGGGCGCGCAGGTTATGGTTTTCCCCTCGGCATACAGGTCGCAGCCGGTGGTGGTGGCCAGGTAGCATGCAAGGTCGAACGCGGTCTGGAACCGGCTGTGGCCGGGGGCGGACATGCGCAGGTGCCCCACCTGCCAGAACTGCCCCACCATGCCGCCGGGCATGCTGACGCGCGGCGCAAGGCCTGCTGCGGTGACCATGGCCGTGACCACTTCCGCCGCCGTCATGTTCAGCCAGCCATCCACCACCCGCATGTCCAGCAGCCTGGCCAGATAGTCGCGGCATGCGATGCGCACCACCGTCTCGGCCGGGCTGAGTTCCACATGGTCCATCACCCCCGCGAACAGCGTGGTCCACTGTGCGCCGGGGCGTGCGGCGTCGCGCATCTGGAGCTGGATGTCGGTCCCGGCCACCGCCGCGCCCTTCAGGTCGAACCACGGGCCGGAGGCGGGTATTTTGGTGCGGTCAAGCGCCAGCCCCATCTCCAGCGTGTCGGCGCGGCTGTAGCGGGTGCGTGTCAGGGTGAAATGTTCCAGCCCCGTTTCGGCCCGTTCCGCGCCATTGACCAGCAGCCGCGCGCGCGGTGCGCGCCACACCGCCTGCCCGCGCGGGGCGGTTACGGTCATGTCGCCATTCATGACGCCACCCCCGGCACCCCACTGTCCTGCGATGGATCGACCGTGGGCAGCACCAGCATGACCGGCGTGGCGCAGCCCGACAGGTCGGGATCGGCCATGCCGTTAAGCTGGGCAATGCGCCACCACTGCGTGGCGTCGCCCAGCCGTGCGGCGGCGACATGGTACAGCGATACATCCGCCGCCGTGACCCTGATGGTGGTTGCCATGATGCAAAAATCCTATCGTGCCGTGACCAGCGGCCCGTCCTGCGCGCCGTCCGTTGCGGTTATGGTGTTGGCATAGGCGCGGTTGACCAGCGCGCCCGACGTAACCGCAGCACTGTGAAGCTGCGCGTTCTGCGCCAGTGTGGACATGCTGGCGGCGTTGCCGGGCACGATCGCCTCCAGGTTGGCCCCGGTCTGGCTTATGGCGGTGGACAGCCCGCCGCCCGCCGCCTCCAGCCCCGATATGACGCCCGCCGCACTCTCCGGCGCCGAGGCCAGGTTGACCCCCGCC
>NZ_QUWV01000059.1 GCF_003403295.1 Komagataeibacter melaceti | reverse complement strand
ATGATGCCGGGGAGTGTGGAGGCATGGGTCAAATCTCGATGAAAATTTCCGCCCTACCCGGGTCAGTTCTCAGTGAAAATCAACACCTTGCACGAAAGCCAGCAGGATTCCACACGGCTGGATTGGCTTGAGGCACAATCGTTCCCATGGCTGACGAAAACGGATGATGGATTCACCATGGCGACTGATCAGGTCTGCAGGTCGAATGGTCAGCCGACGGCACGTGCTGCCATTGATGCCGCTATGAGCAGGAAGGTGGCGAGATGAGCTACGGCCACGCATCCCGCCTGACCGATCACGTCATGAAGGAAGCACCGTGCCGGTCCTTCCATTTCAGCCGGCCCAACAGCTCGGCCTACTGGTTCAACCTGATGTGGATCCGGGGAAAGCTGATCCTGACTGGCGACGGCTGCGACATGACATTCACCCACTACCAGGCGTGTTCATCTTTCGATGCGGCCATCAAGTGGGCATCAGAATCGGAGATGGATTACCTGCTGCGCAAGGCGGATCAGCGGGAAGAGTATGACGCAGATGCCACCTTGCAGGCCATCATCCAGTGGGCAAACGCCCCGGTGATCGAGGCCCTGAATGGCACAGTCGGTGAAAGAATCACCCCTTACGAAGTGGACGGCCAACGGCGATACCGTGTTGTGCACTTAGAGCGGGCAGGCGGTTATCGCCAGATATGTCAGGAATACCGTAGGGCTGTAGCCAGAGGCATGCAGGATGATTTCTGGGGTGACGTGGAAGACATGGATCCGCGTCCAATCACGCGCCGCGAAACCGGCACCGAATATCTGGATATGGCCTGTCCTGTATTCACCGACTTCTATGATTTCGACCCATGCTGGGAGAATTGGCTGAACCTTTGGCGGGATACCCTTGGATCTGACTGGGATCCCCGTGGCTCGGTCAACACGCCTGCAATAGTCGCCACGCATGATGGGCGCTGGCGGATCAAGGATGAACTGGAACGTCGCCTGGATAAAACTAGCAGCAGGGGTCTCGACTGCCTTTTCAACGGCAGCGTAGAGCACGTCTACAGCTGGACATATGCACAGAAATACCAGTTCGAGGCCATCCAGTTCGCCTGCCGCAAGATCATTGAGGCCGGTCTGGTCGATATGACGGTGCAGGTGCCATGAGCCAGAAATCAGTCATGGAACGCCTCAAGAAGCTGATGGCGCTGTCCAGGTCAAGCAACGCGCACGAAGCCGCTGCCGCACTGGCACGCGCGCAGCAGCTCATGCACGAACACCAGATCACCGAGGATGATTTGGTCCTGTCGAATGTGGGGGAATTTGCGTGCCGCTTTACGTGGGGCGCGAAGACCCGGCCGACCAGATACCAGACCCGTCTCTGGTCAATGATCAATGGCGTCTTCGGGGTAAAGTCGGTCTTTGTGGAAGGCACTGGCCAGATCCGGTTCTACGGTCTTTCAGACCGCGCCGAAATGGCTGCCTACACATGCGAGGTTCTTAGTCGCCAGCTGCGCCAGGCGCGCGCCGATTTCCTGCGTTCGCAGAACAAACGCATCAAGCGCACTACCAAGATCAGTCGGGCAGACAATTTTGCCGAGGGCTGGATCCTTGCCGTGCGCAGCAAGGCACAGCGCCTTGCGATCTCACCAGAGGAAGAACAACTGCTGCTCCGCTACAAAGGCAAAGCATATGAGGATCTGCATGAGATGAAGGGACGCGCTGCGCCATCATCGCGCAGATCCGATCAGTCATTCGTTGCTGGTCACAGGGAAGGGCGTAACGCCCGACTGCATGCCCCCATGACCGGCGCACAGCGGCTGGCAATCGCGGGAGAGATCGCATGAGCACTATTCCCAGCGCGGTAGTGGAAGCCGGCGCGCGTGCGCTGTGCGAATCATACAATGACCCGCATGGTCCCGACGCCATGGTCGAGACCATCCGTGGCGGCGCATTGGTGCCCAACTGGCAGAACTATCGCCGGGCTGCCGCCAATGTCCTGATCGCGGCCGCGTACGCATCCAAAGGACTGAAACCTTACGCCCTGAACGATCAGGCGCATCCGTGCCTGCGCGGCCTCCAGTTCGGTCAGGAGATCTATGACGTGGAGATCTATGGCGATGGGACCGGTCAGTACCTTGGCCAGGTGGTCGAAAGCGGCAGCCCCTGCCGGATCGTTTTCCGTGGGCCGCTGGTCAGGGAAGGGAATGTGAAGCTGATCCGCGCGCGTGGTGTGCAGGCGTGGACAAAGGCGGGTGAAGAAATGAAAGGAAACACAGCTCATGGCTGAATTGCCTTCCAAGCGCCTGCGGATTGCCGATGTAGCTTCCGCATGGGGCTGTTCCCATCAGCACGTGCGTAACCTGATCAAGCGCGGCGAGCTACCAGCCATCCGCATCGGATCACTATTCCGGATTCGTCCGGATGATGTCGAAGCCTATGAAAACAGAGAAGAATGTCAGAAAGCTCCCCCCGCACCTACAGCCTCGCAGTCCGGAACGGTTATTTCTACGCGCAGTGGTGGGACCCCCAGAAGGGCAAGAGACGCGTTTCGCTTGGGACAAAGGATCGGGCAACAGCAAAGCGCGCCCTAGGTCAGCTGATGGCCGGGCTGGCATCGCCTGAGCCTCCAGCTCGGCCGTCGATCGATAGGATTATGCAGGGATATCTGGAGGACCGTCGCCCCCGAGTCGCCAGCTTCGCCAGCCTTGAGCATGCATCGTCAGCCATATGTGAGCACCTGGGCTATTTACAGCCTGATAACCTGACCACGCAGGTCTGTCGCGCCTATGCCAAGACACGCCATGAACAGGGAAGGCGGGGCCTTCCACCAGGACAGTGGCGACCCTTGAGCGATGGTACGATCATCAAGGAACTGGTAACGCTACGAACTGCCCTGCGCTGGGCAGTCAGGGAAAAATGGATCGACAGTGCCCCTGCAATCGAGGTGCCACGTGCACCAAAATCGCGAGAAAGGTGGCTGACGCATCAGGAGGCGAATCGCCTGATCGCCGTCACCACGACTCCGCACGTCCGCCTGTTCATCCTGCTGGCTCTCTACACGGGTGCCAGATCCGGTGCGATATTCGAACTCCAGTGGGACCAGGTCAATCTGGAGCAGCGTATCATCAGCTTTGGACAGGGCACAGGAAACAAGGGGCGTTCGATCGTGCCAATGGTGCCCCAGCTATACGAGGCCCTGATACAGGCAGCAGAAGGTCGCACCACGGATTGGGTGATCGAGTATCGAGGGCAGCGGATTCACAAGATCAAGACGGCGTTCAACAAGCGTGCCGCAAAAGCGGGCTTGGATGACGTGACCCCTCATACCCTGCGGCATACCTGTGCCACATGGATGGTGATGGCGGGTGTACCATTTGAGATGGTCGCCAAGTTCTTGGGAAACAGTGTCGAGATGATCGAGCGGGTCTACGGGCACCACAGCCCGGACTGGCTGAAAAAGGCCACCGATGCTCTATCGGTATTCTCTGGTCCACGTGGACCAGACAACACAGAAATGCGAAACAACAAAGTCTAGGTAAATCATGGTGCTGCTGGACAGGATTGAACTGTCGACCTCTCCCTTACCAAGGGAGTGCTCTACCACTGAGCTACAGCAGCACTGTATGCGCGCTTCCTAACTTTTCCTGCCCCGGCTGGCAACCCCTTAATTTACCGTGTTTCGACAAATCGGGGGTAACCAGGGGGAGAAAGCGGCATCAGTCGTCGCGGTGGATGCGTTCCATGCGCTCGTGACGTTCCTGCGCCTCGATCGACAGGGTGGCGATGGGGCGGGCTTCCAGCCGCTTCAGGCCGATGGGCTCGCCCGTTTCCTCGCAATAACCGTAGGTTCCGGCTTCGATGCGCTGAAGGGCCTGATTGATTTTTGAAATCAGCTTGCGCGCGCGGTCACGTGTGCGCAGTTCCAGCGCGCGGTCGGTCTCGACGCTGGCCCGGTCGGTAATATCAGCTTCGTGGATGCCGCCCTCGGACAGGCTGGCAAGAGTTTCATCCGCTTCCTTGAGCAGATCCGTTCGCCATTTCAGCAGCTTGAGGCGGAAATATTCCACCTGCTGCGGATTCATGAATTCCTCATCCTCCGAAGGGCGATAATCGGGGGGCAATGTAATCATTATGACATATCCCTGCGCCGTGGTTCCGTATGGCGGCTATGGACCAGCCAGTCGGGAACGGGGCGGCTTATACTAGCAAGGCGCGCCTGCGCCAAGCCTTTAACGCAGTTTCAGGCGGGTTTGCCTGCTGCGGGCGTGGCAGTTCCGCCCGGTGTGATGGCTGCCGGGGCGGGCTGGGCTGCGGCCTGCTTCGCATGGCGCGGCTGTGGTTCGGGGTAGGTCGTCTCCCATCCACCGCCCAGCGCGTTGTACAGGCGCACCAGGTTGCCCGATATCGTGGCGGTGCTTGTGGTCAGGTCGGATTGCGCGCCCAGGTACTGGCGCTGCGCATCCAGCACGGTCAGGTAGGTGACCATGCCCTGGCGGTACTGGTCCTGCGCCAGTTGCAGCGCGTGGTGGCTGGCGTCGGCGCGCGCGCTCAGCTCATCATGGCGTATCTGTTCATCGGTATAGGCGGTCAGGGCGTTATCCACGTCATGCCATGCGCCCAGCACGGTCTGCTGGTAGGAAATGGCGGCTTCCTTCTGCGCGGCCTTGCGTAGTTCAAGCTGCCCGCGCAGCCGCCCGCCCTGGAAGATGGGCAGGGTGATGGACGGCCCGACATTCCACGCCTTGGCGTTCCAGAAACCAAGGTCACGGAACGACAGGGATTCAAACCCGAAGCCCGCATTGATCGTGACACGCGGGTAGAACTCGGCCACGGCCTCGCCCACCTGTGCCGTCGCCGCGTGCAGGTTGGCTTCCGCGCGGCGGATGTCGGGGCGGCGGCGGGCCAGTTCCGATGGCACGCCCACCGGCACGCGCGGCGGCACGGGGGGAATGGCGGATGCATTCAGCAGCTCATCGGACAGTGCGCGCGGCGGCTCGCCCATGAGCAGGCTGAGCGCATTGACCTGCGCGACCAGCCGCTGCTCAAGCTGGGGCAGTTGCGCCAGCGTGTTTTCATACTGCGCGCGGGCCTGTTCCACCTCCAGGTTGCTGGACAGGCCCTTGGCGTAACGCTGCTGGTTCAGGTCCAGCATGGTTTTTGCCACGTCACGGTTTTCCATGACGATGCGAATCTGTTCCTGCGTGTTGCGCAGTTCCATGTAATCCCGCGCCACTTCCGACTGGCGCGAGATCAGGATGCCCCGGCGGGCTTCGTTCACGGCCTGCGTATCGGCGGCGGCAGCTTCATACTGGCGGCGTACGCGGCCCCACAGGTCGATTTCCCATGTCGCGTCAATGCTGTCGCGCCACTGGTTGAACAGCGGGATCTTGGCCTGGCCCGGAGAGGGGGCGTACTGGGAAAATACGGGGTTGGTGCTCAGTTGCGGGTCGCTCTCCACATCGGTCACGATGCGCTGGAGCATCTTGGTGCTGTACTGCTGGCGGGCATAGGAGCCGGAGGCCGACATGGCGGGGTAGCGTTCAGCGCCCGCTATGCGCAGTTCCGCGCGGCTCTGGGCCATGCGGTAGGCATAGCGCCGGACATCAAGGTTATCGGTTGCGACGCGCTGCTCGAGCTTTGTCAGCTCCGCATCATGGAACACGTTCCACCATGCGGTGTCGGGGTCATCGGGGGTGGTCTGGCTTGCAACCTGCGCAGGGCTGGCGGTGGTGCCGGTTGCGGCCTGAATCCGGTCCGGGCCGCCGTACTGCTTGGGCGTCCACGGGGTGGGTTTGTGGAAATTCGGGCCAACCGCACATCCGGCGGTCACGACCGACAACCCGACCACTGCCGTTCGCCATGAAATTCCCCTGCCTACCAACCCGGCCCCCTGTTGTCCCTGAAACAGTTAATATAAATCTGTCTTCCATGGCATGGTTTCGCTACCATGGCATAAATGACCGATCAGTTCGGTCAGTCCCCTAGCCTATCGGCTTTCCACACGGGGTCAATCGAAAGTACGCACCGACCGCGGGAGCAGGATGATTTCAATGGGCACCATGGCAGACCATTCAGGCAGGACACAGGCGGAAGGCTGTCCGCTTTCCGGTGCCTCCGCTGCCAAGCGCCAGCAGATACTGGCCGGGGCCGCGCGTGTTTTTGCTGAAAAGGGGTACGAGGGCGCTTCCATGTCCAGCATCGCGCGTGATGCCGGGGTGTCCAAGGGAACGCTGTATAATTATTTCGACAGCAAGGCCACGCTGTTCGCCGCCTTTGTCGAGCAGTGCGCGTGCGAGAAACTGCCCCTGCTGTTCCGGCGGATAGACGAGGGGGCGAACCTTACGGAATCGCTCGAGCATCTGGCCATGGCCATGATCGGACTGCTGACATCACCGCTGTCGCTCATGCTCAACCGGATCATCATTTCCGAGGCCGCCAAGTTCCCGACACTGGCCGAGACGTTCTGGGTCCATGGCCCGCAGAAGTCCATCGACATCTTTGCCGCATGGCTTACGCAGCATAACGATGCGGGCGTGCTGAACATTCCCGACCCCGTTTTCGCGGCCGAACAGTTCTACGCCCTGTGCCAGACCCGCATTGCCGCGCGGGTGCGGCTGCAACTGCCGGTCAATACGGATCAGGCGCATATCGAGTTCATTGCACGCTCCGCCGTGCGCATGTTCCTCAACAACTACCAGCGCGATGGGGCTCACCTGCCGCCGCTGGTCATGGACCCTGAACGCGACAGGGGCTGATGGCGCGCGCCATCTCCTGATTCCGCCAACCATTCCAATCCGTTCCGCACGTTCCCGCGCGGTCATGTTTCCCGTGCCCTGATGGCAGGGCGGGGCGTGGCGGCACGCCTGAAATATGTTGCATATATACAACATATTCCGGCCCGGAGTGGCCGCGCCGTTTTTTCATGTTGTTATGTTATATTGTACCAAATAAAGCTGCGCCTCCCGAAATCTCCAGACCGGATGTGAGGCTGCTGCGCCATGCTGCGTTCAAGGTTTTTCCCCCATCCCCTCTCGCCCGCCGCGCTGGCGGCGGTGACGTGCCTGACCCCGCTTACGGTGGCCATGGCCCAGAGCGTGGCGACCGATGCCCCGCCCGCCGCGTCCACCACCACGCAGGCAACGGGACAGACAGTGACGCGGGCATCATCCGCGCCCGAGACCATAACCGTCACGGCCCGGCTGGACCGGGCGCGCGTGCAGTTGCAGCCCTCGACGGGGGCCACGGTCCATGCCTTCAGCCGCAAGGCGATCGAGACCATTCCCGGTGGCGATAACGCAGGCCTGAACAGCGTGCTCCTGCAGGCCCCCGGTGTGGCGCAGGACAGCTACGGGCAGATCCATGTGCGTGGCGACCATAACGAGGTGCAGTTCCGGCTGGACGGCGTGCAGTTGCCCGAGGGCATGAACGTGTTCGGCCAGACGCTCATGACCCGTTTTGCCGACAACCTCTCCCTCACCACCGGGGCGCTGCCGGTTGAATACGGCTTCCTGCAGGCGGGCGTGGTGGACATCACCACCAAGAATGGCGCGACCAACAAGGGCGGCAATGTGTCGATTTACGGCGGTGCGCGGGATTACTTCTTTCCCTCCGCGCAGTATGGGGGGCAGTACGGCAAATGGGATTACTTCCTGACTGCCGATTACGTGCATGACCGGGTCGGGATCGAGAATACGACCCCCTCCTTCAACGCGCCGCATGACTTGAGCAACCAGTACCATTTTCTGGGTCACCTGCGGTACACGGTGGATGAGAACACGCGGCTGAGCCTGATTGCGGGGGTATCGAACGCCGAGTACCAGCTTCCCAATATCGGCGGGCAGACCTTTCCCTGCGCGGGGGATGACGCGGCCTGCGTGGCGGTGCCCGGTGCGCCGAATGCGTCCAACCTGAACGAACGCCAGAGGCAGATTACCGATTTCGGCATCCTGTCACTGCAGAAGGAAATCGGGGCCTTCTCGCTCCAGACATCGGTTTTCTCGCGCTACAGCAGCCTTGGCTACAGCCCTGACCCCAACCTTGGCGACCTTGCCTATATGGGGGTAAGCCAGCGTGCCCAGCGTTCGGTCATGTCCACCGGCGCCCAGAGCGATGTGACATGGCGCGTGCGGCCTGACCATACCATCCGCTTTGGCTTCCAGGTCTTTGCCGAGCGCAACATCACCAAGGCCGATGCGCTGGTTCAGGACACGGCAACCGGCCAGTTCGTCAACATCCATACGGGCAATGGCCGCACGGGCGACATCTATGGCCTGTACGTGCAGGATGAATGGCGGCCCCTGCGCAATGTCACGGTCAATTACGGCCTGCGGTTTGATGGCGTGGGGGAATATACGGACCAGCACCAGCTCAGCCCGCGCGTCAACGTGGTCTGGCGTGCATGGCGGGGGGCCGCGCTGCATGCGGGCTATTCGCGCTACTTCACGCCGCCGCCCTTCGAGGTGGTGGGCGGGGCCGACCTGCAACGCTTCGTGGGCACATCGGGGGCCGCGGCCTCGACGGGCAATAGTACGGTCAGGGCCGAGCGGGACCATTATTTCGATGCCGGGATTGACCAGAGCATCCTGCCCGGCTGGCATGTGTCGTTCGATGCCTATTACAAGCTGGCCCATAACCTGATTGATGAAGGGCAGTTCGGCGCGCCCATCATCCTGTCCGGCTTCAATTACCGGCGCGGGCAGGTCAACGGGTACGAGTTCGCCACGTCCTACGACCACGGGCCGCTCTCGCTTTACGGCAACATGGCGTGGTCCCGTGCGATCGGGAAGGACATTACCAGCGCGCAGTTCAATTTCGCGTCTGATGACCTGGCCTATATCAGCCACCACTGGGTGCATCTGGACCATGACCAGCGCTGGACCGCGTCCGTTGGCGGGGCCTACACGTTCTTCCACCACACCGGGCATCCCACCCGCCTGTCAGCCACCATGGTGTATGGCAGCGGCCTGCGGCAGGACAGCGATGTGCCCAATGGCGGCGTGATCCCGCAATACGCCACCTTCAACATGTCGCTGGTGCAGTCCTTCCGCGACCTGTTCCATTCCCGGTTCCTGCGCACCACGCAGTTGCGGCTGGATGTGACCAACCTGTTCGATCACCCTTACATGCTGCGTAGTGGTACCGGCATCGGGGTGGGTGCGCCGCAATACGGCCTGCGCCGCACGATCCTGACGGGGATATCGCAGGACTTCTGAACGGATAGAAGTTTTTGGTGAAGCTTTTTTCAAAAAGCTTCGAAGAACGCCGCCTTTTTGAAAAAAGGCGGCACCCAAAAACTTCTATCAGGGTTTCATCCCCTTACCGTTCGGGTCGAGCATGAAAAAAGGGCGGCCCCATGGGACCGCCCTCGTTTTTTTCCGGCAGGGAAGGGATCAGGAATTGATCCGTTCGCCATGCAGGGCCATGTCAAGGCCTTCCATTTCCTCATCCGGCGAGACACGCAGGCCAATCGTCAGGTCTATGATCTTCAGGATCACGAAGGTCAGCACGCCGCACCATACGATGGTGATGCCCACGGATTCCGCCTGCGCCAGGAACTGCGCGAACGACCCGCTGACGCCATCGGGGCTGGCATCGGTGGCGGAAAGCGGGCCATAGGCGAAGATGCCCGTCAGCAGCGCGCCAACGATACCGCCAATGCCATGCACGCCAAAGGCGTCGAGGCTGTCATCATAGCCCATCAGGTGCTTCAGCGTTGTCGCACCCCAGAAGCAGACCACACCGGCCACGAGACCGATCATCAGCGCGCCACCGGGCAGCACGAAGCCCGCCGCGGGCGTAATGGCCACAAGGCCCGCCACCGCGCCGGAAATGATGCCAAGCACCGTGGGCTTGCCGGTCTTCATCCACTCGGCGCACATCCACGCCACACCGGCGGCGGCGGTTGCGATCTGGGTCGTCGCCATGGCCATGCCCGCACGGCCGTTCGCGCCAGCGGCGGAACCGGCGTTGAAGCCGAACCAGCCAACCCACAGCAGGGATGCACCGATCACGGCATAGGTCAGGTTGTAGGGAGACAGGTCATCAACACCAAAACCCTTGCGGCGCCCGATCACCAGTGCGGCGACAAGACCGGCAATACCGGCATTGATGTGCACGACCGTGCCACCGGCGAAGTCAATGGCCCCGATCCTGCCCGCGACCCATCCGTCCGGACCCCACACCCAGTGGGCGATGGGCACGTAAACCAGCAGGGACCATACAATGGTGAACACGCACAGGGCGCTGAATTTCATCCGCTCGGCAAACGCACCGGTAATCAGGGCCGGGGTGATGATGGCGAACGTCATCTGGAACGTCATGAACACGCTCTCGGGGATGGTCATGGCCGTGGCCGCGGGCGTGCCCGCCGCCATGGTGAACGCCACGTCGGAACCCTTGGAGATGCCGGCCCCCAGGCCGTTAAGCATGACCCGCGACAGGCCACCGATGAATGCGTTGCCCGAAGTGAAGGCAAGGCTGTAGCCCAGCACCATCCACACCACGGTCATGATGCAGCAGATCGCGAACGACTGCATGAGGGTGGCGAGCACGTTCTTCTTGCGGACCATGCCGGCATAGAACAGGCCCAGGCCGGGGATGGTCATCATCAGCACGAGCGCGGTGCTGACCAGCATCCATGCGGTATCGCCGGTGTCGATGGCCGGGGGGGCCGCGTCAGCCGCCATGGCGGGCAGGCTGGTCATGGCCGCCGCGCCCATTACCCCCGCCAGCGCTGCTTTCTTGCCAATCTTCGTGATCACAGTGCGTTTTCTCCGGTTTCCTGTGTTCTGATCCGTATTGCCTGTTCAAGATCGAGAACAAAAATCTTTCCATCGCCAATCTTGCCGGTGCATGCGGCGGTCTGGATCACGTCCACCACCTTTTCGCACAGGGCATCAGGCACCGCGATCTCAAGCTTGATCTTGGGCAGAAACTGAATGTTGTATTCGGCACCGCGATAGATCTCGGTCTGGCCTTTCTGGCGGCCATATCCTTTCACTTCGGTTGCGGTCAGTGCATCGACACCGATGGAGTGCAACCCTTCGCGTACCTCATCGAGCTTGAACGGCTTGATGATGGCAATAACGAATTTCATCTTGTTCCCTTCCTGCCTTGCCCCTGCAATTTCATTCTGCTGCCTCTAGTTCCGTACAGGCAACTATATCTAGAAGCAATATGAACTTGCTATCGGATTTCCAAGCGGTCATTACGGTGCCGATGTGTTGCCGTTATGCACACCCGCCAGCCCCGTTCATACCCCCCATATGAGCCGGTGTACGGGCCAAAAGTTCCGCAATGGAAACGTCCGTTTCACCCCGCCATACGGCGCAGGCCCGCCGGTGGCGGCGGAAGTGAAGATGCGACAGACCGCATGAAAAAGGCCGCTTCCTTACTTCTCCTGTCCGGTCATGGCGGCCACGCGCATGAACTGCGGAAGTAAAAACGCGGCAATGGCCAGAAGTAACGAAGTCGAGAGCACTCCCGGCCGCGCGCGGAAACACGAACCGGGGCGGCATGCCGGAGGGGTTCCATGCCCCGCGCGCGCCGAATCGGGCACGGGGCCTGCATGTGGTGGAGAACTGCCCTTTATTGCCGAAACCCGCCTTGCGCACGGACCCTGATCCGGCATACCTCATTGCCCCATGAACGCACCCGTTTCCCCCCCGCCTTCCTCCAGCACAACCTCCGCATGGCCGGTCATGGCCATCGCGGTCTTGGGCACGGGTGTCCTGTCCGGGCTGGGGGGCACGGCGCTGTCGCTGCTGCTGCACATGATCCAGCATCTGGCCTATGGCTACGGGCAGCCGGGGGGGCCGCATAATTTCCTGCAGGGCGTCAGCGCCGCGCCCGCATGGCGGCGGTTTGCGGCGCTGTGCGCGGCCGGTGTGGTCGCGGGCGTGGGCTGGTGGGCGCTGGGGCGCTTTGGCAGGCCGCTCATCAGCATTGCCGCAAGCGTGGGCAAGACCGGGCCGGGCAAGCCCATGCCACCTTTTTCCACGCTGGTGCATGTACTGCTCCAGATCGTGACGGTGGCGCTCGGCTCACCGCTGGGGCGTGAGGTCGCGCCACGGGAACTGGGCGCCGTGCTGGCCACCGCCACGGGGCGCGTGCTGCGGCTTGCGGCGGATGACCGGCGCATCATCATCGCCTGTGGCGCGGGGGCGGGGCTTGCCGCCGTCTATAACGTGCCGCTGGGTGGCGCGCTGTTCATACTGGAGGTGCTGCTGGCCCAGGTCGGGCAGCGTGCCGTGCTGTGCGCCGTGGGCGCATCGGCCATTGGGGCGTTCGTGCCCTGGGCTGTGCTGGGCAATGTGCACCAGTACGAAATCGGGCCGATGGTGGTCACACCCGCCGTCATGGTGTGGGCGCTGTGCGCGGGGCCGGTCATCGGCATTGGCGCGCATGGGGCCAAGCGGTTGGCGGGGCTGGCGCAGAACCGCGCGGCACGCGGCGTGGGGCGCATCGGGTGGTGCCTTGTGGTGTTTCCCCTCATGGGGGTGCTGACATGCTTCTACCCGCAACTGCCGGGTAACGGGCGCGGCCCCATGCAGCTTGCGCTTTCGGCGCAACTGGGCATGGAGCTGGCGGCGACCCTGCTGGTGCTCAAGATCATCGTCATCATGGGGGCGTTGCGCGCCGGTGCGGCGGGCGGGCTGCTGACCCCCAGCCTGACCATGGGCGGACTGCTGGCGACCGTGCTGGCCACGGCGTGGAACCTGTGGCTGCCGCTGCCCGGTGTGGATGTGGGCACGACCGCGCTGCTGGGCGGGATCGCCTTTCTGGGCACGTTCATGGCCATGCCGCTTACGGCCATCGCGCTGGGCATCGAGTTCACGCATGTGGGGCACGACATGTGGGTGCCCATTTTCCTGACTTCCGCCGGGGCGCTCATGGCCTTTCGCATCTGCGCGCGTGCGGACAGGGTGCGGGTCGTCCAGTCGCAGCCGCATGCGCCGGGCAGCATGTCGGCCCGGTCGTGATCCGCGGCACCTGATGAAAAAAGGCGGCACCGTTGCCGGTACCGCCCTGTTTTCTGAGGACAGGCGCCGTATTTCACGTTTCGGGCGCGCCGCCTCCGCATTCATTTCACAGGATATGATCCGCGCACAATATGCGTGCGCTCACGTTTCCATGACCTCACGCTATCGTGGAGGCACGGATCATTTTTCGGCAAACGGGTCGAAATCCCCGTCGTTTTCGCGCACGCTCCACCAGCCCTTATTCCATTCCTCATAGGCGGGCAGGGTTTCGTCAAACGGGTTTTCGATCAGCGGCTCACCCTTCGTGGCGGCGGCCTTGCCCTGCGCGAAGGCGTCCTGTGTGTTCTGTTCGGTCATGCAATGCTCTTTCCGGCTTGATCCGTCTGCAATGGCGCGAACGTACACCATGCCCACCCCCCGCGCAGCCCCATGGGGTGAAGGGGGGTAATGCAGCGCGCGCAGGTGTGGCGGTCAGGCCGTGGTGCCGTACTGCACCCCACGGTCACGCAGCCAGCGGCGGTACGCCACCGACATGCGGTCGGCCATGGTGGGTATTTCCGCCCCGCTGGACAGCGGCAGGCGGCGCGGGCGCTGGTTTTCCAGTATGATCCGGTCCTGCAGGAAGATGGTCTGCTGGAACTGGATCAGGTCGGCCTGGGGCGAGACATCGTCAATCAGGAACATGACCGGGTGCGCGCGGCTGGTTTCCTGTGTCATCGGCTGGACGAACAGGGTGATGATGTCAAAGCGTTCGGGCTGGGTGGGGCAGGTCTTGTACAGCAGCGTCACGAACGGGCTGGCCACGCGGTACAGGTATTCCGTCTCGATTCCACCGGCGGCCGAAAGGGCGGCCTGCGGCTGGTAGAAATGGCAGTCCGTGGCCCAGACCTCGTTGCCGTCCTCACGCAGTTCTATGTTGTAGCGCGCCACTTCCGTATCCGGTTCGGCGCCGAGGATGTTGGTGTGCACGAAGGGGAAATGCGCCATGTCGAGGAAGTTCTCGACAATGCGCGGGGCGGATGTGCGCACCGTGATCACGCCGCAATCCACGACCCTGCGGTCGGGTTCCATGGTTTCGGTAATGGCGGGAATGTCACCTCTGGGCGTGCCGAGGCATGTCCACAGGCAGCCATGGCGCG
This sequence comes from Komagataeibacter melaceti, assembly GCF_003403295.1. Taxonomy (GTDB): domain Bacteria; phylum Pseudomonadota; class Alphaproteobacteria; order Acetobacterales; family Acetobacteraceae; genus Komagataeibacter; species Komagataeibacter melaceti. Next base: position 28,639 of record NZ_QUWV01000059.1, on the reverse strand, counting down.
CCTGCACGGGCAGGCTGCGCCGCTCCGCCACGTCACACGCAAAGGGCGCGCCATCGGCATCGTGGCCAAAGGTGATGTGCCGGTCGAGCAGCATGGTGTCGGTTGGCGTGGTGCGCAGGTGTGACAGGGGGCTGATCACATGCCATTCGGACAGAACGGTTTCAGCGGCTGGGGTGGTCAGTGTCATGGCCCGGTCCTGTGTTTTCAGTATGTCATCCATCACGCGCATGGATTGCCGTAACGGTTTTGCAATGTTAGCTCCATTCAGGACGGCACGCCATCCCATGGCGTGAAGGAATGGCCGGACGGACAGGCAGGCCCTGTCCGTGCCGGCGGAAGGGAGCGGAAGAGCATATGCACAGATGGCATCCGGTCAGTGTCCTGTCCGACATACACCGTGGCGAGGTCGCGGGCGTGCGGATTGGCGGGCATGAGATCGTGCTATGGCGCGAGGACAGCGCCACATCCACCCTCCATGCGTGGGAGGACCGCTGCCCGCATCGCGGCATGCGGCTCAGTTTCGGGTTCGTGCGCGGTGATGGCCTGGGCTGCCTGTATCATGGCTGGCAGTTCGGTGCGGGCGCGCGGTGCAAACTGATCCCGGCCCACCCGCAGGTGCGTGCGCCCGCCTCGATTCATGTGGGCGCCTATGGCGTGCGTGAATGGGCCGGGCTTGCGTGGGTCAGCCTGGATGCGGCGGCGGATTTCGCCCCGCAGGCGGCACAGGGCGTGGATGGGGTCCAGCCCGTGCGCAGCGTGCATGTCCATGCAGGAATCGCACCGCTGCGCCAGGCGATCGGGATGGATGATGATACGCCCGTGCTGTGGACTGGTCGTGTAGGCCTTGCGGTGCATGAGCCGGTCGCGGGGCAGGCCATGCTGCATGTGGTCCGGGCGGAAGGGGATGGCGCACCGTCCGCACCCTTCCTGTCGCACTGGGCCGCGCGGCTGCGCGATGCGGTGGAATGTGGTGGCGATACCGCCGCGGTCATGGAGGAACTGGCGTGACGATGGATATGATCCTGTATGACTGGACGCCGGATGTGCGCTGCTACGCCGTGCGTCTTGGCCTGTCGCTCATGGGCGTGGAGTACCGCACGGAAGCGGTGGACATGGACCTGCCCGGCACCCGGCGCCTGCCGGTATTCGCCACGGGGCGGTGTCCGCCGGTGCTGGAGCATGGTGGCCTGCGGCTGTCACGGCCTGCCAACATCCTGCATTTCATCGCCCGCAGGCCCGATGTGGCGCGGGCATGGCTCGACCCCGCCTGTGAATGGGTCATTCTGGACTGGCTGGATTTCGGGGGCGGTGCGCTCGATGCGCTGGCGGCCAGCCGTGGGGGAGCACTTGGCACCACCATGCCGGTCGTGCCCGCCACCGGCGCGCTGGAAGTGATGCTGCGGCGGATGGAAGACCACATGAGCGCCCGCGCGCTTGAAGGCCATGACTGGTTCGCGGCCCCTGCCGCCAGCATTGCCGATGTGGTGCTGTTCGTGGTGTTCGCGCTGTCGGCCGATGTGGGGGTGGAACGTGATACCTGCCCCGCCCTGCGGCGCTGGGCGCGCAGGATGCGCGCGCTGCCCGGTTTTGCGGTCATGCCCGGCGTGCCGGATTACGCCTGACATATTCATCACATCTACATCTTTGGCATACATGATCCCCTGTTAGGGTTATGGAGGAAACTGGTGGCCCATGTGTAGGGCCGCCAGCAGGGACCAGCATTCATAAAAAACCACTCAGGGAAGACACATATATGAACAAAAAACTGTTTGCATCCCGCCCGGTCGCATGGGCGCTGGCGGCAACCATCGAGGGTGTTGCGGGACTGTGCGGGACTTCCGCGATGGCGCAGGCCCCGGTCATCGTGGGCAATCAGCTGGGTGTCGCGACCGTCGAGAGCGTGGACCACGATGCGGGCATGATCCTGCTGCGTGACAGGGCGGGCAATCTGGACACCGTGCGCGTGGACCCGGACATCCGCGCCAAGCTGCCGGTGCTGCATGCGGGCGACAAGATCGGCCTGCGCATCGTGCGCACCATTGACGCCACGATCGCCGCCCCCGGCTCCCCCATGCCTGAATCGACCGAGAACGCCGCCGGCACCCGCACCGGCCAGCATCCGCACGGCATGATGGTTTCCTTCAAGCGTGAGCGCGTCAAGGTGACGGGTCTCGATACGACCCGCAATCAGGTCACCTTTGTCGATCCCGATGACATCACCCGCGTCGTGCTGGTGCGCCAGAAGCCGATGCAGGAGTTCCTCAAGACCCTCAAGGTCGGTGACGAAGTGGACACGACCGTCATGGACGCCGTGTCGTTCTCCGTCCTCAGCCGACTTCCGGCCTGACGGCGGCAAGCGGCGGCCGGTGGGCGGCGGGATAGTCCTCGCCCCATTGCAGCGGGCCGCGCCGGTCAAGGAAGCCGGGAATATCCTGGATGATCTGCGCGGCCTGTTCCAGGCAGGCCATGGCCTCGACCTGGGCCGCCGGGCGCAGGGTGATCGCATCGGGCGGGCACAGGATGTACGCCGCGTGCCGCAGCGCCTTTGCGGTCAGCAGCGGGTTGTGCGCCAGCTCGGCAAAGGCGTCGAGCGCATCATAGATGGCCACCTGCTGGCCACCGGTAATCTCGGGGCTTTCCGCAATGGTGCGGATGCGTTCCACCAGCCGCCCCAGCGAGAGCGTGGCCAGTGCCGCGTCAATATACTGGTGGATCACCCCCGGCCGCGCGAAGAACGACAGGCGCATCGCCAGCCGCAGGACCTTCTGCAGTTGCAGGTTCTCCCACACCAGCCATTCCTTGCCCTGCCTGCGGCCTGACAGCGCCAGCCTGCGCAGGCTGCGCGTAAGCGACGTGACAAGGCGCGCCGCATCCACCCGGTGGTTGGGCGGCAGGATCACGCGGAAGGACAGGACCAGCATGCAGCAGCCCAGAAACAGCGCCAGCCAGCCGTTGAACAGGCTTATGTCATTATAATAATGGATGGGGTTGTTGACTTGCAGCATGACCGTGGAAAACACGCAGTAGCCAAATGCCCCGACCCCCACCTGCGGGTGGAACTGCAGCCACACCCCCGGCAGCAGCATGATGCACAGCGAAAGCCAGAGCAGCGGATACCCATCCACCTGCGGCAGCAGGTAGATATGGCATAACAGCCCCGCCGGGATTCCCAGCGCCGTGCCCGCCGCCATAAGCCCTGACGCGCGTGAGGCGGAGGGCAGGGTGGACAGCAGGCTGGCGGCGGCCACCACGTACAGCATCATCGTCGGCCCCGCCGTCCAGTGCAGGACGTACCAGACCAGCGCCGTCAGCATCGTGATCGTTGCTCCGCGCGCGCCGTTGCGCAGCGCCGTGGGCCATTCCAGATAGGGTTGCAGCCGCAGCCGCCGCCCCGCGCTGCCACGGCGGGCCAGATCCTGCAACGCCGTCTCGATCTGGCCCAGCAGGTCCTGGATATCGTCCAGAAACAGCAGCGACTGCGGGGAGTGGCTGTCACGCGCATGCGCGATCATGATGGCGCGGGTCTGGCTTATGCGTGCGCAGCCGCTGGTCCATGTGCTTTCCAGCGTCTGGTTGGCGGTAATGTCCATGAGGTACTGGAGCATGGACACGATCTCGCCATGCACCATGCGGTCTTCCTCCGTATTGGAGGCGGTGACGGTATGGGGATGGTATGAGGCGACAATGCCCGAAAGCCGTGCCAGCCCCGCGCGGATTTCACGCTGGCGCACGCTTATGTCGTAATTGTCCGTCGCGGCGTATTCCACCGCATCCGACAGCCGCCCGATCCGGCTGAGCATGGCGGCGCGGCTGTCATGAAACGTGGGGGGCAGGGTGCGGAAGGTGCTGGCGGGCGTGGCGGTCGGGTTCGGCGCGGGCACGTTGCTGTAGCCCTGATGGAACGACAGGATGTAGCTGACCGTGTCACGGAACAGGTCATGGATCTGGATGAACAGCGTGTCCGAACGGCGCGGCGAGGTGACCATGAACACCGCCGCCGTGGTCACGATGCCCACCACCACCGCAGCAAGGCGCGACATGGCGCTGAGGAAGATCCCGTCAGGGTCATCAAACGCGGGGGCGGAGATGATGACGATCGTATAGCCCGTCAGCACGGCGGCATAGGCACGGAACAGCCGCAGGAAGGTCGCGGCCATGCAGGCCAGCCCCACCGTCAGTGACAGCCCCATAAAATATAGTACCGGCGACTGCACGAACACCGCCATAAGCCCCACGCTTATGGACGCGCCAATGATGGTGCCGATCACACGCCACACGCTTTTGGACACCAGCGCCCCCACCGTGGGGTTGGCCACGATCATGACGGTGGTGACCGAACTCATGGGGGACTGGAGCTGGAAGCTGAACGCCAGGAACAGCGCGATCCCGACAGACAGGAGCGCACGCGCACTGTAGGCCGCCGTGGTGCACGTGGCGGCCCATCGGGCATCGATGGAAAAGGTGCGCGTAATGCTGGACAACATCTGGGGCGGACTCCCGGCTGCGACATGCGGACCACCTGATAACGCATGCCACGGGAAGATAAAGGATACGGAGCCGGGTATTTATTGTATGACAATTAGTGCCATGTCAATTATATCGGCCCAACCCGTTTCCGCCGCCGGTCTGGTATCGCGTAAATGGGTCATGATCCGCCGCGTCCGGCATGCTATCGGGCGCATGAAGGCCCCGTCGCCGGGTCGTTCACCCGCAGGAGGTTCACATGCCGGGTCGTTCACCATTGCCCGATATCGAGGGTACCGGTTTTCAGGACATGAGGATGACGTTCCTCACCATGCGGCTGTCCAACACGTGGCGCCTGCTGCTTGACCGCGCCCTGCGCACGGAGGGCATGAGTCTGGCCATGATGCGCCCGCTGGCCTACCTCATGATGCTGCCCGCCGGCATAAGCCAGCGCACGCTGGCCGATGCGATGAATACCGATAGTTCCGCGCTGGTGCGCGTGCTCGACCTGCTGGAGGATGAAGGGCTGGTCGAACGCCGCCCCGATCAGGATGACAGGCGGGCCAAGTGCCTTGTCCTGACCCCGCGTGGCCGGCGGAAATGCGCCGCACTCCATCATATCTGCGCGGCCATGGAATCGCGCGTGCTGGACGGGCTTCCGCACGGCGGCACGCAGGCGATGATGGACATGCTGGCGCAGGTACTGCACCGGGCGGAGGACGTGATGAAGGAAGACGGCGCCACCCCCTGCAGCGACGGCGCGGCGTAATCACGGCCCGCGTGCGATTGCATGGGACGGGGTGATATGAGACGTTATGACAGGATTCCCGCGCGGGCCGGGTACGCACGCGCATGAAGGGGGCGCTCCCTTTCCCGCAGGTACCACTTCGCGCGTATGGCAAGGAGATGCTGCCGGTATGAAGTGGCGGGAGGGTATGATTGGCGCCGGTCTGGCCGTTGTGGTCATGGCGGTGGGGGCCGGGTGGTATGTGGTCCAGCACCGTGGCGACCTGCCGCGCGGGCTGGCGCGGGCCAACGGGCGGCTGGAGCTGGCGCGTATTGACGTGGCGGTGAAATATCCCGGCCGCATTACCGGACTTGATTTCAACGAGGGCGACACCGTCGCAGCGGGGCAGGTGCTGGCGCGTGAGGATGACGTGACGGCGCGCGCCCGCCTTGACGCCGCACGCGCCCATCTTGACGCCGCCCGGGCGGATAGTGCGCGCGTCGGGGCCGAGCGGGACGCACGGCAGGCGGCGCGGCATCTGGCGGAACTGGACATGGAGCATGCGCGCGGCATGTTCCGCCAGCATCTCGTCTCGGACATGGAACTCGCGCAGCACCAGACGAACCTGGACACGGCCACCGCCGCCGCCGAGGCCGCCAGCCGCGCGGTTGATGGCGCACGGGCCATGGTCGATGGCGCGCAGGCGCAGGTGGCCGAAGCGCAGTCGGCGGTTGATGACATGATCATCCGCGCGCCTGTGGCGGGCCGGATCGAATACCGCATTGTGGAAATGGGGGCGGTCCTGCCCGGCGGGGGGCGGGTGGCCTCTCTGCTGAACCCGGCGGATATGTACCTGACCGTATTCTACCCCTCCCCGCAGGCGGGCAGGCTGCGCGTGGGCGATCAGGCGCGCATCGCCCTTGATGCCCTGCACCAGCAGGTCATTCCGGCCACGATCTCCTTCGTCTCGCCCGAGGCCCAGTTCACCCCCAAATATGTCGAGACCACGACCGAGCGTGACAAGCTGGTCTATCGCGTCAAGCTGCGGATCGCACCCGAAACGGCGCGGCGTTACGGCAGCGTGCTCAAGGCGGGCATGACGGGCGATGGCTACGTGCGCACCGACCCCGCCACCCCGTGGCCCGCGGCCCTTGACGTGGCCGATGCCCCGCAATGAACGCGGATACGCCGCACGATAGCCCGCCCGGCATCACCATTACCGGGGTGACGCACCGCTATGGCGCGGTCACGGCGGTCAATGACGTGACACTCAGCCTGCCTGCCGGAACCACCATCGGCCTTGTCGGGCCGGACGGGGTGGGCAAGTCCACCCTGCTGGGGCTGATTGCGGGGGTGCGGCGGCTCCAGTCCGGTAAGGTCATGGTGCTGGGGGCGGATATGGGATCGCGCCGCGCGCGTGAGGCGTTCCTGCCCCGGGTCGCCTTCATGCCGCAGGGGCTGGGGCGCAACCTGTACCCGACCCTGTCGGTATGGGAGAACATTGATTTTTTCGCCCGCCTGTTCGGCATGGACGCCCGTGCGCGTGACGCGCGCATCCACCGCCTGCTGGACGCCACGGGGCTTGCGCCCTTTCCCGACCGGGCGGCGGGGCACCTGTCGGGGGGCATGAAGCAGAAGGTCAGCCTGTGCTGTGCGCTGGTGCATGATCCCGACCTGCTGATACTTGATGAACCGACCACCGGGGTCGATCCGCTCTCGCGCCAGCAGTTCTGGACGCTGGTGGACCAGTTGCGGCGTGAGCGCCCGTCCATGACGGTCATCGTCTCCACCGCCTACATGGAGGAGGCGGAACGCTTTTCGTGGCTGGTGGCGATGGATGACGGCAAGGTGCTGATCAGCGACCGGACGCACCGCGTGCTGGAGCGCACCAACACCACATCGCTGGAGGCGGCGTATATCTCGCTCCTGCCCGAAGGCAAGCGCCAGCAGGCCAGCGGCTTCGTCATCCCGCCCTATGCCAATCCCGGCGGCCCCCCCGCCATCGAGGCCGAACACCTGACCCGCCGCTTTGGCAGTTTCACGGCGGTCAGTGACGTGAGCTTCACCATCAGCCGTGGCGAGATTTTTGGCTTCCTCGGCTCCAATGGCTGCGGCAAGTCCACCACCATGAAAATGCTGACCGGCCTGCTGGACGTGACCAGCGGCACGGCCCGGCTGTTTGGCGAGCAGATCACGGCGGGTGACATGAAAACCCGCATGCGCATTGGCTACATGTCGCAGGCGTTCTCGCTTTATGAGGAACTGACCGTGCGCCAGAACCTTATGCTGCAGGCGCGGCTTTACCGTATTCCCGCCGCACAGGCGGCGCAGCGGGTGGAGCAGGCGCTTGATTCGTTCGAGCTGCGTAACTGCGCCGATGTCAGCCCCGCCGCCCTGCCGCTGGGCATACGCCAGCGCCTGCAGCTTGCGGCAGCGTGCATCAACAACCCCGAAATCCTGATCCTTGACGAACCGACCTCCGGCGTGGACCCCGCCGCGCGCGACATGTTCTGGCGGCACCTGATCCGCCTGTCCCGCACGGATCATGTCACCATTTTTGTCTCCACCCATTTCATGAACGAGGCGGCGCGGTGCGACCGGATCTCGCTCATGCATCGCGGGCACGTGCTGGCGGTCGGCACACCCGCCGAACTGGTGAAAAGACGCGCGGCCCCCGATCTTGAGGCCGCCTTCATCGCCTATCTGGAAGATGCGGAAGGTGCGATGGACACCGCGCAGGCCGCGCCCGCCGCAAAACCCGCCAGCCGTGGCCGCGCGTGGTGGCAGGACATGGCGACACGGTGGGAGATGCGGCTGGGCCGCCTTGGCGGGGCGTGGCTGCCGCGCGCATGGGCCTTTGCCCGGCGCGAGGCGGTGGAACTGCTGCGCGACCGGCTGCGACTCATGTTCGCGCTGGTCGGGCCGCTGATCCTGCTGGTGGTGGCGGCATCAAGCATCTCGTTCGATGTGGAGGGGGTGGGCTTTACCGTCAGTGACCATGACCGGACCACCATCAGCCGTGAACTGATCGACAGCTTCCGTGGCTCCGCCTATTTCCATGAACTGCCGCCCGTAACCGATGCCGATGCGCTGGACCGGACCATACGCAATGGCCGCGCGCAGATGGCGCTGGATATTCCAGCGGGCTTCGCCCGTGACATGGAAGCCGGGCGCAGGCCGGAGGTCGGGGTGATCATTGATGGCGCGGTGCCGTTCCTTGCGGCCAATGTCCGGGCCTACGTGACGGGCGTGCTGGCGGGGTACGCGGCCACGCTGGGGCGCGAGATGCCGCAGGGGGTAACGGTTCCGATCAATGTGGAGCCACGTTTCGCCTATAACCAGGAATTCCGCAGCATCTACGCCATGACACCGGGCGTGATCATGCTGGCGCTGATCCTGATCCCGAGCATGCTGACCGCCCTCGGCGTGGTGCGGGAGAAGGAGGTGGGCTCCATCGTCAACCTGTATGCCTCGCCCGCGTCGGTGGGGCAGTATCTCATGGGCAAGCAGGCGCCCTATGCGGCGCTGGCCACCATCAGCTACGCCATGCTGGTCATTGTGGCGGTGGTGGTGATGGGGGTGCCGCTCAAGGGGTCCCTGCTGGCGCTCAGCATCGGCGGCGTGCTGTTCGTGCTGTCGGCCACGGGGCTGGGGCTGCTGATCTCGACCTTTGTCGGCTCGCAGGTGGCGGCCATTTTCGGCACGTCCATCATCTGCCTGATCCCGGCGGTCAACTTCTCTGGCCTGCTCTATCCGGCCTCGACGCTTACGGGGCTGAGCCGCATCGTGGGGCTGGGCTTTCCGGCGGCGTGGTACCAGATCATCAGCCTGGGCTGTTTTACCAAGGGGCTGGGTCTGGGCAGTTTCTGGCGCATCTATCTGGCGCTGGGCGGCTTTGCCAGCGTTTACATGCTGGCCGCGCGGCTGCTGCTGAAAAAACAGGAAGCCTGAGCGCATGATGCGCTGGCTGGTCAATGTCGGGCTGCTGTGTGGCAAGGAGCTGCGCAGCCTTGTGCACGACCGCGTGCTGCTGGGGCTGATCGTGTTCGCCTTCAGCGCGGGCGTGCTGCTGGTGGCCAGTGGCGTGAAGGTCGAGGTCTCGAACGCGACCATCGCCTTTATGGATGAGGACAACACCACCCTGTCGCGCCGCATGCGCGATGCGGTGCTGCCGCCCTATTTCAAGCCCCCCGTCATGGTGGACCGTGCGGAGGCCCTGCGTGGCATGGACGAGGGGGACTACATATTCGTGGTCGATATCCCCCCGCGTTTCGAGGCCGACATACTGGCGGGCCGCACGCCCGCGGTGCAGATACGTGTGGACGCCACGGCCATGACGCAGGCGGGGCTGGGCACGGCCTACCTGAACGAGATCATGCTGGGCGCGGTCAGTGACGTGCTGCACACGCCCGCGCTGGCGCAGCAGGTGCCCTTCAGCGTGCAGAGCCGCATCCGCTTCAACCCCAATAACGAATCGAAGTGGTTCACCTCGGTCATGCAGATCGTGACCAACATCACCATTCTTTCCATCGTGCTGGTGGGGGCGGCGGTGATCCGTGAACGCGAGCACGGCACGCTGGAGCACCTGCTGGTCATGCCGGTCACGGCCAGCGAGATCGCGATTGCGAAAATCGTGACCAACGGGCTGGTCATATTCGTGGGTGCCATGCTGTCACTATGGCTGGTGGTGCATGTGTGGCTGGGGGTGCCGCTGGCGGGGTCGGTCACGCTGTTTGCGGCGTGCGCGCTGCTGTACCTGTTTTCCGCCACGGCGCTGGGCATCATGCTGGCCACCGTCGCCCCCACCATGCCGCAGTTCGGGCTGCTGGTGGTGCCGGTCTATGCGGTGGCGTACCTGCTGTCGGGTGCTGCAACCCCGGTGGAGAGCATGCCCGCCGCCATGCAGGTGGTGGTGCGGTTCCTGCCCACCACGCAGTTCGTCAACCTGTCACAGGCCATCCTGTACCGGGGCGCGGGGCTGGATGCGATCATGCTGCCGCTGCTGACCGTAAGCCTGACGGGTATCGTATTTCTTATGTGCGCGCTCGCGCGGTTCAGATCCATGTTGGCAAGGCAGGAATGATGGGGAACGGATGGGCACGGATGGCGTGCATGGTGGTGGCCATGGGGCTGGTGGCGGGGTGTTCGCCCTTTCACACACGCGCCCCGGCCTCCCGCGTGGTGGTGCCGCGGCAGTTCACGCAGGTACCGGCTGCCGATACGCCACGGACGGACCTGACCCGCTGGTGGGAGGCCTGGCATGACCCGGGGCTGACACATGCGGTCGAGACGGCGTTGGCCGCCAGCCCCGACCTGCGCATGGCGCGCGACCGCGTGCGTGAGGCGCGTGCGCTGCACACGGTCGCGCGTTCGGCGCTGTATCCCACCGTGGGGGCCACGGGCAGCATGCTGGGTGGGGGCATGGACTGGCGCAACCCCACCAGCCTCGTGCCCGGCAATGACCCCGGAACGGACGCGCATCTGGCCGGGGTCGGTGCATCGTGGGAGCCGGACCTGTTCGGTGGCCGCCATGCCGATGTAAAGGCCGCGAAGGCCGGTGTCGCGGCGGAGGAGGAATATTTCCATGGCGTGCAGATGGTCATCGCCGCCGATGCGGCGGATGACTACCTGCAGGCCCAGGGGCTGCAACGCCAGATCGCGCTGACCGATCAGGGCATCGCCACGCTGGAACAGTTGCATGCCTATGGTCAGGCCCGCTTCGCATCGGGGCAGGCGAATGCGGCGGATGTCACCGGCATTGACCAGAAGCTGTCCGGCCTGCGGGCGCGCAGGCCCATGCTTGTGGCCCAGCTTGATCTTATGCGCAGGCGGCTGGCGGTCCTGTCCGGCCAGGTGCCCGAGGGGCTGCCGGACCCCGTGCCGCCGCCCGCTTACTACCTGCCCCCGGCACCCGCAGGCGAGATGCCTGATGAGGTGCTGGAGCGCAGGCCCGATGTCCGCGCCCGGCGCGATCAGGTGGATGCGGCGCTGAACCGGCTGAAAAGCGCCAAGACCGACCTGCTGCCGCGTTTCGGGCTGGAATTTTTTGGTGGCAACGGGCGGCTGCGCTTTGACGGGATTCCCGGCCTGTCCGGCACGGGCGGGCTGATCGCGCTGACCAGCTACCTGCCCATTTTCACCGCCAACCGCATACAGGCGCGTATTCACGCCGCCGATGCCCGGCTGGACGCCGCCGTGGCCGGATATGACCAGAGCATACTGCGCGCGCTGGCGGAGGTGGAGGATGGGTATGAAAACCGCCTCGGGCTGGACAGCCGTGATGTGGAACTGACCCGCGCGATGGAACAGGCACGGCAGGTTGCGCGGGATATGGCCGGACTGTATGCCGGTGGGCAGCGCAATCTGGGTGATGTGCTGCACGCCCGCATGCAGGTGCTGGACGCGCAGGCAGATGTGCTGGCCAACCAGGACGCCCGCACGCTGGCCACCATACAGCTTGCCCGCGCCCTGGGGGGCGGGTGGGAACAGGCGACACCGGTGCTGCGCGGGTCCGGGCCGTAATCAGGGAGACGTGTGGATGTCGGTCGGAATGGCCCTGTTACTGGCTGTTGTGGCCATAGGCGTCGTTGTTTTCCTGATCGAGCGGGTCAAGCTCAACCCCTTCCTTTCGCTGTTCATCGCCTCCGTGCTGCTGGGCTTTGCCGCTGGCATGCCTGCGACAAGGGTGGTGAGCGCGTTCGAGACCGGGGCGGGCGACGTGCTGGGGCAGATCGCCTCCGTCATCGCGCTGGGCACGATGATGGGCAAGATGCTGGAGGTTTCCGGCGGGGCGGACCGCATCGCCATGACCGTGGTGTCGGTGGCGGGCGCGCGGCGGGTGGACTGGGCCATGATGCTGATCGGGCTGCTGGTCGGGCTGTCGGTTTTCTTTACGGTCGGGTTTGTCATTCTGGTGCCGCTGGCCTTTTCCATCGCACGCCAGACCCGTATGCCCCTGCTGCACGTGGCGCTGCCGGTTACGGCCGCCCTGTCGGTGGTGCAGGGGTATATGCCGCCGCATCCGGGCGCGATGTTCGCCCTTGCGGCCTATCATGCCGATGTCGGGCGCCTGATCTGGATGGGGGCGGTGGTGAGCGTGCCGGCTGCGATCATTTCCGGCCCGCTTTACACCCGCTTCATCGTGCCGCGCCTGCCGGCGGATGCGGGGGCCGCCGCCGCCAGCCAGCACGGGCGTGATACGCCGCGCGACCCTGCCGCGCTGCCAGGTTTCGGGATTACGCTGTTCACCATCCTTGCCCCCATGGTGCTGATGCTGGCGGGGTCGGCCGTGCGGTTCATGGGGCCGATCGGGGATGGATGGGCCGCCGCCCTGCGTTTTGTGGGGGATGCGAATGTGGGGCTGGGGCTGGCGGCCCTGCTGTCCTTCTGGACCCTGGGGCTGCGGCGGGGGCTGACGAAGGAAAAGATACTGGCCTGTTCCAACGAATGTCTTGGCCCGCTGGCCAGCCTGCTGCTCATGATCGGGGCGGGTGGCGGCTTTGGCGCGGAACTGATGGCCAGCGGCATTTCGGACGCGATCGCGCATGCGGCGGTGGAGATGCATGTGCCGCTGCTGCTGCTGGCATGGGGGCTGGCCGCGGGCATGCGGGTGGCGGTGGGCTCGGCCACTGTGGCCATGAGCACCACGGCGGGCATCGTGGCCCCGATCATGGCGCATGGGCATGGTGTCTCGCCCGAGCTGCTGGTGCTGGCCACGGGGGCGGGGGCGGTCATGTTCGGGCCGATGAACGATTCCGGGTTCTGGCAGGTGCGCGACACGCTGGGGCTGAGCGTGCCGCAGACGGCATGGACATGGTCCGTGATCGAGACGCTGATCGGCCTGACCGGGCTGGGGATGTGCCTGCTGCTGGGCTGGTGCGGGCTGTAATGGCGCGCGCATTCTTCAGCCCCCGGCGCCTGAAGGCGCCAGCCGGTGAAACACTGGATATAAGGGGAGAAAGGTGGTGCCGACACTCGGAATTGAACCGAGGGCCTACTGATTACGAATCAGTTGCTCTACCCCTGAGCTATGTCGGCAAACCTATGGCGTCTGATAAACGATGGGCTGAAATGATGCAATATCTCAAATGCGGCATTCCCCATTTTAATTTGGTCTATATGTTAGGCGGGGTATGAGCATGTCCTCTCCCCCCGCGCGCCTGCGCTGCGATGACCTTGGCCTGGGGCCCGTGCGGCATGTGCGCGTTATTGGCGGGCTGTCGGAATGTCCCGGCTGCGGGCTGTACCAGCGCCTGCCAGACCTTGAGCCGGGCCAGCAGGCCCTGTGCGTGCGCTGCGGGCAGAAAATGGCGCGCAGGCGGCGTACGGCCCCGCTGGCCGCGCCGCTGGCGTTCTGCATCAGTTCGGCGGCGTTCTATTTCGCAGCACTCGCCTCATCGCTCATGACGCTGGATGTGTACGGCAGGCAGCGCACGGTGGACCTGCTGACCGGGCCGATGGAACTCATGCACGAAGGGTGGGGGGAAGCCGGGATACTTGTCGGCGCGGTGACGGTGCTGGCCCCGGCGGTGGCCATCGGGTTCATGTTCGCCATCCTGTATGCAGGCTCCCGCCCGCAACTGCCCGACTGGGGACCGCGCATCCTGGTCTGGTATGACAAGCTGCGGCCGTGGTCGATGGTTGAGGTCTATATCCTTGGCATCTTCGTCGCCTACACCAAGCTGACGGACATGGCGCATGTGGATGTGGGGCCGGCCGTGTACCTGATCGGCGCGCTGATGCTGACCATGGCGGCCACCGATTCCACGCTCGATACCGATATGATCTGGCGGCACCGGCGGATTGATTCCCTCACCCGCAGCGAAGGGGGTGAGACCGCCGCCGTCGCGTATGTGCATATTGATGAGATCGAGATGCCGCCGGTGGACCATCTGGTGGCGTGCAGCGCATGCGGGCTGGTAGGCGAGCTGTCGCATCCCGTCTCGAACCTGAGCTGTGTGGGCATATGCCCGCGCTGTGAACACAAAGTCTGGCGACGCCTGCCGCAGACACTCTCACGCACCACCGCCTTCCTGATCGCGGCGATCGTGTTCTACATCCCCGCCAATCTCTACCCGGTCATGACATTCCTGCGCATGGGGGGCGGTGGTGGGCACACCATTGTCGAAGGGGCCATCGAACTGTGGATGGATGGCATGATCCCGCTCTCGCTGCTGGTGTTCTTCGCCTCCATTACTGTGCCGATGCTCAAGATCCTCAGCCTTGCGTGGATGATCCTGCAGACATGGCGGGGCGCGCGCGGGCATCTGGTCATGCGCACGCGGCTATTCCGGGTGGTCGATATGGTGGGGCGGTGGTCCATGATCGACGTATTCATGATTTCCATTCTTGTCGCGGTCGTACGCTTCAACGCCATGGCCAGTGTCACGGCCAATGCCGGGATGGTGGCGTTCGCTGCCGTCGTGGTGCTGACGCTGCTGGCGGCATGGAGCTTTGACCCCCGCATCATGTGGGACGCGGCGGGCCGCAACGGCCCCGTTCCCGATGGCCTGCCGCCCGCCGTGCTGCGCGCACGGGCGGACCCGGCCGTCCCGTCTTCCCTTTCCCCGGCCAGCATGGAGCCAGACCAGGCGTGAATGACGATTCTCTTTCCAACGACCCGCAGGGTGTTCCGCCACTGGCCCGGACGCGACGGTACCGTTTCTCGGTTGTGTGGCTGGTGCCCATCGTCGCCATCCTGATCGCGGGTTACCTGGGCTGGCGCGGGCTGACGGGGCGCGGGCCGCTGATCGTTATCACCTTTGACACGGCGGACGGGCTGGTCAGTGGCCAGACCGCGGTGAAGAACAAGGCGGTGCCGTTGGGCACGGTCGATTCCATCCGGCTGAGCGACGACCTGCACCATGTGGAGGTGCGCGTGCGCATGACATCCACATCAGGGCACATGCTGACCGACCATGCCCGTTTCTGGGTGGTGCGCCCGCGCATCAACGGCGCCAGCGTGACCGGGCTGGAAACCGTCATGTCCGGCGCGTACATCGCCATGGATGCGGGTGAGCCGGGCGGGCGGTACACAACGCACTTCACCGGGCTGGAAGCCCCGCCCGGCGTGCGTTCGGACCAGCCGGGCCATACCTATACGCTGGTTACGGATTCCCTTGGCTCGCTGGGGCAGGGGGCGCCGATCTTCTTCCGTGACGTGGTGGTGGGGGAAGTGCTGGGCTACACCATGCCGCCCGAAGGGCGCGGCCCGATCCGGGTGCAGATTTTCGTGCAGGCCCCCTACGACCATTACCTGCGCACCGATACGCGGTTCTGGAACGTATCGGGCGTGCAGGTGGGGCTTGGCCCCGGCGGGCTGAAGGTGAAGCTCCAGTCGCTTCAGGCCCTGCTGTCCGGTGGCGTGGCGTTCGACCCGCCCGATGCCCGTAACGAGAAGAACATCCTGCCCCCCGATGCCGGGGCGGAGACGACCTTCCGCCTGTATGACAGCGCGGAGGAAGCCAACAGCGCGGGCTACCGCCAGCGCATCCCGCTTGTCACCTACCTGACCAGTTCGGTCTCCGGGCTGACGCGCGGCGGGCGGCTGACCATGTTCGGCATCCAGGTCGGCATGATTGATGACGTCAGGCTGCAGGTCGATCCGGCGACGGGCAAGGCCCATGTGCGCGTGGCCATGGAACTCCAGCCCGAACGGGTGCTGGACAACCGCGAGGTCCCGCCCGATGCCCTGACCGAACTGCTGCACAAGCAGGTGGCGTCGGGGCTGCGGGCCGCCGTGCAGAGCACGAGCATGCTGACCGGCGAATCCGAGATCGCGCTGCTTTTCGTCAAGAACGCGAAACCGGCCGAGGTGACGATGGAAGACAACGCCCTTGTGCTGCCGGGGCAGGGCGGGGGCATGTCCGGCATCATGGATTCGCTGTCTGTCATAAGCGACAAGATCGCCGCCATGCCGCTGACACAGGTGGGCGAAAACCTGAACAGCCTGCTGGCCCATGCCGATGCGCGGATCAACAGCCCCGACACGAAGCAGGCGCTGACCGCGCTGCGCAGTTCGCTCCAGAACCTGCAGGTCATCTCGCGCGATGCCCGCACCGAGATGCCCCAGTTGCTGACCGGGATGGACAAGACGCTGAAGAACGCGAATTCGGTCCTGTCCAGCTATGGCGGGGACACCGATTTCCAGCGCAACCTCCAGCAGATGATGCTGCAGCTTAACGATGCGGCGCGCTCACTGCGCTTCCTGTCGGACTTCCTGACCCATCACCCCTCGGCTCTGATTACGGGACGATAAGACCATGCACCGCCCCCTACGGTATCTTCGAGACTGCCTGACAGGCTCCGCTTCCCTTAACCCGGCACGCGCCATCTCCGCGCCTGTGGCCGTGGCGGCGGGCCTGCTCGCGCTGGGGGGGTGCGGGTCATCCGACCCGGCGCTGTATTCCCTTGCCCCCGTGCCCGCCACGCAGGCCGTCACGGTCGATACGCAGGTGCCTGCCGTGATCGAGGTACGGATGCCGGGCGTTCCCCCCTCGCTGGACCGGCAGAACATCGTGGGCGTGCAGGACGATTACAGCCTGTCCACCCTGTCCGCCGCCGCGTGGAGCGAACCGCTGGCCCCCATGCTCGGCCATGTCCTGTCCACCGACCTGCAGCAGCGCCTGCCGGGGCGGACCGTATTTGCCCAGAACGACGCCACAACCGTTCCGGCGCAGGCGTTTGTGGAGGTCGAGATCACCCGCTTCGCGCGGGACGGGGCGGGGCTTGTGCATCTGGCGGGCAGCCTGTCGGTCCACCGGGCCGGTGACCCTGAGCACGACCTGTCCACGCCACTGGACCTGACCGCCCCGGCCACGGGCTCGGGCACGCGCGCCATGGTGGCCGCACTCAGCCAGTTGACGGGGCAGGTGGCGGACATGGCGGCCCGGCAGCTTGGCATGCTGCCACCCGCGCCGGAACCCCATCACGGCTGAACGGCGCACGGGCAGGCGGGGCCTGCCCGTGGCGTGGGCCGGGGCAAAAAGCAGGCAATAAAAAAGGCACCCGAAGGTGCCTTTGTAGCCGCAGGGCGGAAGGTTCAGACCTTCTCGACCTGATTGTATTCCAGATCAACCGGCGTGGAGCGGCCGAAGATGGAGACGCTGACCTTCAGGCGGCCACGTTCCTCATCCACTTCCTCGATCGTGCCGTTGAAGGATGTGAACGGCCCGTCGGCCACGCGGATCTGCTCGCCGACCTCGAAGGTGACGGAGGGACGGACCCGTTCCACGCCTTCCTGCGCCTGCTTCATGATCCGTTCGGCTTCCACCTTGGGGATGGGGGAAGGACGGGTCTTGGTGCCCAGGAAGCCGGTGACCTTGGGCGTATCCTTGACCAGATGCCAGGCTTCGTCCGTCAGTTCCATGTTGACCAGCACGTAGCCGGGGAAGAACTTGCGCTCGGAATTGACCTTCTGGCCCCGTCGCACTTCCGTCACTTCTTCCGAAGGGACGAGGATTTCACCAAAATGGTCGGCCAGCCCCTTCTGGGCCGCCTGTTCCTTGATGTGCTGGGCTATCTTTTTCTCGAAGCCCGAATAGACGTGGATGACATACCACCGCTTGGCCATGGCTGAACTCAGCCTCCCAGTCCGAAGAGTTTCCGTACGCCAAGGCCGATCACCTCGTCGACGAGGAAGAAGAAAATCGAGGCAAAACCGGCCATGGCCAGCACCGCACCCGTTGTCATGAGGGTGGCGCGTCGCGTTGGCCAGGTAATCTTTCTGGCCTCTGCACGGACATCTTCAACAAATTTCGCGGGACCGACCGACACGAAATACCCTTCCTGCAACGCCGCGGCGCGCCAACCGGAAAATCCAGCCGGCGCGGGGCCTTAGAACCGGTGCGGACCATTGTGGCCCGACCCATCGGGTGCCAGGCCGGAAGGGGAATGCCCGACCGGAGAATGGCAGGGGTGGAGGGTCTCGAACCCGCAACCTCCGGTTTTGGAGACCGGCGCTCTAGCCAATTGAGCTACACCCCTGCAAAGCCGCCTGCGAATACCCGAAACCCATGGCGTGAACAGTGTCACGCCGTTTCGGGGCCTCCATGCGAACCCGGCACAGGAAGCGGAAAAAAGTATGACTCGCGTCCAAAGTCAAGGGGGCAGGACATAAAAATGCAAGTTTTACACGTTTGATCGCAGGCCACGGTTTATGGGCTTGCAACACGCCGGGCTGAAACGGTATAGGTCGGGCTACCTTATGGGCGGGCGTAGCATAGTGGTAATGCAGTAGCCTTCCAAGCTTCTGAGGAGGGTTCGATTCCCTTCGCCCGCTCCATATCGCCCTTCATCAAAAACTTTTCCAGGCGTAACTGGAATTTCGGATTCCCCGTATCGGTGCGGTGGTCCGGCACGGTCAGGGGCGATCTCGCATGGTAACAGCCACTCCTTCATCGGTTCATCCGCGTATCGTGCTGGGCACGTGCTGCCTCAGTCTGCTGTTGGTCATGATGGACGTGACGGTTGTCAATGTGGTCCTCCCCTCCATTCGGGCGCAGCTTCATGGCAGTTTCTCCACCCTGCAGTGGGTGGTGGATGCCTATACCCTCATGGTGGCCAGCCTCATGCTGCTGGTCGGTTCGCTGGCGGACCGTTTCGGGCGGCGGCGGATGTTCCTGCTGGGCATCTCCCTTTTCTGCGCGGGGTCTGCGCTGTGCGGGCTGGCGTGGAGCGTGAACATGCTGGTCCTTGCCCGTGCGGTGCAGGGAATCGGCGGCTCCATGCTCAACCCGGTCGCCCTGTCCATCCTGACCAATGTGTATGTCGAACCCCGTGCCCGCGCCCAGGCGATCGGCCTGTGGGGTGCGACCTCCGGCGTGGCGCTGGCGCTGGGGCCGGTTGTCGGCGGTATTCTGGTGCACTGGGTGGGCTGGCAGGCCGTGTTCTGGGTCAATGTGCCCATCGGGATGATCGCCATCGCGCTGACGCTGCGCTTCGTGCCCGAATCCAGTGGCGGGCAGGGGCGCAGCATTGATGCGCCGGGGCAGCTACTGGCCATCGTGGCGCTGGCCATGATTACATCCGGCCTGATCGAGGCGCATAATTACGGCTGGTCCTCCCCCACCATTTCCGGGTTCCTCGGCTTCGGGCTGCTGTCCATCGCGGGGTTCATCATTGTCGAGCAGCGCGCGGCCTCCCCCCTGATCGACCTGCGGTTTTTCCGTGCCTGGCCATTTTCCGGCGCGATCGTGACCGCCGTTCTGGCCTTTGCCATTTTCAGCGCCTTCCTGTTCCTCAACACGCTTTATCTGCAGGATGTGCGTGGCCTGCCTGCCCTGCAGGCCGGGCTGTGCACGCTGCCCTTCGCCTTTGGCAGCATGCTGTGCGCCCCCATCTCGGGGCGGCTGACCGGGTGGTATGGCGCGCGGCTGCCGCTTTTGCTCTCGGCGGTCGGATTCGGGTTGAGCGCCGTAATGCTGACCGGGCTGGACGCCACCACGCCGCTTTCCCTGCTGCTGGTGTCCTATGGGCTGTGCGGCTGCGGGTTTGGCCTGTGCAACGCGCCCATCACCAATTCGGCCATTGCGGGCATGCCGCGCGCGCAGGCTGGCGTGGCCGCGGCCATTGCCTCGGCCAGCCGGCAGGTGGGGGCGCTGCTGGGCATCGCGCTGGGCGGCGCGCTGACCGCCACCTGCATCCATACGGGTGTGGTGCAGTGGGCAGGTTTTTCACAGGCGACCCATGCGGTGTGGTGGAGCATGGTCGTGGCGGCGATCGCGATTGCGATTCTCGGGTTTGTTTCAACCGGTGCCCGGGCGCGGCAGAGCGCAAGGGCGGTCGCGGCGCTGCTTGATCCGAATTGATGCATAAACGATATGCGAATAATGCATATCAATAATCTGTATCATTCCGGTCCGGCTATAATTCCGACACGCAGCAAAAACCGGGCTTTAACCCTTTTCCGAATTGGCATTGCCCATGTATGATGCCGCTGGCCCCCAAGGGGGCGGATTGTATGTGGATCAAAACCGGCGGTGCGGCCCCGCCGGTCGGGGCTGGCCGGGCACGTGGTCTGTTGCGTGCGCTCCCGCCGCGTGCTAGAGCCGCGCCAGCAGCGCACGGAACCAGGGTTTCCGGGCAGGCGGCTTGTTGTTTTGAATCAAGATTCTGGATTGGAAAAGCGGACAGTGGATTCGGGTGGAACGACCTCAATACCGATCGCCTCCATTGCCAATGGCCTTCCCGGTCGTTATGCGACGGCGCTTTATGAGCTTGCGGCGGAACGCCGGGAGCTTGACCCCGTTCTGGAGCAGGCTGCCCGCCTTGTCGAGATGATCGACGGCAGTGCTGACCTGCAGACCGTGCTGACGGACCGGACGCTGGACATCCGCGCCAGCGGCCGCGCGGTGGATGCCGTGCTGGCCGCCGAAGGCTTCAGTCCCCTTATGCGTGATTTTGTTGGCGTGGTGGCGAACAACCGCCGCCTCCCGCGCCTGCGTGACATTCTTGCCGCGCTGGCGGCTATCGCTGCCGGAAGGCGCGGGGAAGTGGTGGCCGATGTCGTGTCCGCCCATCCCCTGACCGACCTGCAGCGTGTCCAGCTTCGCAGCCGCCTTGCCGAGGCCGGCTATTCCAAAGTCAATATCCAGGAGCGTGTTGACGCGGGCCTGCTGGGCGGTCTGGTCGTGCGCGTTGGCGCCCGCCTGTACGATACCAGTCTCAGATCCCGCCTTACCCGCCTGCACCATGCCATGAAGGGAGCCGCGTGATGGAAATCCGCCCCTCCGAGATTTCGGATATCCTCAAGCAGCAGATCGCTACGTTCGACAAGGCCACTGATGTTGCCGAGACAGGGATCGTCCTGTCCGTGGGTGACGGCATTGCCCGCGTGTACGGCCTGCAGAACGTCGAAGCCGGTGAAATGCTGGACTTCCCCGCCAGTGGCCAGAAGGGCATGGCGCTGAACCTTGAGAATGACAACGTCGGTGTTGTCATTTTCGGTGATGACACCAGCATGCGTGAAGGCGACACCGTCGCCCGCACCGGCAAGGTGGTGGAAGTGCCGACCGGCAAGGCCCTGCTGGGCCGCGTGGTTGACGGTCTGGGCAATCCGATCGACGGCAAGGGCCCGCTGGTGGGTGAAGTCATTCCCAAGCGCGCTGAAATCAAGGCCCCCGGCATCATGCCGCGCCAGTCCGTCAGCGAGCCGATGCAGACCGGCATCAAGGCGATCGACGCGCTGGTGCCCATCGGGCGTGGCCAGCGTGAGCTGATCATCGGTGACCGTCAGACCGGCAAGACCGCGATCCTGATCGACACCATCGTCAACCAGAAGGGCGTCAACGCGCTGGGTGACGAAAGCAAGTCGCTTTACTGCATCTATGTTGCGATCGGGCAGAAGCGCTCGACCGTGGCGCAGCTGGTGCGCACGCTGGAGGAAACCGGCGCGATGGAATACTCCATCGTCGTGGCCGCCACCGCGTCCGACCCGGCCCCCATGCAGTACCTCGCGCCGTACGCCGCCTGCTCTATGGGCGAGTATTTCCGCGATAACGGCATGCATGCGCTGATCGTGTATGATGATCTGTCCAAGCAGGCCGTCGCCTACCGCCAGATGTCGCTGCTGCTGCGTCGTCCGCCGGGACGTGAAGCCTATCCGGGTGACGTGTTCTACCTGCATTCCCGCCTGCTGGAACGCGCGGCGAAGATGTCCGACAAGTTCGGCGCCGGTTCGCTGACCGCCCTGCCGGTTATCGAGACGCAGGCTGGTGACGTGTCGGCCTACATCCCGACCAACGTGATCTCCATCACCGACGGTCAGGTCTTCCTTGAAACCGACCTGTTCTACCGTGGCATCCGCCCGGCGGTGAACGTGGGTGGTTCCGTGTCGCGCGTTGGCTCCGCCGCGCAGATCAAGGCGATGAAGCAGGTTGCCGGCAAGATCAAGCTGGAACTGGCGCAGTATCGTGAAATGGCCGCCTTCTCGCAGTTCGCGTCCGACCTGGACCCGGCCACGCAGAAGCAGCTTGCCCGTGGCGCGCGTCTGGTCGAGCTGCTGAAGCAGCCCGAGACCTCGCCCCTCTCCGTTGAGGAGCAGGTGGTGGTCCTGTTCGCCGGCACCCGTGGCTACATCGACGCCGTGTCGGTCGATCAGGTGACGGAATACGAAAAGCGCCTGCTGGCTGATGTCCGCACGTCGGGCAAGGACATCCTTGAATCGATCCGGACCCAGCGCCAGCTGACGAAGGATATCGAAAGCCGTCTGAATGATTTCCTGACGACATTCGGCCGTCAGTTCGTCAACTGAGGAAGATCGGGCAACCATGGCTTCCCTGAAGGAACTACGCGCGCGGATTGGCAGCGTCAAATCGACGCGCAAGATCACCAGCGCAATGAAAATGGTCGCCGCCGCCAAGCTGCGCCGGGCGGAAGCCCGCGCGGCCGCTGCGCGCCCATACGCCGATGCGATGCGTCGCATGCTGGCTGAGGTCGCGCGCAGCGTGGCGAACGAGGGCGGCCAGCCCGCACTGCTGACCGGAACGGGTCAGGACAAGGTGCATCTGCTGATCCCCATGTCCAGTGACCGTGGCCTGGCGGGTGCGTTCAACTCCAACATCAACCGTACGACCCGTAACCTGGTGCTCAAGCTCCAGGCGGAAGGCAAGACGGTCAAGCTGTTGCCGGTCGGGCGCAAGACGCATGATTTCCTGTCGCGGGAGTTTGCGGACCTCATCATCGGTCATCGCCATCTGGCGGCCAGCAAGGAAATTCCGTTTTCCGCCGCGGCTGAACTGGGTGAGCAGATTTCGTCCCTGCTGGACAAGGGCGAGTTCGATGTCTGCACGCTGGTGTACAACCAGTTCCGCAACGTCATGACCCAGACGCCCACGGAAATGCAGCTTATTCCGCTGGCGCTGCCGGATAATGACAATACGGCGTCGACCGATCTTGCCACCTATGAATTCGAGCCGGACGAGGGCACGCTCCTGTCCAGCCTCCTGCCGCGCAACCTGCAGGTGCAGCTCTATGCCACCATGCTGGAAACGGCGGCGGGCGAGAATGGCGCGCGGATGACGGCCATGGACAACGCGACCCGCAATGCCGGCAAGGCCATTGATCGCCTGACGCTGACTTACAACCGGACGCGTCAGACCAATATTACCAATGAACTGATTGAAATCATCTCGGGCGCCCAGGCTGTCTGAGGACCAATCTTCACGCTCACAGGAGCTGTCCCATGTCGGAAACCACAACTCAAGAGGCTCCTGTCTCCACGCAGGCGCAGAAAAGCAATGTCGTTGGTCGCGTAACGCAGATCCGCGGCGCCGTTGTTGACGTGCAGTTCGAGGGTGTGCTGCCGCATATCCTTGAATCCCTGCATGTCGAGCTCAACGGCCAGACCCTGGTGCTGGAAGTGGCGCAGGAAATCGGCGAACATGAAGTCCGCTGCATTGCCATGGATACGACCGATGGCCTGAGCCGTGGCGCGGAAGTGACCGCCACGGGCAACCAGATCACCGTGCCGGTCGGCCCGGGCACGCTGGGCCGTATCCTGAACGTGATCGGTGAGCCGATTGATGACCGTGGCCCGGTGCAGGCCGCTGGCCGCGCGCCCATCCACCGCGCTGCCCCCGCTTTTGACGAGCAGGCCGCCGCAACCGAAATCCTGCCCACCGGCATCAAGGTGGTCGATCTGCTCTGCCCGTACCTCAAGGGTGGTAAGGTCGGCCTGTTCGGTGGTGCCGGCGTGGGCAAGACCGTCATCATTCAGGAACTGATCAACAACATCGCCAAGGCCCATGGCGGCGTGTCCGTCTTCGCCGGTGTTGGTGAACGTACCCGTGAAGGTAACGACCTGTATTACGAAATGCAGGACGCGGGCGTCATCAAGATCAACGGTGACTCGACCGAAGGCTCGAAGGTGGCGCTGGTCTATGGCCAGATGAACGAGCCGCCGGGCGCGCGTGCCCGTGTCGCCCTGTCCGGTGTGACGGTTGCGGAATACTTCCGTGATGTCGAAGGTCAGGACGTGCTGTTCTTCGTGGACAACATCTTCCGCTTCACGCAGGCTGGCGCCGAAGTCTCCGCCCTGCTGGGCCGCATCCCGTCCGCCGTGGGCTATCAGCCGACACTGGCGACCGAAATGGGTGCCCTGCAGGAACGCATCACCTCGACCAAGAAGGGCTCGATCACGTCCGTCCAGGCCGTGTACGTCCCGGCCGATGACCTGACCGACCCGGCGCCTGCTGCGACCTTCGCCCATCTGGACGCCACCACGGTGCTGAACCGCTCCATCGCGGAAATGGGCATCTACCCGGCTGTTGACCCGCTGGATTCCACGTCGCGTTCGCTCGATCCGAAGATCGTGGGTGAAGAGCACTACCAGGTGGCGCGTGACGTGCAGCGCATCCTGCAGACCTACAAGTCCCTGCAGGACATCATCGCCATTCTCGGCATGGACGAACTGTCGGAAGACGACAAGCTGGTCGTGGCCCGCGCGCGTCGTATCCAGCGCTTCCTGTCCCAGCCGTTCCACGTGGCCGAAGTGTTCACCGGCGCACCGGGCAAGCTGGTCTCGCTGGAAGATACGGTCCGTTCGTTCAAGGCGATTGTGGCTGGCGAATACGATCACCTGCCCGAAGGTGCCTTCTACATGGTTGGTGCGATCGAGGAAGCGGTGGCCAAGGCCGAGAAAATGAAGGAAGCGGCCTGATCCGACCCCTGACGCAAGGAAGATAGACCATGTCCATTAAGGTCAAGATTGTCAGTCCGGAGA
The DNA here is from genome assembly GCF_003403295.1 of Komagataeibacter melaceti. Lineage (GTDB taxonomy): Bacteria > Pseudomonadota > Alphaproteobacteria > Acetobacterales > Acetobacteraceae > Komagataeibacter > Komagataeibacter melaceti. The sequence goes on along the minus strand of NZ_QUWV01000059.1, from coordinate 3,728 downwards.
AGGTGCTGTTCGCGCATGACGCCGATATGCTGGTCATGCCGGGATCGGAAGGTGACATCGCGGCCATGCCGGACCATGCACCGCTCATGCTGACACTGCGCGGTGGCGTGGCCGATGTCTATGAAGGCGGTGTGGTGACGCATCGCTTCTTCGTGGCGGGTGGGTTTGCCGATATCGCGCCGACCCACTGCACCATCCTTGCCGACCGGGCGACACCGGTGGCCGAGCTGTCGGTTGATGCGGCGGAAGAACGTCTGGCGGGGCTGGAAAAATCCTATGAGGATGCGGACAAGATGAACGTGCCCGCGCTTGATATCCTCATGAACAAGATCCAGTCGGCCCGTGCCGAGATTGATGCGGCGCAGTCGGCCATTCCGGCCATGTCGCTCTGACGCTTTCTGTTCCACCCCGCCAATGGGGTGGGCTGGCTGGCTTATAAAAAAAGCGCCCTGTAACGGGGCGCTTTTTTTGTGTTCAGGAGATGTTTCCGGGGGCCGCCTGTTTGAAAACAGGCGGCGTTTTGGGCAGCTTTTTGAGTAGAGCCTCCCCGGCAACTTCCTGCTGACTTATGGAATGTTCTTCAGGCGGTTTCCTGCCTGCCATTCAGCCACGGCCGCGATAGCCTGGCACGTCCTGCGCGGGTATCCATACGCCTTCCGGCGGTGCGCCGGTCTGCCAGAAAACATCAATCGGCATGCCGCCACGGGGGTACCAGTAGGCCCCGATCCGCAGCCAGACCGGCTTCAGCAGGTCCACCAGCGTGGTGGCGATCTGCACGGAGCATTTTTCGTGAAAGGCGCCATGGTTGCGGAAGCTGGTCAGGAACAGCTTGAGGGACTTGCTCTCCACAATCCATTCATCGGGAATGTAGTCGATGACGATATGGGCAAAATCCGGCTGGCCGGTCACGGGGCAGAGCGATGTGAACTCGGGCGCGGTAAAGCGCACGACATAATTGCGCCCGCGCTCGGGGGCGGGAACACGTTCCAGCCGGGCTTCCTCCGGGCTGGCGGGCTGGGCGGTGTGCTGGCCAAGCTGGGTCAGGAACTGGCTGCCGTCATCGGATGTGGGGCGGGTGTTCATGCGGGGTCCGTCAGGAATGGAAATGGGATATGTGGTGATGCCGTAAGCGCCGCGCCAGCGTCAATGGAAATGCAGGCAACCGGCATGCGGTTTTCACTGCTTTCGCAACCGGGGGCAGGCATGATAACTGCATGGCATGGCACGTGTATCCCGACCTGAATTCCCTGCGCCCGTACTGGTGACCACCACGGCGGAGCTTGAGGCTGTAACCGCGCGACTGCGCAGTGAGCCGTTTGTGACAATCGACACCGAGTTCGTGCGTGAGCGCACGTACTGGCCCGAGCTGTGCCTGGTGCAGCTTGCCGGTGAGAACGAGGTCGTGGTGATTGACACGATCGCGCCGGGTATCGACCTGTCATCCCTTGGCGCGCTGCTGGATGACGCCACCGTGGTCAAGGTCTTCCATGCCGCACGGCAGGACCTGGAAATTTTCCTGCACCTGTTCGACCGCCTGCCCGCGGCCCTGTTCGATACGCAGGTTGCGGCCATGGTGGCGGGGTATGGCGATCAGGTCGGGTATGACAACCTCGTCTCATCCCTGCTTGGCGTGCAGATCGACAAGTCACATCGTTTTTCCGACTGGTCGGCCCGCCCGCTTTCCCCTGCCCAGATCGGGTATGCGGCGGCTGATGTCACCTATCTGCGCCTTGTCTATCAGAAGCTGTTGCAGCAGCTTGAGGCGGAAGGCCGTCTGGACTGGGTGGCGGCCGAGCTGGACATCCTGAACACGCCCGCCACCTTCCGCCCCGATCCGCTGACCCTGTGGGAGAAGATGCGCCCCCGCACGAACAACCGGCGCATGCTGGGCATCCTGCGGGCCATAACGGCATGGCGGGAAGGGGAGGCGCAGCGGGTGAACGTGCCGCGCCAGCGTCTGCTCAAGGATGAGAGCCTGATGGAAATCGCGGCGACCACACCCACCACGACCGAGACCCTGGCCCGGGTGCGTGGCGTCTCACGCGGTTTTGCCGAAGGGCGCAGCGGCCAGTCCCTGCTGGAAACCGTGGCCGCGGCCATGGCCGAGCCGGAAGCGGACCTGCCCCGCCTGCCCAAAGGTCGGAGCAAGGAGGCGCAGCGCCCATCCCCTGCGCTGATTGCACTGCTCAAGGTCCTGCTCGCGGCCTGTTGCGAGACCCATCGCGTGGCCCCCAAGCTGGTCGCCTCATCCGAGGATCTTGACCGTTTCGCGCTGGATGACACGGCGGACATCCCCGCTTTTCACGGCTGGCGCAATACGGTGTTTGGCAAGCTGGCGCGGGAACTCAAGGCGGGCAGGCTGATAATGGGCGTTGATGGGGGCAAGATAAAACTGATCCACGACTGAGCCGTTTACTGTTCCGGTATGGTTTTACCGGGGTTGCGAACAGGTTATGCGCAGAACTGTCCACAAGATTCTGTGCCCCGGCGGTTGAGCCGGACACGGGATACGCCTAGTTTCGCTCCATTCCGCGTAAGGAGTGCAGAACGATGGCGATGGAATGGACCGAGGAGACGATCGCGCGCCTGCGTGATCTGTGGCAGCAGGGCCTGTCGACCGCAGAAATCGGGCGTCAGTTATCCGTTACCAAGAACGCGGTGGTGGGTAAGGCACATCGTCTGGGTCTCAAGCCCCGTCCGTCGCCCATCCGTCGCGCCAAGGCTGCGGCCCCGGCCGAACCGGCAGCGCAGGCCGCACCAGCCACCACCAGCCCGGAAACAGCGGCTCCCGCCGTAGCCGAGCCGCCGGTAGCGCAGGCCGTGCCTGCAGCCGCCCCCATAGCCACGCCGGAACCGGAAGCGCCCCCCGCGCCCGCAACCGCCGTGACCGAGGCAAAGCCGGAACCCGCAGCACCGCCCGCAGCCGAGTCGGAGCCTGCACCCGCCCCGCGCGCCACCCGTGCGCAGCCGCGTGCCACGCGCGCGGCGCTGCGTCCCGTCAGTGAGCCGCGCCGCCGCAGCAGCCAGTCCTGCTGCTGGCCGCTGGGTGACCCGGGCACGCCGGGCTTTCATTTCTGTGGTGCCACACCGCTGCCGGGCAAGCCGTACTGCGCCGAACATGCCCAGCTTGCCTATGTCAAGCTGCGTGACCGGCGCGACAACGTGGCCTGAAGGCTGCCTTTTCGCGTTCGCGGAACATTCATTATGTAAAAAAACGCCAGGGCCTCGCGGCCACTGGCGTTTTTTGTATCCGCCCGCAGGATGGGCGGATCACATGGCCTGATCCGGCGCTTATTCAGCGGCGGACTGTGCGGCCGGGGCGTCCGACGCGGCCGGGGTGGTGATCATTTCAAGCTGGCCGGTGATCTGGCCGCCATCTTCCACCTTCAGTCGGCGGCACTTGGCCTTGCCCAGCAGGCGGCCCGTCGCGCGGATGGTCAGGCTGCCGCGCACCGTCAGCGTGCCGTCGATGGTGCCGGCCAGTTCCGCATCCTCAACCTCGACTTCACCTTTGAACACGCCGCCCTGCGCGATCTGGAGCTCGGAGGCGTTGATGAGGGAGGATTCGACCGTGCCCTCAACAACCAGCCGCTCGGCGTCCTGGATGGTGCCCTGCACGCTTATGCCACGGCCCACCACCAGTGTGCGGCGGTCGGATTCCTTCTTCGCGGCCTGTGCGCCGGGCACGCCGGGGCGCGCGCCAGCGGGGGTGGAGGCAGGATTGGGCG
>NZ_QUWV01000058.1 GCF_003403295.1 Komagataeibacter melaceti | reverse complement strand
CCAATGGAACAAGGCCACCCAGCTGACAGCCTGAAAACTTCACGGCAGAGCGTTACTCAACACACTACAGTTAACGTGACAGCTCCCCCTGTTTCCTTATCCGGACTCACACCGAAACCGGCTGGGCACCCAAGACGGAAGCTGGCACCCGCATGGTGCCCGTCCATTCAAAACTGATTGAAGTAGGTGTGCTGGCCCTTAAGGATACCACTGACAGCCCTTATCTCATTCCGGGTCTGGAAACCTCAAAACAGGGTGTCAGGGGCGCAGCCCTTGGCAGAGCTTTCTCATTGCTCAAGACCCGCATTGGTCTGCCCGCCGAAATCACGTTTCATTCCTTCCGGCACACCGTATCGACCCAACTCAGAAACGCAGATGCCAACATCCGGGAAGTCTGGATTGACCGCCTGCTGGGTCATGAAGCAACCCACAAAAGTCAGGGCACCACAACCTACCTAACCAGCATTTCAACCACCAATCTCAGCCAAACCATAGAGGCAATCAGCTACCCAGAAACAGCCTTCAAAAAGATACCGTTTTAAAAGGGAGCCAGCAGTGTCAAATGGCTACCCAAGGGGTGCATTCGACAAGCTGGTAAGGGGGAGAAATTTCCCCCGTTAACCCTCTCTTTGGAAGGAAAACCAGTTATGCCTGCATCTCGAACTTCTCGCCTTTCTGTCCGTGCTTCACCCAACAAACTCATACTCTGGAACCATATCGCGCGTAGTCATGGTCATGTATGCGCTTGGTTATTTCAGGGTAGGACTTGGACATGAGAACTTCACCTAACGACACATATAAATTAGAGATTGCTAAAATAGAATCTCCCGATAAGATGTCAATGTGAAAAAACAGAATCCACTCTCCCCTCCCGTCGAGGCCATGCAACAGCACGCAGCCAAAGCGGAATCATTGCTTAAGGAACTTGCCAACGCCAACCGATTGATGGTGCTCTGCCACCTTGTTTCGGGTGAAAAAACCGTCAGCAACATTGTCGATACTGTTGGATTATCACAGTCAGCGCTTTCCCAACATCTGGCTCGGTTGAAGGAAGCCGGACTGGTAGAGTCTGAAAAGCGCGGGCTGATGGTCTATTACCGGCTTTGCAGCGTTGAAGTGCAGGCGCTCCTTGCCGTGCTCCATCTGATTTTTTGTCGTGAACCTACACTTGATTAGAGAAAGCTTATAAAATGACCATACAATCTGTTGACGCGAAAACTTTGAATAACTGGCTAGAACACAACGAAGCTGTACTGGTTGACGTACGAGAGCCCGCAGAGTTCGCATCAGAATCCATCCCCGGCGCTACTCTTGTGCCGCTCAGCACGGTCAAAATATCGACGCTGCCGCTTCATGAGGGCAAGAAACTGGTTATCTATTGTCGCAAAGGCGGTCGCGGCGCTTCAGCGTGTCAGAAACTCCTTGCCGAAATACCCAACCTTGACATCTACAACCTCACAGGCGGTATCGAGGCATGGATAGCCGCGCGGATGCCGGTGACACACTCCGGCCGGAAAGTTCTACCACTTGACCGTCAGGTACAACTGGCCATCGGCACATTCATTCTTGTCGGTGTCCTGCTGGGATTTTTTGTAAATCCGGCTTATTTTCTACTGAGCGGGTTCATCGGCGTCGGCCTGATTATGGCTGGTTTGAGCGGCTTTTGTGGCATGGCACGGATAATGGCCCTCATGCCATGGAACCGCTCCCCCCCCCCGGCAACCAACCAGCCATCATAACATGTGGAGGTGTCACGGTTTAGGGCTTGTGGGGATTCACCGTGAATGGATGATGGCTGCGGCAAGATAGATCATGGAACTGAAGCTTTTGTCTGTTTTATCGGCCCGCATCGCGATGCGCTTAAACTCCTTGAGTTTACAAAAGAAGTTCTCGATCAGATGCCGCCATTTATAGATTTCCCGATCCAGAGGTAGCGGCTTTGAACGTCGGGGGTGCTGAGAAATGACGACCGTGGCGCCCCTTTCATTGAGTTCAGCAATGATGGCGTTGCTGTCGAATGCCTTATCAGCGATGAAGGCATCGAATGTGAGGTCGTCAATCAACGGCGGCACTTCCACACTATCGAAGCGCTGTCCGGGCATCAGGCGGAAACGCACCAGATTTCCCAGAGCATCTGTCAGCGCGAGAATTTTCGTCGTCATGCCACCTTTCGAGCGGTCTATGGCCTGGCTCTGAGTCCCCCTTTTGCGCCCTGACCGTGGCGGTGAACCTTCACGATCGTTGCATCAACCATGGCGTATTCCATGTCCGGATCACCCGACAAAGCATCGAAAATCCGTTTGAAAATATCGGCATTACGCCAATCGCTGAAGCGACGGAACGCCGTGCTCCAGTTTCCGAAAATGGCAGGCAGGTCGCGCCACGGACTGCCTGTCCGGACAATCCACAGCACCGCTTCCATGAAAAGGCGGTTGTTCCGACCGCTCCGACCCGGATCAGTTGCCTTGCCAAGGCAATGCGGTTCAATCAGCGCCCATTGGGCGTCCGTCAGCACAAAACGTTCCATCTGAAGCTTGAATCACAAATCAAGCCTCACGTGAATCCCCACAAACCCTAGTTCCGGACCTTTCCGCACTGCTGGTGCTCCCTTTAAAAATAAGCTATTGAGAAACCCGATATCCGACAGGTTTCTGAGCCTGACCAAAGAAACCACTCACCTCAAGATCGCCTGCATGGACACGCGCTTGTGCCAAATCAAACGTGCTCTGCATCCGCATCAGCGTCTCGGCACTAACCCCAAAAGCTTTCTCAAAACGGATTGCCATATCGGCTGATAAACGTGCCCGGCCATTCAGCAACGCACTGATGGACTGGCGAGAAACCCCAAAATGCTCGGCTACAGCATTAACACGGATGTTATGAGGTTCTAGTAGTTCTGTTCTTATCCAGTCCCCCACATGAACCGCCAGAGAGGGGTGCATTTTAAGAGCCATGATAATCCTCCAATGTCATATCCAGAAGAGCGCCTGTTTCACTTACCCTGAATGTCAGACGCCAGTTTTTCGTAACGGTCATTGACCATGTGCCTGCCCGGTCGCCTGTTAGCGGGTGCAGTCCATAGTTTGGAGGCACAGACAGTTCTTCCAGAGACCCAGCAGCATCAATAAAGGCCAACATTTTTCGCAAACGACTGATGTCACCGACCAGCCCTTTCGCATTCCCTGTTTCAAAGAAACGCCGGAGCCCTTTATGAGCGATACTGTCTATCTCCATGTATGTAACGTATAACTTTACATAAAGTACGTCAAGCAGCGCTTTACGCTTAAAACGTCTACAGTCTGCCTCTCGCTGTCTTGACTGCCCCACGGGTTTGCCCGCAGAATAAACCCGCAGTCACCATGTGAAGGATGATTTCATCTGAAATTATCGTTCTGTTTCAATGGGTTGTCTGACTAGTTGCGACCAAAGAGAGCGGGTTCGAGTCCCTCAGACTTTTGCGCTACAGCCTTGAAAAGACGTCATAAAACCGGATTATGATAGGTGAACGGAACTTTCCCGGTTGTCTTCCCAGTCTGGGAACCCACATGCTGCGTCTTATCGGCTCTCACTACCACTTTCGCCGTGCCGTTCCGGTCGTGCTGCAAGCCTGCCTTGGCAAAACGGAAATCTCCCTCTCCCTGCAAACCGAAAGCAAGTTTCTGGCCCGCCAGAGGGCAGCTGCCCTCTATGCCCGTACAGGTGAAGTCTTCCATAAGGCCAGAACCATGCAGGGCCGCTTCTCAGGCAAAGAACTGACGTCCCTTCTCACCTTTCAAAGCCCGGTGACACTGGAACCTGAGGTTATGGCTCAGGAAGAGAAGGTAACCTCTACTCCCAAACGGAAAACCATGAAACCGAGAGAGAAACTGGCCCGGAAAGTCATCAGGAAACCTCGCAGCACCAAGAAGGGAGCTGTCACGTTAACTGTAGTATGGTAGAGAGGAGTGATGAGCAAAGAGGTTGTGAGCTACAAAAGACATCGTTTTCCACGCGAA
>NZ_QUWV01000057.1 GCF_003403295.1 Komagataeibacter melaceti | reverse complement strand
TTCGCGTGGAAAACGATGTCTTTTGTAGCTCACAACCTCTTTGCTCATCACTCCTCTCTACCATACTACAGTTAACGTGACAGCTCCGACGGGACTTTCTCTACCTCGTGGCGATCAGGATGGCAGCGTGACATCAACCGGGTATAGCTTATTCAAGCTCAGAATCTGTCCGAACAATGAGAGCCATCTCTGACCGATGACATAAGATTGGACTCTGTCCACGGCTATACTCAACGCTCAATATGACTTAAAATTGGACTTTATCCACAAATGGATTTTGCTTGGACTCTGTCCACACAATTTCACTCAGAAACAACTAACGCCTGAGTAAGTTCTCCACTGGATTTTGTCCACGGCGGCTTGGACTTTAACCTCGCGAATCGCGTTATCCCTTGGACTCTGCCCCCATATAACTAATAAGAATTCTAATAAAAACAAATAGCTTCGTGGGAAAAGTCCAAACCCACGTGGAGAAAGTCCAAATCGTAAGCTTGTGGGAAAAGTCCAAATTGACGCCTGGGAAGATGGCGTGAGAAAGTCTGCGTATGGGAGAAATTCATAGCCTGCTCGAAAAGTTTGGCATCAGTGAGATGCGAAGAATTGCAGCTCTTGAGGGCAAAACACAGCGTATGTGCGTTGATGCTGCCCATGAGGTGATGTCTGACGAAGATCAGGCTATCGGTATTGCCCATGCAGGATTTGCAATGGCCGCATTACCTCATAAGAAAATCATGGAGCCTATTTGGCGACGAGAAGGCGGTTCAATACGACTTTTGGTTGAAAGCGGGATCGATCAAAATGATCGCGCTGTTGGGATTCCCTTCGGCGCAATGGCCCGACTTATCCTCCTTTATCTTCAGACCCAAGCAGTAAGAACACGGTCACGCGAAGTAGAGCTGGGCGCAAGTATGAACGCATGGCTGAAGGCCATGGGAGTTTCTGTCGGTGGAAAGACATATACGTCAGTCCGCGACCAAGCTAATCGAATTAGTCGTTGCCGTTTGACTTTCACTCGGACTAGTGCGGGTGCAGAGATTATCACAAACGGGGCATTCGTACGTGATGCGATCATGCCTATTGAGCAGGAAGACGGAAGCCAGCTTACGTTTTGGCGAGAAGCTGTAAGGCTAGATGAGGGCTTTTATGAAAGCTTAATTGAACATCCTCTGCCACTACGGGAAATTGCCATTCGTCAAATATCTAACAAATCCAAAGCTATAGATATATACATATGGCTTGCTTACCGGCTTCACGTGTTGAATGACCCGCTAACACTTACATGGTCGGTATTAAAGAACCAGTTTGGGCCAGAATACAAAGAGCTACGTTATTTTAAAAAAGATATTATTACGCCGTTTAAGATTGCTTTATCCGTTTATCCTGAAGCTCGCGTGCATATAGACGAGAAGAAGGGGATGATTCTGTATCCGTCCCCTCCTCCAATTCCGGAAAGAAAGATCGGACGATAATTAGCGCCGTGGTCGAGACTTTTTTCAAGAGCCTGAAGACCGAAATGCTTTGGAGACAAAGTTGGCCACCACGGCATCAGGCAACAGCCGCCATCTTTCAAGACATCAACGGTTTCTACAATCCGCGACGGCGCCATTCATATCTCGGCAACAACAGCCCCCTCGCTTTCGAGCCAAAGCCGCGTAAAAGAGATCACATACCGGCACAATACCGTCACAAGTCCACACCGCAGCCCAGCAGATAACAGACCGAGCGCTACCGGCAGAGACTTAGCAGCCTGTCGGGTTGGGCATTTTGCGGCTGATAACGCCGAGGCTGACCCGGCTTATGCTGCGTGAAGCCGTGCCATTCTTTTGCAGTTGTATGCGAGAGCGACGAGTGTCCATTCGGTCGTGACTTTTGCAAGGCTGCGCAGACTGAATCTTCTGAACCCCATGATGCTTTTGATAATTCCAAAGACCGGCTCCACGGTCTGTTTTCGTAGTCTGTAAATATCTCCGGCTTCTGTAGTTTCCAGCCTGTCCTTCATGGCAAGCCGCCAGGGTTCGGTGATCCGGCGCGGTTCCCTGTCTTCAGGAGGTGGCCGGAAGTCATAAGGCCTGCGGGCGCAGGGCCGTCCGATGGCGACCAGCGGATCGATGCCTTTTTTCCGCAGGTCCCGGACCGCCTGCCCGCTGGCGTAACCGGTGTCGGCGAGCACTGTCTTTGGGAGACCGATCGTGTTTTCCATCGACAGCACGGTGCTGGCAAAGGATGGCGCGTCCGCTGACGTGGCGACAACGTCGGTTGTCACGATCAGCTGACTGCCTTCGGCGCAGACCACGGCCTGGGCATTGTAAGCCTGCCGGAACTCGTGGGCGTCCGAACGCCGCATGAGGCGGCTGTCGGGATCGGTCAGACTGATCTGCCGGTCGGGTGGCGGTTCATCATCCGGCGGTTTCGGCGCCCTGCCACGACGCCCTGTTTTCGCATCATAAGCGGCTTTCTTCTTCTCGTATGCCGGTCGCGCCGCCTTGGCCTGCGCTTTCGCATCTGCTTCCAGCCGGGCGCAGGCTTCGTCCAGCTTCGCTTTCAGTGTTTCCCGTCGGGCAAGCTCTTCTGGCAGGGCCTGCGGATCTCTGTCTGTGGCATCTGCGTGCTCCGCCTGGTCCATCAGTTTCGCGATATCCACCGCCAGCTGTTCGCGCAGTGCCCTGATCCGGTCGTAGCGCAGGGAACGGTATTTCGAAGCGTCGGCATCAATTTTCGTGCCGTCAATCGATACGACACCCAGACGCAGCAGACCCGTCTCGCGCGCCAGAAGCAGGACCTGCGCAAATGCAGCTTCAATGGCTGTCCGGTTCGTCCGGCGGAAGGTCGCAATCGTATCATGATCCGGATGCAGGTTCGCCGCCACGAAGCGTACCCCGATGTCGCGATATGTCGCCCGCTCGATCCGGCGTGAGGAAAACAACCCGTTCGCATAGCTGAAGATCAGAAGGGCCAGCATCAGGCGCGGATGATACTGCGCCTTGCCTCCCGTGCGCACTGGCACGCAGAACGCACTCATCGGAACCCGCTCAACAGCTGCGACAATGAAATGCACCATATCGTCAGCCGGAAGCCACGACGTCAGATCAGGCGGCAGAAGATACGGCTGGGATCGGTCAAACGGGATGAAGCGGCTCATCGCGACACTCTACAGCCTTCCCCCTTCACAGGGTACCCCAACCCGACAGGCTGTTAGGGCCTGTTAGATCTTGAAATTCTTCCCATATTATAGGGATGGAAGAAGGAGACGGAACAGGCACTTTTACGGACGAGACATGGGCGATCTGGAAACCTCTGATTGAGGCGGTTCGCCCACGAGGCAAGACGCCGCCCCATGATCTGCGGCGCACGATAGCAGCGATCTTCTGGCGGCATGAGAATGGCGCGAAATGGCGGAGTATCCCCGCTGAACTGGGTCCGTGGTGGCGGGCGGCCCAGCTTTTCATTCGCTGGGCGAAGCTGGGTGTATGGGAACGCCTGCTCGCACTGGTTCAGGAGCAACAGGGGGTAGCGCTCGGTATGACTTTTCTGGATGGCACAAATATCAGGGCTCACCACAAGGCGGCGGGAGCCCCAAAAAAGGGGGCTCTTTCGAAGAGCGAGACCATCGTGAAGCACTTGGCCGCTCTCGGGGCGGCTATGGCACAAAAGTCTGCGTGATCGCGGACGGACACGGAAAAGCTATCGGTTTTGCGCTGGCGCCTGGGCAGGCCCATGAACTGCCATTGGCTCCCGCCATGCTCGATAGCCTTACCGCCATTCCCTTGTGGGTGGTGGCGGACAAGGGCTACGCATCGGATGCCTTCCGTGAACGGATATGGGACATGGGAGCCCGACCGGCCATTCCTGCAAAACGACGCGATGCGCCAGTTGCCTGTCCCAAATGGGCCTATCGGTGTCGGCACCTGGTCGAGAACCTCTGGGCTCGTCTCAAGGAGTGGCGTGCAGTCGCGACCAGATACGAAAAAACCGCAACGTCCTTCCTCGCGGTCATCCACATCGCCGCCGCAGCAGACTGGATCAAGCGCTAACAGGGCCTAGTTGTTTTAACCAGATTGAGTATCGACTTTTCCATCCGGAATTGAGTCAATAATGTTATCTAACTCAGATATCCGTTGACGAACTGCGGATAATTCTTGTAGCAAGTTCCCTTCCTTACGCGTTAATCTTCGTTTTTCGACTGTAAGAGATACTTTATCTAGACGTTGAGATGTCGGCTCGGGCGTCGGCAATTCTTTCCTAAGCGCAGCTATCTCTCTTCTGGTCACATCCGGCCTAATCAGTCCTCTTTCTTCTGCGACCTTTAATTGCCAGTCGTTGAGCAGTGTTATTTGGTATGCTGTACCATAACTGCCAGGACATTTTTCAAGCGGAATCTTCCCTGTCTCCACGGCACGTGCAATTTGCCTTAGCTGTGTCGCGGTGGCATCAGAGAAGGGAAACAATCTATCCGACCCAGATCGTAACTTAAGATATTCTGATTTCGATAAGACGTTTTCTAGATCGAGGAGCGCACGGCCAATAGATAAAAACGCGTCTCTAGCCTGCCCCCAACTTTCATTAATTTCGGCTCGCACAGAAAGAAGCTTAGACATCTTCCCGTCATCGGTGATAACGGAAGTTCCATCAAAAATGTCTCTAATAACATCTACGATGTCACTTTCTACCACTATATGAGAAGTTAAAGCAGTCGCCCGATTGTCAATAATTTCGGCCGGGCGGCTTGTATCCAGCATCTGCTTAAGTGCTGATCTGCCCATACGATGTTTATTTGTCATTTTTCGATTATCCGCTTAGTAAATGCCCAAAGTTCTTCGAAAGCTTCTTGACCGCGGCTTTTCGTGAAATCAAGCAGAGTGAGCCCCTGAGCACTTGGCACGTGAACATCTTCAAGTTGAGGAAGCTCAATTGGGCATACATCAGCGACTTTAATTAACCGTCCTCGTATTTTTGCAAAAGAATTTGTACGTCTATTTGCTCGATTGAGTACGAGGACGCTCTTGCATCCTGTGTTTTTCAGAACCGCACTCCACGGGGCGACGCTATCAGCGTCGTCTTGCGTACACACCGAAGGTACAATTACTAGATCAGCGCTTTGCGCTAGGCCAGTTATCGCAGCCATATGATCTTCTACGCTCGGGGGCGTATCAAGGACGACAAGATCAGCAGACTGAGCGGCCTTTAGGCCACTGCGCCAATTTTGGAGTGTGCTTGGAATCACCTTAACAGGCGCAAAATTTGGAAAACTCTCTAAAGTGCGCTCTCGGCGCTGAGCCCATTTATCCAGTGTCCCCTGACGATCATAATCAACCCCAATTACCGACATCCCTTCTTGGGCTGCTGCCACAAGCAGATGCCGAGCAATAACAGACTTGCCGCTTCCGCCCTTCGGCGATGAAACGAGAATAACTTTCGGCATAATGTTTCCTAAAGAATGGGTTGGAGATCAGCCCTGTTAGAAACTGTTAGACATGTCTAATCGAACCAATCGTCTGCGGCAACCGTGAGTCTGAACTTTTTCTCGTTAAGGAAATTAGACATGTCTAATTTTCGATTACAAAAGGCTATTTCACAACGTTGGCGTAAACGTCAATAAGTCGTAAAATCGACACCAGCCCCCGCCGCCCGGCGCAAGGGGTGGGTCGCCGCGTAGCCGCGTCGATCCCGCCGCAGGCGGCGCCCTTGCCCCGGCCGTCGCGGCCCGGTCGCGCGGATGATGTCAAAACCAGAAATGGAGAAAGGCATCATGCGCCCACACCGTATTCCCACTGCAACCTCCCCTCGCCCGCCTGCCCCGATGCGCTGGGCCAACGTGACCGCTCCGCTTACCTGCACCCGCTGTGGCGTCACCTGGATGGCAGGAGACCCGGCCATCACCCTGCCCTGTCGCGGCTGTGATGCCGAACCTGGTCAGCCCTGCCGACGCTGGGCCGGCGGCAACGAAAACGTCTGCGCCCAGCGCGATCGTGACGCCCAGCAGGCGGGTCTGCTGAAGGAGTGCGAGGCGCTCACATGGGATGGTCGGCACAGCAAACCCCTGCGCCTGTGGGCCAGCTCGGTGGGTGGCACGGTCCCTGATGCCATCCGCACCGGAACCCCGGTAGCCCGGTTCGCGGCATGACGCCAGACCTGCGGGGCTACGACCATATCATCGTGGCCCTGAGCGGCGGGAAAGACAGCGTGGCGTCTCTGCTTGCAGCCCTGGAGCTGGGAGCCAGACCGGAAAGCATCGAACTCTGGCATCATGACGTGGACGGGGGAGGGGTTCATGGACTGGCCCTCCACCCCCGGCTATGTCCGCCAGATCGCCCGCGCCTTTGACCTGCCATGCTGCATGTCATGGCGCGACAGGGGCATACAGCGCGAGATGCTCCGCGACGGCACGCCCACCGCCCCGGTCAGCTTCGAGACCCCGGACGGGACCATGCACAGGGGCGGGGAGGGGAGGCCGGGCCGACGCCTGCGCTTTCCCCAGATCAGCGGCAACCTCGCCGTGCGCTGGTGCAGCAGTGTCGCCAAGATTGACGTTGCCGCCATGGCGCTGCGCGGGCAGGACCGCTTCCTCGGCCGCCGGACCCTGTTCATCACCGGGGAGCGCGCGGAAGAAAGCCCCGGGCGCGCCCGCTACGCGGTATTCGAGCCGCATCGTACCGATACCCGCGCCAGCCTGCGCCGTCCCCGTCTCGTCGATCACTGGCGTCCGGTTCATGGATGGTCGGAAACAATGGTATGGGACAGCCTCAGGCGGCACCGCATCGTGCCAGCCCTGCCATACCGGATCGGCTTCGGCCGGCTGTCCTGCCTTGGCTGTATTTTCATGTCGGCAGACCAGGCCGCGACCTTCCGCCTCATCGCCCCCGACCGCTTCGCGCGCTTCGCCGCATATGAACGTGCCTTCGGCTGCACGATACGGCGCGACATCGACCTGAACACCCTTGCCGATCGGGGGCGCCCGTTTCCCGCTGCCCTGCAACAGCCCGACCTGGTCCGGCAGGCCCTGTCGCCCGACTGGGCAGGCCCGGTGCTGACCGGGCATTGGTGCTTGCCCGCAGGGGCTTTCGGCGAGAGC
>NZ_QUWV01000056.1 GCF_003403295.1 Komagataeibacter melaceti | reverse complement strand
GTCTATCGAACTCTCAGCAGAACAGCCTCAACGTTCTTGTTGGGTTCACTCTAAGCGTACGTAAAGTACACTTTCGTGTCGTGACCCCATGAACTGGGCCATTACTGCTTACCCAACCATCCCGAACAAATTATGCAGAGTGGTGGGCAGCACTTCTCGAAGGCTGGCTTCAGCGAAGGTGTACGTTCCATCGAGCTTGAGGCCGACCATTTCGCGGCCGGGCTGCTCATGCCGGACTTCCTCGTGCGCAAGCTCATCGAAGAGTCCGAGGTCGGCCTTCAGGGCATCCGCGAACTGGCGGGTTCAGCGGAGGTCTCAATAACTGCAGCGGCGATCCGCATCGCGCAGTGCGCTCGTTTCCCGATTTGTGTCATTGTCAGCGAAGGCACCGCTGTGCGCTACGCCTTTCGCTCGGAGAGCTTCAAGGATCTCGGGGAGAACATCTACTTGCCGAAGGGAGCCCGGCTGCCTAGATCTTCGACGACAGCCCGTTTCAACGCGCTCGCTAGTAATGTGGCTGTGGGCCGCCAGGCGACAGGTGAGTGTCGCCTTCGCGATTGGTTCGACACCGACCGAAACCCTGCCCTCGATGAACAGGTCGTCGGGCTGGGGTCTTACGGCTTCACGCTCACAGTTCTGTCTTCAGACAAACTCTCCGTCGATTTCGACCCGGATGAGGACGACGAAGATGCCACACTTGAGGAGAGCTGGAAGCCGAAGTTCGCTAGGGGGCGTTAGCGAGCCTGCAACCGTCAGCGGTCCTAAAACGGTTGCTCTGAACATCGCCTGATGGTGGAACTATTATGTCGGCTATATGGGAACAAGGACGGCAACCTGAGCGGCTGACATGAGGCGACTACCGCCTGTCTGCTTTCTTCCCCTATCCGACCAGGAGACGCACCTTCTCGCGGACGGCTTCCAGCTCGCCCCCTGTAACCTTGCCCTTCATTTTTGCTCGGCGCGCTCGCCAGTCGAGGCTTCTGACCTGATCAGACAGCACAACGCTCGCAGGCTGACCGTCGAGCGGAACTTCGAACGGGTAGCCTTTGATGCGCGTAGTCGTCGGACAGCAGACTATCAGTCCTGACTTTGTGTTATAGGAGGCAGGGGATAGCACGACGGCTGGCCGGTGGCCGGCCTGCTCACGACCTGCCTGGGGATCAAACTCCAACCATACGATATCCCCGCAATCCGGCACCCATTCTGGCGTCACCAGACCTCACCGCCGGTCGAGGGTCCAAACTCCATCTCCCCATGACGGTTTTCATCCGTAATTGCTGCTGTCAGGCTCTCCAGAGACACCCTTTCCCGGCGAAGAGGCTGGATGATAATCCGCCCGTCTTCCTCTCGAACATCGACAGGCTGGTCGATCTGAAGCTGGACGGCTTCAAGAATGCTCGTCGGCAGACGAATGGCGGCGCTATTGCCCCACTTGCGTACTGTTCCATGCATGAGGCTGTCTCCATGTATCTACTTAGTAGATACGGTATATCTGTCCAATCCGCAACCCAAAGTGTTTACGAGGTCTGGTTCGCCCTGATTTTTCTCCAAAGAGGACAGACCGCTCTTTCCCCTAACTAGGTCCAGTCTTCAGACCGTAATCCTTCCACTCTGGTGAACTCTCGAAGGTTTCCTGTTATGACAAGGAGACCTTTGCTTCGCGCTTGCCCGGCGATCATCAGATCATAAGGGCCAATGACACATCCACGGCTCTCCAGATCGGCACGTATTTCAGCTGTATGGGCCGCCGCCTCATCATCGAATGGAAGAACGGTAAGACGTTGCGCGAAAAGCTCCACTGCCCGGCGGGTTCTGGAGGGATCCTGTGATTTTTCAGCACCATACAAAAGTTCATACAGCACAACGTCAGATATGCAGAGCGCTTCTGCATTGGCGTTGAATTTCTCCCTCAGGCCAGCAGGGCGATCTCGCAATACCCGTATGCAAAAATTGGTATCAAGGAGGTAACGCAACATCAGAAGCTCTCGCGTTCCTGCATTTCCGGTTGGTGTCGTGGTCCCAGATCTACGCCCGGGGCTGCGAAGAAATCGTCCCACGCAGCGTTAGCTGGTGCAATAATGCGGCGCGCACCATCGGGAATGATTATGACCTCTCGCAAGCTATCCTCAAATGCAACAGCCTTGGGAAGACGCACAGCTTGAGATCGATTGGACAGGAACAGAGTTGTGCGGGTCAGCATGACACCCTCAAATTGTATATACTTATGGTATATACAAACGTACAGGCCTTGAAGCAAGTCAATTTATGTCATTGCCGCTACGCAAGGCGTGACAGCTTTCGACATTGGGAATCCCCACGCTGACCTTCCGCATATCCCCCCATTGCCGCCAAAAAGCGCTATTTTTGCAGCATCATTTCGGCCATTCCATCCAGCCGGACCTTATGACGCTCCCAGTCCGGCATCACGCGTTCCAGGAGCGCCCAGAAGGCCGGGCCATGATTGTGCTCCTTCAGATGGCACAGCTCATGCAGGATGACGTAATCAATGCAGTCACGCGGGGCTTTCACCAGATGCGGGTTGAGCGTGACGGTCCCACCCGGTGAACAGTTGCCCCACTGGGTCTGCATCACCTGAAGCTTCAGGGCTGGGGGGACTGTCACCCACAGCGTTGTGGGGAGAAGGGCAGACAGGCGATGGCGGAAGACGTCCTGCGCCCGCGTAAAATACCACAGTTCCAGCAGCTTTTTTATCCGTAAGGCGCTGCGTTCCTGCACGCAAACCTCCAGCCGCCCCCGCAACATCCGCACGGTCTCTGGAGCCTCAGGCTGATGATGCACCTTCAGCAGATGCCGCCGTCCCAGATAGAAGTGGCTTTCCCCGCTGACATAGGCACGCGGCGTGGCATGTTCCTGCACCGCCCGGAAGTCCCGCAGCTTCTGCCAGATCCAGCGGGTTTTCTGGTGTAAGGCTTTGTCCAGATCAGCCCCTGTCGTGCCCTTTGGTACACAAGCCTCCACATTCAGGTCAGGATGCACCCGGATCCGCAGCGTCGTGCCAGGACGCGCACGGGGGATCAGGTTCACGCGGATCTGATCCCCCCCATAGGTCAGAATGCGGTGTGTCCCGTCGCCCATACTCAGCCACGCGGCGGATCAGCAGGACCGGCCCGCATGATCTGAATGACCTGCTCGATGATCTCCTGCGCCCTGTCCACGCCAAATCCCGCTTTCTGGCCCGTGCTGAACAGAAGCGGCAGCAGTTCCTTACGGACTGACCTTTCCATATCCGGGCGGCTGAGCGAGTTCTCCCGCACCGCCTTGTCCACGATCTGGTCAATCTCAAACGCCAGATCAACCCAGCGCTGGTTCTCCTCATCCGTCTGCCTGTGGTTGAAGATGGCGGCCAGCGTTTTGAGGAATACGCCATAATAGGCCTGGGCATGCCGGTGCCCGTCAAAAACAGAGGGGATGTTCTCCAGCCTGCGCTGGGCCACCTGTTCTTCAAACTCCTGAAACAGCATGAACTGCTTGAGCGGATGGTCGAACAGGCTTTCCGCCTCCTCGATCACCTTGCGCAAAAGGGCCGAGAACGCTTCCTTCGCATAGGGATCATCCTGCATCTCGTGGTCGATCATCTTCGTCACACGGGTGCGGATCAGGTCCGTCTCATTGCGGGTTTTCTCCTCGCTCCAGTTTGCAGGTTCGTTGTCGTCCGGCTTCTGGCCCATCCTGCCGACAGCATACAGGCCATCGGATTCATGCACCTTCACGCCCGCCACATGCCGGTCGAGCAGCTTTTTGACCTGCTCGGCATACTGGTCGAAGTCCACCGTCTCGCCTGTGTCCTGCAACACCATCTGACGCAGGTTGGTCAGTTGCTTCAGGGTTTCCCTGTAGGTGGCCCGGTCCTTTTCCGTGAAGCTGGTGTCTTCAAAGAACGCCACGGATTGCAGGGCCACTTTCAGGCAGGCGGCAAACTTCGTCAGCGCCTCATAGAAATCATCCCGGCGCTTGAGGTTCACGTCCACCATCTGGCCGTGTTCCTCCACCATACGCGGCATGAGCACGGACCGAAGCTGCTGGAGATCGCTCCTGTTCTTCACGCCGTCAAAGATGGCCCACAGCGCTTTATGCAGGACCGGGAGTTCACGGTATTCCGTGCTCATCTGGCTATACAGCCCGGCAATATCCCTGGGGTCATACCCGCCGACATTCTCGGCGGCCAGTTCGTCGTATTTGGCCAGTGTGGTGTCCAGCTCCGCCAGAATGCCGCGATAGTCGATCAGCAGCCCGTGCTTCTTCTGGTCATGTAGCCGGTTCACACGCGCAATGGCCTGAAGCAGATTGTGCTGCTTGAGCGGCTTGTCGATATAGAGCACCGCGTTCTTCGGCTCATCAAACCCGGTCAGCAGCTTGTCGACCACGATGATCAGCCTGAGGTCCGGGTCATTCTCGAAGCGCTCGATGACCCCGCGCGTGTAGTCATCCTCGCTCTGGCTGCCGACATTGTCCTTCCACCAGGCCTGGATTTCGGGCTGCCTGCGTTCATCCACTTCCGTATGGCCTTCACGCGTATCGGGGGGGCTCATGACGATGGCGCTTTCGAACAGGCCGACCTCGTCCAGATACTGCTTGTAGCGGATGGCGGAGAGCTTGCTGTCACAGGCCAGCATGCCCTTGAGGCCGCTGTCGATGTTGCTGTCAAAATGGGTGGCCAGATCCATGGCGATCAGCCGGATACGGTCATCGGCCTTGTAGACCTGATTGGCGCGGGCGAAGCGCTTCTTGAGGTCCGTGACCTGCTCTTCCGTCAGCCCCTGTGTGATGCGCTCGAACCACGCATCAATGGCCCGGTCATTCACATCCAGATCCGGCTTGCGCTCTTCATAGAGCAGGGGCGTCACAGTCCCGTCCGCGACGGCCTGCTGCATGGTGTAGGAGTGGATGATTTTGCCGAACCGGCTTGTCGTCTCACTCCCCTTGAGCAGCGGCGTGCCGGTAAAGGCGATGAAGGCCGCATGGGGCAAAGCGTGCTTCATGCGGGCATGGTTCTCACCGCCCTGGCTGCGATGGCCTTCATCCACCAGCACGATGATGTCCGCGCTGTCATTATGGCATTCGGGATAGCCGGTGGCGGTATGGAACTTGTTGATAAGCGAGAAGATGATCCGCTCCTGCCCATGCCCGATCTGCTGCGCCAGACGGCGGCCTGAGGTGGCCAGCGCCTCTTCCCTGTCCTTCCTGTCCGCCAGTTCGCCGCCGGTGGAGAAGGTGGTGCTCAACTGGCGTTCCAGATCCTTGCGGTCGGTCACCACCAGAATGCGGCATTGCTTGAGATCGTCATCCAGAATCAGCGCCCGGCTGAGGAACACCATGGTGAAGGACTTGCCCGAACCCGTGGTGTGCCAGACCACGCCGCCTTCGCGCCCGCCATCGCTGCGGCGGGTCTTGATACGCTCCAGCAGGCGTTTGATGCCAAAGACCTGCTGATAGCGGGCGACGATCTTGCCTGCCTTGCGGTCGACCAGCGTGAAGAACCGCGCCATCTCCAGCAGGCGCTGGGGCGAGAGCAGGCCGATCAGCAGCCGGTCCTGATCCGTGACATGCAGGGGACGGGAGGCCCAGTCCTCGAACCACGCCCGGTCCGACGCCTTGCGCTCGGCAAACAGCGCATCTTTCCGGGCAGCCGACAGCGGCGTGTTCTTGAGCGCCTCCATCCGGCTTTCGGGGATGTCCTCTTCCTTCCAGCTGGCCCAGAACTTTTTGGGCGTGCCACAGGTGCCATAGCGCCCGTCATGCCCGGTGATGGAGAGCAGAAGCTGGCTGTAGGCAAAAAGCTGGGGGATTTCATCCTTGTTCTGATTGCGGATGCTCTGGGAAATCCCGGCCTCCACGGTCGGGCCTTTGCCCGGCTGGCCATCGGGGCGCTTGGCCTCGATTACCGCCAGCGGAATGCCGTTGACGAAGCAGACGATGTCCGGCCTGCGGGTCTGTGTCAGGTCCGTGCGCAGGACGCTGAATTCCTCGGTGAAGGTAAAGCTGTTGTTCTCCGGGTTCTGCCAGTCGATCAGCGCGATGGTCGGGTTGGCCTGACGTCCGTTGATAAATTCCTTAACCGCAATGCCGAACAGCAGATGCGTCGTCATTTTTTCATTGGCGTCCCGCAGGCCCGAGACGAAGTCCGGGTGCGTGACGTGAGAGACCAGTGTGTCGATGGCCTGATCGGACAGGGCGTGCGCCTCGCCTTCAAAGGTAAAGCGCCGCTTTTTCAGTTCCGCCCGCAGGAGCGTGTCCAGCACCACGGCGTCCTGCCTGCCGCCCCGCAACGCCAGCGCCTCGGATGGGGACAGAAACCGCCAGCCGAGCGTGCTGAGCAGGGCCAGGGCCGGAAGTTTGGCGCTGTATTCTTCCTGAAATTTCGGGGCGGGAGCCATAATGTTCAAATATCCTGCAAGCTGAAATATCTTAATTGACCCTCACGCGGCGCTTGCCCGTGAGAAGCTGCTGCATCAGGGCTTTCTTCTCCTGACGCAGGCGGGAGAGGTCGGATTCAAGGGAGGTGATTTCTTCGTCCGCTGTGGTCAGGACAGTAGCTATGGCTTTCTGTTCAGGCAGTTCAGATGGGATCTTTATTCTTTGTCTAAGAACATCCTTTTTTCCCAAGCCCAACTGAGCTGTACCGTTAGCCCTACGACGTAAATTCTTATTTATTGGGTATGAATTTATTATAAAGTGAAGAAATTTACTGTCACAATTTTCAATATGAAGAGCGTAAACATGGTCGCCCAGCACATACAGATCGTCTTGATCAATGTAAGATGTTCGACCTATAATATTCCCGCCTCCAATATCGTCTTTTGGCATGACCAATGTACCTTTTGGTAAAAGGTCGGAATTATGCTGAGTCGATTTCGTGCAAACAAGATTTCCTAATCTGTTTACCGAACCCATATCGACAATAAATCGTTCTCCATTTTCACAGATATATTGAGTTTTGGATGTTGCGGTTTGTACCGTCGCGACGTCTGAAAGAGAGAAAATTCTCCACTCCCCCGCGAACCCCGGCAGGCGTTTTTTGCCTGTGAGGAGTTGCTGCATGAGGGCTTTTTTCTGCTGCTGGCTATTGGCCAGAAGCTTCTCAGTCCCCTCAATCGCACGATCCCACGTCGAGAGGATCGCCGCGATCTTCTTTTGTTCGGGAAGAGGGGGGATGTTTACGATCTGATTATCAATATCCTGTTTTTTGACATGGACTAGCGTGGCTTTAAACCCATGTGCTTGTCCTTCAATTTTGTCGGTGATCGATCTCAATATTAGATAAAGCCAGTTGTTATCAATTTTATCTTTTGAAAATACTTTAAATATATGTTGATTGAGGACACCTTGCGGGCCGTTCCATATAAAAGGTCCAAATGAGACCCCTTTGCTTCCAGCCCATGCAAAAAGAATTTGTCCTGGGTTTACCAGCCATTTTTCTAGTGGCTTCCCAGAAAAATAATTGAAGTTGGAACTGCCGTTTAAATTTTGAATACGGATAATTGGTAAGCCTTTAGTATCCCATTGATGTGGTTTGAACCCATTCCCATTTTGCAAAATGCAAATGTCGGCAACTGTTTTACGTTCCCACCCCTCAGGAAGCATAACCCAGCTCCTTCAGATAGGCGTCCATCTGGGCTTCCAGCTTTGCCAGTTCCGCCTTGATCTCCGCCCGCTCTTTGCGCACGGCGTTCAGGTCGATTTCCGCTTCTTCCTCAAACGTATCGACATAACGCGGAATGTTCAGGTTGTAGTCGTTTTCCCTGATTTCATCCGGCGTGGCGAGGTGGGCGTATTTATCCACGTCCCTGCGGGCGCGGTAGGTGTCCACAATTTTTGAGATGTTCTCTTCGGTCAGCACATTCTGGTTCTTGCCCGCCCTGAACTCCCGGCTGGCATCAATGAACAGCACATCCTTCGTCTTGCGGTCTTTACGGAAGATCAGGATGGCAGCCGGAATCCCCGTGCCGAAGAACAGCTTTTCCGGCAGGCCGATCACCGCATCCAGCAGGTTTTCCTCAATCAGCTTCTGACGGATTTTCCCTTCCGAACTGCCCCGGAACAGCACGCCATGCGGCACCACAACACCCATGCGACCGGTGCGCTCTTTCAGGGTGCTGATCATGTGCAGGATGAAGGCGTAATCGCCCTTGGTTTTCGGTGGCACACCACGGGCAAAGCGGTGATGCACATCTTCCGCCGCGTCTTCATGGCCCCATTTATCGAGGCTGAAGGGCGGGTTGGCCGTCACCACGTCAAAGCGCATCAGATGGTTTTTATCATCCAGCAGCTTGGGGTTGCGGATGGTGTCGCCCCATTCAATGCGGTGATTGTCCTCACCATGCAGGAACATGTTCATCTTGGCAAAGGACCAGGTCGAGCCAATGGCTTCCTGCCCATACAGGGCGTAATCCCGGCTGCCCTCGTGATTTTGCGTCACCTGCCGCCCGCATTTCATCAGCAGGGACGCCGAGCCACAGGCCGGATCGCAGATGGTCTCGCCCGGTTTCGGGCTCAGGATACGGGCCAGCAGTTCACTGACTTCCGGCGGGGTGTAGAACTCCCCGGCCTTCTGCCCGCCACTGGCGGCGAAGTTCTTGATCAGGAACTCATAGCCATTGCCGATCACATCCAGATTGCCGACGCGCGAGGGGCGCAGGTTCAGGTCCGGCTTGTGGAAGTCCTCCAGCAGGTGGCGCAGGATGGTGTTCTTCTGCTTCTCGTCCCCCAGCCGGTCAGAGTTGAAGCTGATGTCCTGGAAGACGCTCTTGCCTGCATCCTTCAGCTTGGTGCCGTTGGCCTCTTCAATGGCGTGCAGGGCCTTATCAATGCGTTCACCATTGCCGGGGGCGTTGCGCTCTTTGTAGAGGGTATAGAAATCCGCCCCCCTGGGCAGCACGAAGCGTTCCTGCGCCATCATGGCTTCGATCAGGTCCGGATTGTCGCCGTATTCTTTCTTGTAGCCGTCATAATGGTCCTGCCACACATCGGAGATGTATTTCAGGAACAGCATGGTCAGCACGTAATCCCGGTACGTGTCGGGGCTGACGGTGCCACGGAAGGTATCGCAGGCGCTCCACAGCGCCTTGTTAATCGTGTCTTGTGAAATCTGCTCGGTCACGAACTCAGATCCTGTTTCAAAAGTAAGAAAAAGCGTCAGCCTGCCAGAAGGTCTCTGGCAAGCCCGGTCATGATCTGCTGGCTGGTCTGGCGCAGGCGGTGCAGAAGCGCGTCCTCGCGCTGCATGGCGCGGGCCAGCCCGATGATCTGTTCCTGTCGGGGAAGAGGTGGTAGTGCTACCGGCACGCTCTCCAGCGCTGGACGGGCAATGTTGCGCACCAGGGTGGAACTCTGGGCATTCTGCTCCAGATGCCGCTGGGCCGGTTCCTGATTGAGCCACCAGACCAGCCAGGCGGGCAGCACGTCGGACCGCGTCACGCGCAGCACAAAGAAATGGGGGGCTGCCACCGCCTGAAGGCTACCGATGCGCCCATCGACCAGAACGGCCTGTGAGACATTGCCACGGGCCGGAAAGAGGATATCGCCCGGACGCAGCCAGTCGGGTTCACGACGGCCCGACACCTCGGTCCGCACGCACGATGCCCAGTCGACACCGGAAAGCGAGATATCGCGCATCTGCACGACGACTGTCCCGGCCCCTTCGGCCGGATCAATCCGCCCCCTGAACGACCATCCTGTCGAAACGGTGCAGAGCGCAGAAACCGATACTTTCTGAACATGAATGGCGTTGGTCATGAAGGCATCATGGGCAGGGAGCCTGACCCTGTCAACGGGTATTTAGTGCACCATCGCGATTAGTGCGTTTTGTGGACGCGCCTTCTCGCCGTGTTCCTTTCATACCCACCGGACAGGCATCACCCCACTATCCCGACGTGATCGCAATCTGCGGTTTCGCTGACATGTCAGATGAACGTGTTAACGAAAACCGGTTTCGTTAACACGTAGCGCCTGAGGATCTTCTGGATCCACCCAGCCTATTCAGGAAGACTCTGGCAGGTACGTCATCACCTCACTGAAAACACGTTCCATCCGGGACCCAATTTCCACCATAGCTTCCGCCTCAACAGGGGCAAGGTCACCCTTGATGATCAGGCGAGCAAATAGCCCGAGTTCTGGCTTAAGGGGGTAGGGTTTTCCAACTCCTGTTTCCGCGTACCAGCACCAACGGTGCAATGGTGTATGAAGACCAGGTATTTATGGGTAGGCGTAATATCGGTTCCGGGTATGTCTATGGGTCGTGGCTGGGAAGGCCGTCAGGGCCACGTTCGTCCTATGGCCCATCCGGCCGGATGGTCAGGACGCAGGGCTGGTCCACCTTCGTCTCGTTGGCCATTTTCTGGCAGGCGGCGATCCGGTCCTGACTGGCGTCTACAAGCCGGTTGGCCCGGACTATGCGCCGCAGGCTTTCGGGATTGTCGGCCTCCATCATCTGCACCCCGGAATCCCACCGATCCTGTCCGCCCACGATAAAAGAGGACACCCGCGTCCCCAGTGACGACGGCAGGAGATACGCCAGAACAGGAGATAACCCGATCCCTGCAACCAGACAGGCCAGCCCGACCTTCAGCACCCACCAGCTCTGCTGGTCCCGGGTGCGTGCCTGCCCGACAATGTCGGTCAATTGCTGCCGCTCCGCCTGAACCGCACGGATCGCGGTATGAAAGGCGGCCTGTATATCCTGACTGACGGAAAGCCCCGCCTGACGTACCCCCTGCCCATAGGCCTGCGGCGTCATCTTCAGCGTCGGGCAGGCCTCGATCGCCTTCATGCGCGCGCCCACGTCGTTCAAGGCTTTGACCAGTCTGGCCAGGTCCGGCGTATAGTCTGGCGGCCGGTTGTCCCGCCATGCCTGCGGCAGCGCTTCCACGCTGCGCCGGAGCACCGTCATTTCGGCGCACAGATCCTCAAACGCACGGGCTGCCGGATCCGTCTCGCTCATGATGGAACCATCCCCTCATCCAGATTCAGTTTTCCGGCACGGCCAGACGATCATCATCCTGACCAGCCTCTTGCGTTCCGGGCCTTTCCTGCTTTCCGAAAAGCAGTCGCCTTCGCCCTTCTTCCATTGCCAGGAGCGTAAGCCTGTTGGGCCGACTGTCTGAAGCCGCGTTCTGAATAGTCCGTCGCAATCTTTCCGCATTACGCGGACTACTCAGAAGATGTGCTGTCTCCTGACAAACGGCTTGTTCTTTTTCCTGCACAACATACCTCCCCCGGTAGTCTGCCCCTTGATCAGGCAGCCCGTTCCAGCCCCAGATGGTCCACGAACGGATCCCAGAATCATGCGTCGGAGCGCAGGGCATCAAGATCACCCCGCCATTCCAGCTTGCCCCGCATGGAACGCAGTTCCCGCTGCTGATTCAGCCTGATCAGCGTCCGCAACCCGAGTTCGACCGCTTCCTTCTTGGTTTTGGCGTCAGACGCCTTCAGCGCATCGGTCATGAGGGCATCGTCAATGATGATGTTGGTTCGCATGATGTGTATCTCCAATAGAAATCATACACATGAAATCATCCGCTCTCAGGCATGCCGCAGGACATCAGGTATCCACCCACGGATTGAGAACCCGCACACCAGCCGCCTTGAAAGGCGACACGTCGCGACTGGCCACGACATAACCACGGGATGCGGCGGTTGCTGCAATATAGCCATCTGCCTGGCCAATCGCCCGACCCTCTGACCTGGCCCGCACCATCAGTTCGGCATAGGCCTGAGACGCCGCCAGATCGAACGACAGGACACGTCCTTCAAACAGGGGCAATACCTCCTGTTCCAGCCGCTCATGCAGTACCGAGCGCCGCCTGCCGACCGGCATCGCCCCGATCCCGAAACGCAACTCCGCTATTGTGACGGCCGACAGAAAAAGCGTCTCGATCGCCTGTCCATCGATCCAGGCCAGAACACGCGGCTCCGGGACGGGCTTCCACGGCTCCGAGATCACATTGGTATCGAGCAGGATCATTCGAAGGACATCGGCTCGGCCGGAGTCTGATCGCGGGTCTGCAAGGCCGCGATATCTTGATCACACACACCGGCCTCCCGACCGATGGACGCCAGAAGCGATCCCAGCCGGACCCGCTGCGGCGGCCGGACGGCTGCTTCCAGAATGGTCCGGATCTCCGCTTCCGTACTGCGCCCATGTAGCATGGCCTGCGCCTTCAGCGCCCGATGCGTCTCTTCCGGAAGATTACGAATAACCACAGAGGACATGACAGGACTCCTCATTTCTTAGAATGATATCATAAATATAATTTCGATATCTTTCCAGAAAAACCCTACATCCCCTCATCCAGATTCAGTTTTCCGGCACGTCCAGACGATCATCATCCCTGATCTGCCCCCTTGTTCCAATCCGCTCCAGCAGCGCTTTGGCACGAGCAGGCGTGGTCCGTGTCGCCCGTGCGGAAAAATACCGTTCCGCTTCTGCCTGCCCACCAAGCCGGGCCGCGACAGCCGTCGCAACAAAAAGGTTCATGCTGACACCTGAAAGCGCCGCCTGACGTGTTGCGGCTTCCCGCATATCTTCCGGAAGCCGAAGCTGGATTTTACTGCTACTCATCCTCTCATCCTTCGCAAAAGAACACCTGGCCGCACTGCTGGAATACCGAACCGTGATACGGCCCGCTGCATGTCTTTCAGATTGAACGTGGCGATCGCATCCGCATTCCCGTTGATTGCTGTCTCAACCACAAGTTCATCATCACCATGCGCACCTGTCGGTCGCCACCTGTAATCAAAAGAAACCGGCACGCAACACCCTGCAAGTCCATCAAGAACCTCCAGAACTTCATCCCCCTGAACGCCCATTCGAAAAAGATTTTCTGAGCAACGCAACACCGCCTCGTATTCGACCAGGAGGGTCGTGGAGAGCAGCAGACTGAAATTCCCATCCAAGGCCCCCAGCAAAAGCTGGCGGGATGCTCCATCCGGTGACATAAATCCCGAAAGAACAACATCCGTATCAAGAACAACGCGCATAGTGACATCATATATGACGTCACTGGTTAACGTAAATCAAAATCTCCTACATCCCCATATCCATATCCCGCCCCCTGGAGCGCGACAGCGAGCGCGTGCGCGGCGGCTGCAATCCATGATCGAGCGTCGATCCCTTCTTAATGCCCAGTTCATGCCCCTTCCGCCGCAGGAGGGATTCAAGCTGCGCGTCCCGCTTCAGCTCCCTGAGCGCCACACCCTGCTGCTCGCGGCTCAGCCCGTCCCACGCCTTCACGAACCGCGCGGCCCGCAGTTCTGGACTTGTCCGCACCTTGTCCTCATGTTCCAGCCCCTCGACCAGCCTGCGCGCCCGTGCCGGCCCTTCCAGCCCGTACAGGGCCTGCCGGATCTCCGGTTCATGCTTCACGGCAGTTTCCAGAGCGATCACCGCCCCGGGCCTTAGCCGTTCCAGGGCCGTGCTGGCGTCAAGCCATGCCTTCTTCTGGTGCTCCAGCACCGGCAGATCCTGCTCCACCATGCGCCCGATGTCCCGCACCGCCCGCGCATACTGCTCCACCGCCTGGTGGAGCGGATCACCACCCGGTACAAACCCACCCAGCCCGGCCGGCACCTGCTCACGCTGCACACGGGGCAGCCTCAAACCAGCAAAGGGCGAGGCGGGAGCCTCACGCTCAGCCCCATTTTTCCCCTTCCCGGCCTCAGCCTCCATCCCGGCCGACACGTCTTTTTCCGCCGTGCGACGCCCCGGCCGCACGGACAGGTCCAGTCCGTCGAACATCCCGCGTTTCTGCTGTGCCGGTGCCGGATCTGATTTACGGACCGCTTCGGCCTGCCGGTCCTTCGGGGGGCCAGAGGCGGCCTTCTCACGCTCCACCACGATCTCGCTCTCGGGGACATGCAGTCCGCGCCGCCGCGCGAACCCGGTATCCCGATCCTGAACATGCGGGTAATCCAGCGTGGTATCCTTCAGCCGCTCGCGCGACAGCCGCCGCACCAGCCCGTCCCGGTCGCCCACGTCATCCCGGCCCCAATGAACGGACACGCTCTCCCGATGCCGCGACAGCGCCACATACGCCCCGTGCCGGTCCATGCTGCCCGTCGCCAGCACATGCGCCCGCTCCACCGTCACACCCTGCGATTTGTGGATGGTGGCCGCATAGCCATGATCCAGCGCGTCATAATCCGCTACCGACACGGACACGACCCGGCCATGCCCACCCCCCTCTTTCCCATCAAGCTGCACCGACAGCACGAGATCCCCGGCCTCGACCGACCCCGTAATACCCCGCACCGTGCCTAGCGTGCCGTTCTTTACCCCCAGCGCCCGGTCATTGCGCAGGAAGTAGACACGCTCCCCGTCCGCGAACACCCGCTCGCCTTGCGCGGTCGGTACCAGCACGTCGTCACCCAGCTCACCCGCCTCCCGCCGGATCTCGCGCGCCGCCTCGTTCAGCGCCCGCACATCGACACGCCGGTGCGCCAGCATAATCTGGCTTTCTTCTGGCGCGGCCTGCCGGGCTTCGTCCCACCCCGCGATCACACCAGCACGGGCCTCTTCCAGGGTCTCATGCCCCCGCACCATACCGGCCGCCTCATAGCGCCCCAGCGCCTCACCCGTTCGCCCTGTAGCAAGCTCCTTCGTGGCATCCTGCTGCCAGTCTTCACGCTGCCGGCGCACGGTCGTGATCTCCACCGACCCGACCCGCTCGGCCACCGCCCGGAACGCACCACCCGCCTCGATCGCCTGCAACTGCTCGGGATCACCCACCAGCACCACCTTGGCCCCGGCATCCCGTGCGGCTGACAGCACCCGCTCCATCTGGCGTGACCCCACCATGCCGGCCTCGTCCACCACCAGCACGTCCCCGCGCTCCAGCTGGTCGAACCCACGCTCCCACGCACGTTCCAGGGAGGCCAGCGTCCGGCTTTCGATCCCGGACCCCGCTTCCAGCCCTTCCGCCGCAATCCCCGATAGCGCCGCCCCGCGCACCCGATACCCGGCCATCTCCCACGCCTCACGGGCCACACCCAGCATGGTGCTCTTCCCCGTCCCGGCATAGCCCACCACCACGGACAGGTCGCGCGACTTCGTCACCTCGCCCACGGCCAACGCCTGCTCGTCCCCAAGCCCGTCCCGCGCCATCGCCGCCCGCCTGACCGCCAGCGGCACCGCATGCCCCTGGGACCGCCCCATCGCCAGCAACGCTTCTTCCAGCCGCTGCTCGACCCCGATCATCGCGCGCGTGGAGAACCGCTCCCGCCCGTGCCCGTCTTTCCCAAGGGCAACCAGCTCCGGACATGCCTCCACCCGTACCATGACCGCACTGAACTGTTCCGCATCTACCGTCTGCCGGTCCACGAACCGCGCCAGATCCTGCCGGGTAAAGGTGCTCTGCTGCCGGGTCAGCGCCTCCAGCGCCACATGCGGCTCGGCCAGTAACCTTTCCCCATTGCGCCGCGCAATCTCCAGATGGTCGGCAACCCGCTCCGCGTCCTCGCCCCGCTCTTCCCGACGCATCCCGGCCGGACCGATCTTGTTCTGTGGCTCAAGGTCGATCCCCTGTGCCGCGAACGACCGATGGTCGATCCGCACATCCAGGTCCAGTTCAGCCAACCGTTCATTGGCAAGCGACGCCCACCGCTCCCGCCATGTCAGCAGCAGGTCCTTGTCATTCCACAAACGCTCTTTCGCACCGAACCCGATGGAAGGCTGATCCTGCTCCAGGCCTTCATGCCGCAACCGTGCCGCTGCAATCAGTCGCGCCGTTCTTCCAGCCGCTGCAAGCGCTTCTCCAGCGTCGAGAGCTTCAGCAGGATGCCACGCTGCGTCTCCCGGATTTCCGTCAGCAGACGGATCATGAGCTTGAGTGGATCGTCGTCCCCTTTCTGCTCCATCAGGTCCAGGATCCGGCGTGATGTCGTATGCGCCCCTGCCGCCTCGTTCAGGATGCGGGATTCCGTCTCGTCTTCCATGCACAGCCTCCCCGGTTCTGACTTCGATCCGTCGTGTAGACAGCATCACATGGGCATGGGGCTTCGCCTGTCCATCTTCGCCAATATCCCAATGCACATTGAGATCAGCCACCATGCCGCGTTCCACGAACTGCTCCCGCACGAAATCCCGTGCCAGCGCGATCCCCTGCGCCTGGGTCATTTCGCGTGGGATTGAAAACTCCACCTCGCGGGCAAGCTGGGCATCCTTGCGCTTCTCGATCGCCTCGACCTCGTTCCAGAGGGTCGCACGATCGAGAAACCGTTCCGGAGCGCCATCAGGCAGCAGGATCTCGGAATGCACCACGCCGCTCTTGTTGGAAAAGTCATGATCGCGATCCAGCCGTACGTCATGCAGGCGGGATGCCGCGCGATAGGCCGCCGCTGCCACCGCGCTCCGGCCGGTGGCGCGGCTGATGACCTTCGCATGCAGGTGATAGATCGCCATGAACGCGATCCTATCACACCTCTTAAGCGCACGTCACGAAGTGACGTATAAGCGCGCACTCACATTTTACTGCGCCACAAGGGTTGACTGGTCTGGATGAGTGACGCGGTTCTCGTCTGTGTGATAGAGTATGGCACAAACCAGCAGGACAGGGGACCGAA
The DNA here is from genome assembly GCF_003403295.1 of Komagataeibacter melaceti. Taxonomy (GTDB): domain Bacteria; phylum Pseudomonadota; class Alphaproteobacteria; order Acetobacterales; family Acetobacteraceae; genus Komagataeibacter; species Komagataeibacter melaceti. The sequence goes on along the minus strand of NZ_QUWV01000056.1, from coordinate 19,963 downwards.
AATGCGCAAACCACGGGACATTGATGCGGAACTGAAGGCGCTTCAGGAAAAGGCGAAGCAGCTTAAGGTGCAACGGACCCTCCAGCTCGGCGAACTGGTCGAGGTGACGGGAGCCGATACCCTATCGATCGAGGCGCTGGCCGGTGTTCTGCTTGCGGCTGTCGAACAGGCGGACGGCAAACCCGAAGCCGTCGCGAGGTGGACCGAACGGGGGACGGCGTTCTTTCAGGTCGGCGCAAAAAAGGGCGGCCGGAAAGGAACCGGAAACGATCAGAACGGATCTGCTGGCGCTTGAAAGACGGATCCGGAAGCAGGCGTCCTTGATCCATCGCCATCAGGCACGAAAGGCACGCACTGACATGCGCGACTGGGCGAAGGCGCGACGGGAACGCACCCATCATCTGATCGAACTGGGCGGCCTGGTCCAGAAGGCAGGACTGGTCGATCTGACCGACGATGACCGCGCTACCCTGCTCGGGGCCTTCCTGGACATTGCGGGACAACTTCAGGGTGGCAATGATGCCACTCCGGTTGACCTGAAAACACGCTGGAGACGTGCGGGGCTTCATGCCTTCGACAGCGACCGGGAACAGGACTGACTGCGAAACACGATCACCTGATCTGTCTGCTATCGAATGCAAACGAAACCCTGAACCAGAACGGGAGAACCGAGGCCCATGTATTACGGCAAGAACGCCTTTTCTCTGCTCCTACGTTACACCCTTGCCCATGAGATCGAAGAGTGGGGCTGGGACATCGGCGACCATACATATGGTGCCAAGGGTTCTCCCATCATCATAGAAGCCGAATATGCCGGCCTGAAGATCGGGAAATACTGCTCGATTGCCCGCGAGGTGCTGATGATCCTGGGCAATCACCGACCGGACACGATCACCACCTACCCGTTCAAGAACCAGTGCAATTTCTGGCCCGAAGCGGCGGATGCGACCGATGACCATTCCACCAAGGGGGATATCGTCATTGGCAACGACGTCTGGATCGGCGCACGGGCCAACATCATGTCGGGTGTCACCATAGGATCAGGCGCGATCATCGCTACGGCGGCCGTGGTGACCAGGGACGTGCCGCCATATGCCATCGTGGGCGGCAACCCGGCCCGGGTCATCAAATACCGCTTCCCCGAAAAGACCATCGAGCGTCTGCTTGCAGTAACCTGGTGGGACTGGCCTGAAGCATTGATACGAGAACGGATGCCCCTCCTGATGAGCGACGATATCGACGCTTTCCTGCGCGCTTTTGGAGAAGAGCCCGGACAGGAAAAATCATGATGCAAAAACTGTTTTCGCTCCTTGTTGTCCTGCCGATCCTCTTCCGGCCTGCTTCAGGCTTTGCCCAGGGCAGAGGAGACTGGCTGCCTCGGTCGGACGTTAAATCTCCCTATGCGGCCCTGTCTGTTCCGACAGCACTGAAGCCGGTGCCGGATTCTCTGGCGAGCCTGTTGACCAAAGGCTATCGGATCACGACCACAGCGGATTATGGCGGCTCAGGAGCCCTCTTCACGCTGGTCTGGCAAAGGCAGACCGTAATCTGTGTTCTGACAGCGCCTGTGCCAGGCACGGATCAGAACGTCCCGACATCGCGCTGCTGGGCCCTGAACTGAGTTGTGCAGGCCGGACAGATGAGAAACCGTGTCTTACGCGACATCCCCTGGCTGACCGATGAGGACCGCGCAACCCTGTTCGGAGCCTTCCTGGATATTGCAGGGCAGCTTCAGGGCGGCGATGATACCGCTTCGGTTGACCTGACAGCACGCTGGAGACGTGCAGGGCTTCATGCCTTCGACAGGCACCGGAAACAGGACAGGACAACACAGGCAGACGTGACCATGACCGACCACGAGACACGATCATCCGGAGCTGACACAGTGCGCGAGCTTACGACCCGGATTGTCACAGCCTATGTCAGCAGTCACACGGTTCTGGCGGATACCCTGCCCGGCCTCATCGCCACGGTGTTTCAGGCGCTCGGAAGTCTGGGACAGGCGACGACCGGAACACCGAATCTGGTGCCAGCCGTACCTGTGAAGAAATCGGTCTTTCCAGATTACATTGTCTGCCTGGAGGACGGAAAAAAAATGAAGATGCTCAAGCGTCACCTTCACACCGTCTATGGCCTGACGCCCCAGCAATACCGGGCAAAATGGGGCCTGCCGGAAAGCTATCCGATGACCGCCCCATCCTATTCGGCACAACGGGCTACCCTGGCACAGGAAAGCGGACTGGGGCGGACCATCAGGGCGACACCGGAGCCTTCGCACATACCGGAAGCTGAAGTTCCGGTCACGCGCCTGCCAGAGAAGAAACGCGGACGCAGGCCAAAACTGGCCTGAAGGTCCAGACAGGCCGGATCTGTCTGGAATTTATTCCGTCTGGGCGTAGGCTTCACGCACGGCTTCTGGCCGATTGGAAATAGCGCGCAGATAACTTTTTGCAGCGGTATCCGGCGTACGTTCCCCGCTTTCCCACCCTTTGATGGTTTCCTCTTCCAGACCATACCAGAGCGCGAACTGTCGGCGACTGAGTTTCAGACGCCGACGGATCAGGGCCACATCCACATCGGCCTTGTGATCAACATAGATCGCCCTGATCCCGGCTTTTGCAAGATCGGAGATAACCGCCTCGATCGTGTCAGTCATGGGCAGCAGAACGATTGCATGCCCTTCCGCCTGTTCCGAGGATTGCCTGATGAGGTCTTCCACCGTCTTCTTGGCGGCCAGCATCGTCAGTCCACGCCTGGACAGCGCCATCGTGGCGGCAATGGAATTGAGATCAGGCCACCCCTCACGCGTCAGGGTCAGGGCGAATCTGGCGCGTGAACCGGAACGGACGCGGGATATGGCCCGGACAGGCCCCAGTCGTGCGAATTCCGCCTTCAATGATGATTTCATCGAGATCCATTCCTTCCAGAACGGCCTGTGCGATCGTTTTCAGATTGGCGAACCCAACCTCATTGGCTGTTGCGCCGTGGATGTGGGCCCTGGACAGCTTCATGAATCTCTGGGGCCGATCAACACTGATTTCAGCCATGACCATCAGAACGACACCGGGAGCCTGAATAACCAGGGTTGCGATCGGATCACTGCTCTGGTCATCGTCCATTTCGAACGACAGGTCTTCGACTGTCCACCGTGACCTCATACTGAATTATAGGTTCAATGAACCTATAATTCAAGCAGATCCTGCTCTGATATCCTTACATGAAAAGTAGACACCATATGGTGTAGGATGTGCTTCCCGCTGACGGCCTGTCGCCGCAACAACACCTGTTACCGCAGGACATCAGGCGATGAAGACATGACCATGACGGATCTTTCCGACGAACGGGCTGCCAAAAGGGCTGCAATCCGCAAGGCACGCAACAGCACGAAACCTCCAGTCCCAGCCGAGCAGGTCCTTGCTCTTCTGGACGCCGATCTGGCCCGGATTCAGGCGACCATTGACGCCCTTCCTACCCCTCGTCCCACGGATTGATGAGGGTGATACCGCAGTTGAGGAAATCACGTGTATTCCGTGTCGCAAGGAATGCGCCACGGGACTGCGTGATGGCCGCGATCTGTGCATCAAACTGACTGATGGGTTCTCCGGCCTGCCTGCGTCGGGAGGCGATCTCAGCATAAACACAGGCCGCCTCTCCGTCGAAAGGCAGGATACGTCCGGAGAAATCCTCTTCGAACATGGCACGGGCAGCTGCGATCAGAAGCTCTCGCCGTCGCCCTTCCGGCAGCAGCGCCAGCCCATACAGGATCTCGGCCTGTGTAATGGTCGTGATGAAGAGGGTCATCATGGACTGGCGGGACATCCAGGCCAGCACCGACCCGTCAGGCCCGGAGCGCATCAGTTCGGAGAGGATGTTGGTGTCGAGAACGATCACGCCCCGAAATCCACGTCCCTGATGGCCTCACGGGATACCGCAGGCAGATCTACCCCACCCAGCCTGGCAAAACGCTGGTGGATGGCCTGACCGGCATCTACCCCCTGAGAGACTTCAGCGGCAAGAGCCGAGCGCAGGATATCGCGCACCTCTTCTTCCATAGAACGCCCATGCTGGGCTGCGCGCAGACGAAGCCGCTGCTTGAGACTATCGTCAATATTGCGGATGGTCATCACGGCCATGGAAACCTCCTGAAAGCAATGACAGCATTGTAGTCATTGACTTCGCAGTTTTGCAATCATCAGGTCGGATTGGGGTATTTGGGGGAAGAAACGAAATCCCACACCAAGCTGAAAACGGAAGCGCAGATCCAAACTGACCTGAAAATCCAGACGGAAACAGAACGCGGGAACGATCTCTCATTCCCGCGCTGAAGTTTACCAGTAATATTCGTGGGGCCGCCGGGTTCCGGTATACGGAAAGACCGCCTCGACAGGATCAAGGTCGCCCTTGATGATCAGGCGGGCAACATGCCTGTCATGATGACGGGCAGGACGGATATCGTGCAGATGGCTGTACCAGTTTGGAGATTCAGAGGCTTCACGTGAGCCTCCATAGCCACAGCGATCCGACCGGTTGGCCCAGCGATGATCTCGGCCGTGTTTGCGGCTGTGATGATAGGTGCGAGACATGGGAAGCTTTCCCTCCATGACGCGCGGAGTGATTTCCGAGCGTACCTACATCGCCCGATCTCCTCTGTTCTGGTTGTCAGCCATCTGGAGCACGCAAGTAAGCATAGGAAAGCCGAAACCGTCCTTATACGTGCACGCTCTTTCCGCGCCGTGGAGGCCGCTCAGATTTTGAATCTGTTTTGCTGGGTACGCTGCGTAGGGCACGATTCATAATTTCACGCAGCGCGTTATTCATACGTGTCTGATAGCCGGGTCCGCCTTTCTCGAAGAAAGCCACGACATCGGCATCAAACCGCACCGTTTTCTGTATTTTACGAGGACGATAGAAACGTCCTCGTTCCGCATGTGACCAGTCGTGAATTTCTGGTGCTTCATCGTCTGTCACAATCTGATCGTCAGGCATCGCTTCTACAGCCCGTAGTGCCTTCAGCAGATCAGGGTCCGTTTTCATATGCTTCGCGCTCATGGGCTGTTGCCTTTCTTACGCTGATAATACGACCGTATTCCTCACCATCATCCTCGTCTTTCACAGGTTCTGTATGAACGACGAAAAGAGTTGTGACGCCTTGCACCTTTCCTATGGTTCTCCACCGATCCCCGTCGGGGTGGGGATCGGGGACAGACAACGCGAGCGGATCATCATCGAGAACGAGCCTGCCGACTTCGAGAGGCAGCTTATGCTTCGTTCTGTTTTTTGCATCCTTTTCAGGATCCCATCCCCATATGGTCACAATCCGCTCCGGTAGTTACGTAATTGTAGTTACATGAGTCTGATTTTGCAAGGTTCCATAGGTTCACGGACGTGGGGTCACCGCACGATCTGTTAAAAATTGCCTGCTAAGCGTGGGCGGCGACGATGTGTGAGACGGTTGACTGGCTAACCCCATAGAGCCGGGCCATATCTGCCCCTGATTTTCGGCCGGAGATGAACTGCACCACACGAACAATCCAGCGCGCTAGAGGTACAGGCGTTTCCAATGGCGCATCAGCCACCAGAAGCTCGATAATCCGCCGCAGATCGGTATCCAGGGCAGCTCGATGCGGTCCCTTCGCCACCCGTTTGAAATCACGCTTGAAGGCCGTCGTGCGCTCATCCGCCGACACCTCTGGATCTGATCAGGAGAGTTGTCTTGAAAAAGCGTATACTGACTTTCGCTGCCCTGCCGCTTCTCCTCTTCCCGGCATCAGGCTTTGCCCGGAACACAGGGGACTGGCTGCCTCAGTCAGGCGTTAAATCTCCCTATGCCCCCCTGTCGGTACCAACAACGCTCAAACCCGTGCAGGACTCTCTGGCCAGTCTGTTGACCAAAGGCTACCAGATTACGACTACAGCGGATTATGGCTGCTCAGGAGCCCTCTTCACGCTGACCCGGCGAAAGCAGACCGTGCTCTGTGTTCTGACGGCCCCGACACCGGGAACGGATCAGAATGTCCCGACATCACGCTGCTGGTCGCTGAATGACCCCACGTCAGAGGACGTGAAAAAGTAACGGATGACGAGGTAGGCTGAGAAACATCTGCAAGAGATGTCAGACATCCTTCAGACGGCTTCGATCGGACCAGGATAAGCCTTTACCAGCGGATCATGGGTCAGCAGAAGCACTCCTTCCACCATAGCCTGTGCCACAAGGATCCGGTCAAAGGGATCCCGATGCACATCTGGCAGTTGTCCCACTGCCAGGGCATGCTGGCTGGTGATCGGTAACTCCTCATAACCGTTTTCGATCAGACCGCGTCGCAGCAGGTGAGGATCGACCTGGAAGTCTGCCCGTCCCAGACCGGCCTTGATAGTAATCTCCCAGAGACTGGCCGCACTGAAGACCAGAACATTGTCCGGATCTTCCATCAGGGTTCTCGCCCGCGCTGACAGCCTGTTAGGCTCTCCGGCTGCCCAGAGCAGCAGATGAGTATCCAGAAGGAGCCTCATGCCTGACCGTCGAACAGAGACACAATATCGTCCTGTCCCATGCGATCAAAATCCTCGGGCACCCGGATTTTCCCAGCAAGAAACCCCAGACGCCGTTGCTGTAACTCTTCAGGAGCCGTAATCGGACTGACCCGCACCATCGGCCGGCCGGCTTTGGCAATGATGAAGCTTTCCCCTTTCATGGCCGCGTCAATCAGCCGGGACAGATGGGTCTTGGCTTCATGAATGTTGACTGTGCGCATGGCGAAAGCCTCCTGAGTTTACTCAAAAAAGACTTAGTCATATTAGTCTGGTCCATCAAGGCAAATGTCGCCAGGACCACCTCAGGAAACGAAAAAAGCATATTCATTCGCGTTCCTCGCCTGCCGTCATACCCTTTCGGATGCGACATTGGCGGTCAGGAATGCCGCATAGCCCTGTTCGTCCATCTGACCTGCTGCCAGCGCGAGAACCGCATTCGCAGCATCTTCCTGGGCTGCCGTGAAACGATAGCCGTTGAGTTCCAGAAACAGCACACCGAGCACAAAACCCGTACGCTTGTTCCCATCGATGAAGGGATGGTTTTTGACGATACCCGCCGTATAGACGGCCGCCAGATGCACTGGATCCAGCGGATCCGCATAGACCGCATGCTGCTGTGGCCGGGCAAGCGCGGATTTCAGAAGACCTGCATCCCGTACGCCGGAAGCGCCGCCATACGCGCCCAACAGCCGGTCATGCAGAATCAGGGCTTCGCGTTCGTCTATCCAGACGAAGACTGTCATTGGGCCAGAACATGCAGCGTATCACGGTAACGCCGCATAATATCCTCAGCCTTCGCCATTTTGGTTTCGAAGTCGGGATCATAGGGCACGAGCCGATATCCGCCGTCTGGTGCTTCGGTCAGATACAGGGGCGCGCCATCCTGAGTGTTCAGCCGTGAGATCACTTCCTTGGGCAGCACCACCCCGAGTGAGTTCCCGAATTTTCGTACTTTCAGCTCGACCATGGTGTATCCCCCTAATGTTATTACCAATGTAATAACCTTTTGCGGTTTCAGCAACCACCATGCTCACCGGCCTGTCTAGCTCACAGTGATCAGCAGTCTTTCTTACGCGACGTTTCTGGGCCGACCGCCTTTCGCACCATTCCGACGTGCGGCTGCCGCCTTTGCGGGACTGGCGGATGATCCGCCCACACGTCCCATCTGTGCCGCCATCCAGCTTCTGGAACCGTAGATCCCGTGGATCAGACCTTCGACCAGAACATCAGCATCAAGACGGGGCCAGTGAAGGCCATTCCCCAGCGGGGTGATCTCGATCTCGGCCAGATCATTCAGAGAAGCGCCGTGCAGATCCTGTAGGGGTCGGTAAATAGAACGGGCACAGATATACGCTAAGGCCGGATGCTGAGGGTATATAACGGGAAACAGGTGTTTCTCGTCATTTTTTCTTGCCGGGAAAGGATAGCCGCCAAGGTAGCAAAAACTGCACGACAAACCATGTCGCTTTGCATTACTGTGCGGAAAATCTTCTGGTGAGGTTTATCGTACATACTGGTCGGTTATATGCGAATGTCCTCAGCCGACGAACGCCAGTCAGTGGATCTCCAGCGCGATGTGCTGATCGCGGCTGGCGTCGAAGGGAGGCTCCGCCCGCTCCGGCAAGCCATCACAATCACCGATAATCCTTAGCGTATATCTGTGCCCGTTCTATGTACGCCCCCCTTTATGGTGACTTCACATAGACTGGCGGCACTGAACACCAGCATATTCTCCGGATTTTCCATGAGAGACCTGCCGTCAGCGGAGAGTTTCTCAGGTTCTCCGGCCGCCCAGAGGCGCACCGGCCTGAAAATACTCAACCAAGGGCAATGGCACAGAAATCTACGAGCGTAACGATGCGCGCTCTCTGGAAACGGCCTTTCTCCAGCAGACCGGCACGATGATCGCCCGTCACGAGATAATCGGCATCAAACGCCAACACCATTGTCAGAAGAAAGGTATCGTCGGGATCGTTGATGGTCACGTCAGCCGGCAAGGCGGGGAGTTGCTCGGCCACAGACGCTTTGCGCATGTTGTTGATCATCGCTCCAACCCGGTGAGGTGGCAGAATCGGTCGGAGTTTGGGATAGCGACTGACGCGCCTGAGTTCTTCAAGCTGGGTTGTAGACGTGACCAGATCGAACCGGTGCGCCCGCCAGGCATGATAGATCGTATCAGGGGCGCCACGAGGGTATATCAGAGCGGAAACAAGGATATTGGTATCCAGAACAACCCGCATCAGTGCCCGCGTGCCCATTGCACGGCTTCATTCACCAGATCGGCCAGTTCAGCCTCGCTCATATCCTCGGTCGCCGCTTTAGCCTGGTCTACAGCCTGTTCCAGAAGGTAGGACCGTACGGCGTCCTCAATGAAACGGGATAGATCGCCTTTGCGTCCCCCCCCATTAGCGGCGAGAAACATGCGAACAGACTGATCCACTTCAGATGAAACCGCGATATTCCAGCGGGTGGTGGACATGACTTACCTCCATATCTGCAGATAAACACTTATACACCTATCCGGCTGGTTTTCCATATTGCTTTCTAGTGAAGACTGAAATCCTTGTACGGTGCCCCCGAAAACGGAAGCACAGGTCCAGTCTGGCCAGAAGATCCAGACGGAAACAGAACGCGGGAATGATCTCTCATTCCCGCGCGGAAGGTTACCAGTAATATTCGTGGGGTCGCCGGGTTCCGGTATACGGAAAGACCGCCTCGACAGGATCGAGGTCGCCCTTGATGATCAGGCGGGCAACATGCCTGTCATGATGACGGCCTGGACGGATATCATGCAGATGGCTGTACCAGTTGGGGGCTTCAGAGGCATCACGTGAGCCTCCATAACCACAGCGATCCGGCCGATTGGCCCAGCGATGATCACGGCCGTGTTTTTGACTATGATGATAGGTGCGAGACATGGGAGCTTCCCCTCCATGACGCGCGGAGTGATTTCCGGGCGTACCTACATCGCCCGATCTCCTCTGTTCTGGTTGTTCATTTGCTTCTGACCGCCGGCGTAAGTCTTGCCTGCAGGGTCATGGTCGCAATCATGCCGGAACGGCTTTCATGGGATGATCTGGCAAGCGCATCCAGCCGCTCCAGAACGCGCCGGGGAAGGGAGATGTTCGCCCGTTCCACCCGATCATCGAGGACGGTCGGATCAATGGTGACAAAACCCACTGTCCAGCCCTCATAATCCGGGTTGTTCTGGATGGTGTCGAGCGTGCTGGGAGAAGGCACAGCCTCTCCGGCATCCAGCGTGGCGTCGATCCATGCCGCAGCGGCCTCTTCCGCATTGGAAATGGCTTCATCGAGCGTGTCGCCTGCCGAAAAGCAGCCGGGAAGGTCAGGAAAGACAACGCCAAACGCCGTTGCCTCGCTGCCCCGTTCGATAACAACCGGATAGCGCATGATGATCCTCCTAGAAACCCGCCTGTTTGCGGATGGCGGCAACCAGACCGGTACCCAGATCCTTTTTGGGATGAGGGACAACCACGATCCCTGGTCGCGACGGGTGTTTGAAGACATTGTGTGCACCGCGCACGCGATCCAGCTTCCAGCCTGCTTTTTCCAGCTCCCGGATCAGATCGGCGCTCTTCATTTACACATCATACACACGATCTGATCCCTATTCAAGGAAGCTCGTGAGAGGATGTGGCCAGATCATATCCAGGTTGAAGCGTCGTCAGCATCTAGCAAGGACGCCGATAGGCGCATGTTGCGGGTGGCCGCCTTGAGTTCGATCTCAAAGCGCATGGGCTTGAAATCGGATAGGTCATACCGGGCCAGATCGGCTGTTGCGACGAAATCCTCAACCGCTTCGTCGCTATGCAGCGAGGGTATGGACCTGTTTTTGCTGCTCATGGTGGTCAATCTCCTTCTGTCTAGCCACTACATACCCCCTCTTGGCACTGTCTCGGCCCTATTCTGGTACCTGACTGACACTGCGTTCGGGGCTGTACTGGACCCGGCCTACTAGAGGCTCTTCATACACCATTGCACCACTGGTGCGAGCATGCCCAAAGGGGTTGGAAAATCCGAGCCCCTTCAGCCAAAGGGTGGACCATATCGGTCCACCCTTTCGGCAAGAATGGTCGTTGCAGCGAGCAGACGTGGCACGACAGTTCTCCACCGCCTGAAAGGCGGTGACGATCTTACGCGACGTTCCTTGGCCGACCGCCTTTAGCACCATTCCGGCGTGCCGCCGCCGCCTTTGCCGGACTGGCGGATGATCCGCCCACACGTCCCATCTGTGCTGCCATCCAGCTTCGGGAACCGTAGATACCGTGGATCAGACCTTCGACCAGAACATCGGCATCAAGACGGGGCCAGTGAAGGCCATTACCCAACGGGGTGATCTCGATCTTGGCCAGATCATTCAGGGAAGCGCCTTGCAGATCCTGTAGCAGATCCACAGGCACGCTCATCTCAACACCGTTGGAAAGCGTGACATGAAGGGCGCGGCGCGCACGGATAAACCGTGCGGAGACAGCATGAGGAATTGCCGCTCTATGGAGCGCCTCTGCTTCACGAGCGGCCTGATAGTCCACGTTATTCGCCATGTATCGTCTCCCATGCTTCAGCCAGCATCTCAGCGTGGTCCTGCACGATGACAAGGGCTTCCTGTATAGCCTTATCTTTCATGCCGCCTGTCCGTATCAGTCGGGCTTTCTGGCCAATTTCGATCACCGCTTCCCCATCCGCGCTTATGACGTGAACGTGCATTGGCCCATGATCTGCCGTGTAAATCACGACACGAAATCCATTGATGCGTAGAAGCGTCGGTATAATTCACCATATCCCTAGCGCTTGGGTTTTTCAATTAGAACCATCCCGCTGAAAGTCAGAAGGAGAATATCTGGACGGCCCATCAATCCCTGATAAAACCAGCAGAGCGCTCTGGGAGGCCGTACAAAGCGCAATTCCCGTTATCTCCACCCGACATAGCAATTACACACGGGAACGCCTGTACGGCCATCCTGTGGCGTCTGGTGGGCATGCTGCAACACGTGAGCTGCTGAATGATCACCTGAACTCCGGTGCATCTTGAGCAAATTACGGTCTTGCCCGGTTCTTCTGGTGTTGCAGGCGTCGGGCGAGCGCGGGGCGGGAGCCCCGTAGGGCGTCGAAGGCGCCGACGCAGGAGAGGAAGGTGCTGGTGGAGAGATGATGCGTGAACGCATCGTCAGATTACGATTTTGCGCCGTAGGCGTGTCCGTTTGGCGTAGCCCTGAAAGGGCGAGCAGGGGGATGCCGGGTGGGAGATCGCGCGAAGCACGATCGGGGCGGCCGTAGGCCGCGAGCCGGCGGGGGCGTAATCCCAAGAGGCGGTGCTTTTTTGTTAAGAATTTTGTTAAAATATATAGTTAAGAGAGTTAAGCGCGAAAAAACCTATGAAAACACGATTAATAACAGTCTGTTACGGGTATGGGCGGTGGGTGAAACCACGTGTTTAGGTGGGTGAAACCACGATGCTTGGGTGGGTGAAACCACGATGCTTGGGTGGGTGAAACCACGACAGGTGACCATACTTATCCACAGGAAAACGCAGCATTCCCTATAGCTTGAGTGGTTTCGAGTCGTAGTAACTCTCATTTTGACTACAGAGAGAACTCATTGGGTGGGTGAAACCACGATAGTTTAACGAGACCGCCCTCGTGACAAACGATCCATCAACCCATCCACCTCTTCAGCACGCCGACGATCTGCTTCTACGCGCTCTCTTTCTTGTTCGAGCTTCCTATGCAGCTCAGTCGCTGCCTCAATACCTCGCAACTGAAACATCACTGCCGGTGTGCCTTCAACAGTCTGAGTCATCGACATGGTGTAATCCGGAAGTTGGTCTGCTTCGATGATCTTCCGCAGCATACGCTTAAATTCTTTAGGCTGCGCATCGCTACCTGTTTTTTCATGCAGCACCTCGACACGGCATATCCACCCACCTCGCTGGTGACCAGCATGTTTACGTGCGATCCGATAGAGGGCCCGCTCTAATCCACCAGATAAAAGAAAATAATCCTGATGCATTGTCAGCAAGGATCGCTCACTTACAATGCCTTCATAAACCCAGTTTGATAGGGTGATCGTCATTCCACGCGGCTGATCTGTGTCTGGATCTACTTCCAGCGTCCATCCATCCAACCATCCAAACTGAGCCTCATTACGGCGCTTAGGTGCCCGTAATGATGTACGGATGGATGTTGTTTCTAGACGCGAAAGAGCAGCTTGCAATTCCTGATAAGCACGTCCCCCTGTTCCCCGTCGAATACCGCGCAACAAATCATAGGTTGTTGTTGTAAGCGTTCGCGGAAGATCATTGATCCCCTGTTCTTTCATCCGATTTAATACGGAAGCAGCCCACACAAGAATGTCGGCATCCCATATTGTCGCCATGCCATAAGCTGGCATGGCTTCAACTTTCACCCATGCTTCGCCATTTGGACTACGATATTCAATTGGCTTAAGACGTTTACGTTTCTGAAGTGAGAAAAATGGCCGCTCCATCACTTCCCGCTGATCTTTCAACGGAAGATCATTCATTAACGGAATAAAAAAGTCGAACTCGGGGTTCGGATCACGCCGTTTACTCATGGTGCAAACCTAGTGTGCCCTCGCTGCACCAGATATTGGCGCAATAAACGCTCGGTAATAACCGTCAAAGGTTCTCCACCTTCCTCTACACTCAGCTGACGGAGTGTACGGTGCATATCCTCTGGGATATGGATCAAAACCGGTTTTTTGCCAGGATGACTATTTTTCTTGCGTGGTGAAGGTGCGTTCCCATCAAGAGGTGATCGGGTAGTAGCCTCTTTAGGCACATTTTCTGCTACAACCGTCGGAGATACAGGGGCACTTTCTTCCTCAAAAATGCCGGCTAATGCCGATGCTTTCTTGGGTTTCACCATCATACTATCTCGCTTAATGGTTTATTCGAATAATCGCTTAGTCGCTTAGCCTCAGCATAAGCAGAGCGTAGTTCAGCTGCGGCCTTACCATCTGGATCCAATTCGGCAGCAGTTTTCCCAATCGGTGTTGCTCTATAAAAATCCTTACGAAAATGAAGTTCTGTATCGAACATAGTGACGCCTTTAGCGATGAAGCCCGCTCGAGCATCTTTCCCTTCTGAACCTTGGTAAGGAACCTGGGTGAGGATCACAGCAAAAGGTGTTCCTGCTTGCTGAACCTGCTTTATCGTTTGAAGCACAGAATGAACATCCAACCCACGCGGAGCGACTGGGATTACTACAAAGTCAGCTTGTTCTGCAGCCAACATAGCAATGTCTTTTGAGTTTGCTGGCGTATCAATGATGATGAGATCCAGCTTTCCACTCTTACGTCCTCGCGAAACATGCAAAGGCAATCCTGCAACACTGCTATCTTTCACCATTACGTCATCAGCCTCTCGTCTCTCAGACCAATAGAGAGCTGATCCTTGCCGATCGTCAGCATCAAGAATCACAACTGCTGCGCCTTCACTGGCGGCTTCGACAGCAAAAGCCGTTGCAATCGTCGTTTTCGACTGCCCACCTTTCTGCGCAATCACGGCCCAAGTCTGCATGATGTCTCCCACTAAGCGACTATACTTTTTATATAGCTTATTCGGTTAATAGTAAACAACTTTAATCGCATAGTCGCTTAGTTGCATATTCGCTTAGAATTTATATCGCATCCTAATGCACTCGGCTTCATCAAGGGAGACGTCACGGCTCTCGATCCGCAAACCATGAAGCCGGACCAGACTAATCAAAGAGCACACCCACTCAACTATATCGAGTAACCAATTCATAAGAGATGGCAGCAGATACACCTTAAACCGCAGGCTACACTCGCATGCCCGTTCCCTTAATCTGCCCCCTTGAGCACGGCACGCCGGTAAAGGTCAGCCTACCGATTGCCCTTGGCTTCTGCTGGGATAGAACCATCTGCCACACTCACGGCATGATCCCCTGCATGACCAGAAACGCCCGCACTGTGATGATCTTCACACCATCATAGACCCGCAGGGCCAAAATATCGCGTTTGTCGCCCGTTAACAGAAAATCGGCTTTTCCAGCGGATGCCATCGCCAAAAGATAATCGTCATCCGGATCCGGAGAGACTACCACGGCAGGAAGATCTACAATGAGAACAGCCAGATCCCGGACTTCATTGACCAGACGACCGGCCAGGACGGGCGACAAACGAGCGCGGATCTTGGGATACCGGGTCACGCGGCGCAACTCATCCAGCTGCTCGGTAGAAGTCAGCAGATCGAATTGTCCTGCCCGCCATAGCCCGAGCAGATGCGCTGGCAGGGATTTTTCAGAAAGCAGGGCACTGATGAGAAGATTGGTATCGACGACCAGACGCACGCCTTAGCTGGTCCTGTCCGTTGCCCGCGTGGCGGTGATGGCCTCGTCGATCAGATCCTCCAGCGCGTCCGGCTCCATATCTGCGAACCCGCTCCGGGCTTCCGCCATCGTCCTGTCGAACACGCGCCAGCGCACCGCTTCCTCAATGAAGCGAGACAGGTCGCCTTTCTTCATACCGCGCTGCGCCAGAAAACTACGTACGGTGATGTCGGTTTCGCGGGAGACTGAAACCGTCCAACGAGTCATATCAGTAGACATATCATATCTCCATATAAAGTCTTATACGCTTATCATGATAAGCGCCTATATATATCTGTGCAATCTGATTTCATCTTCACAAAATGCATTACCCCCACATTTTCCGGGCGATATCCTGTTCTTCGGCGCCGACGGCATCGGCATAGATGGCGGTGGTGGAGAGCTGGGCGTGGCCGAGCCATTTCTGCACCATGTTGAGGGGGATACCGCTGGAGACGGCGGCGACGCCGAAGGCATGGCGCAGGCCTTTGGGGGACGCGGCCGGGCCGGACAGGCCGGCGGCGACCATGACCGCGTGCACGGCCCGCCAGCCGGTCATGCGCGACCAGGGCCACAGCCGGACGCCTGCGCCACGGCCGCGCCGGCGCTGGGCCTCACGGAGGCCATGCACCAGATCCAGGGCTTCAAGCAGGGACGGGGGCACCGGCACGGCGCGATAGATCCCGTCCTGGCGCTTCTTGAGCGTGGCGAACACCAGTACGCCGCCGGCGAGGTCCACCCGGTCCGCTGTCAAAGCGAGGGCCTCGGACAGGCGGCAGCCTGACCAGGCCAGGGTCATGCACAGTGTGCGGGCCTCGCGCGGCACCTGCTCGGCTGCGCGCAGGAAGCGCGCCCGCTCGGCAACGGTGAGGTATTTGCGGCTCCCGTCGCGGTCGAACAGCTGCATCCCGCCGGGGGCACCGGCCGGGACCGCCCGCTGTCCCGGGTTTCGGGGGGCGCTCATCCGGCCACCCTGTCGCGATAGCCCCGCCGGCGCTTGACACGGAGCTGGCGGGCGAGGGCGTCCCACGCCTGCCCGGCATCATCATACAATGCGCAGACCTACCGCCCCGCCGTCCCGATCCGCCCCCACTGCCGCACCAGGACGATGCCGCCGAACAGGTCGGGCTGCAGCGACAGGGAATAGAAGCGCCAGCAGTTGGTCGCCGGGTCCACGCGCACCAGCGCCGCCGTTTCGGGAAACAGCGACAGCTGGCAAGGCGGCCGGACAGGGGCCTTCGGGACGGGTTTGGGCATGATATCCTGAGAAGTGTAACACATCTCACCTGGCCCGCACAGGAAAACTGCCCCGATCGCGGAACCGGCCGGCCGGTTTCAGGCCCGGCCTGTTACACTATAGGTAATAGTGTACCCTCCCAAACCCTCCCTGCGGGAGGCTTCGGTAACGTACACCCATATAGTGTAACATTTCACCTCTATCTCCAGATCATAGGCAATGACTCTGGCATTGGAAATTCCCTCCAACAGAGCCACAATACCAAAACTGCTTGAACACGCCCGTGGCTTTCCCGGATGTTTGCAGTTCGCTAAACCGACTCTCTCAGTTCAGACAACGTGAAGCGGGACGAGAGAAACAAGGCACGCTGTATCACCCCCCGATACACACGCTCGTGAGCCACCCAACGTGACATGAAAAGCTCCGACATGCTTCAACACCAGCCAGGATCACTGACAGTGTAACCAAAAAAGCAATGAGCTTTGTCCACCATACACCGAATTCAATATATGATCTTACCGTTCCTTCTTCATCGTATTTTGATACGATATCGATCCATTTTCTCATTTGTTCGTCAGCCATATACTTTTCTCCTCTTTCAAAAATTATTTTACCCGCAACGCATTCAGTGAGACCCACTGGTCGCTGTCGGGCTTCTTGACCTGCCAGAACGTCCAGCCATTGACCCCGGCTTGGGTAATCGACCAAGCGGCGTGAGAGGGGCTGTTCTTGGTTTCCCCGCTCTGCATCCAGGCATCCTGGATGATTTTCGCGGTGTATTCCTTGCCTTTGTATTCCGCCCGCAATTCCGTGCCATTGGGCAGGTTAACGCCTTTCCAGGTCCAACCTGTTCCCGTGCCGAGGTTTTCCTCGACAGAAGCCAGCCCCAGAAGATCGCGCAGCACATCGTTATAGGTCATCTCTTCGGAATCCCGGCGCAGGGTCAGGGCCTTCCAAACATCAAAATCCACATCCAGAGTCGGCATTTTGTTCTCCTCAAAATTCAACAGAACGATTATTTGAGGATTTTTAGGAAAAATAGCAACATGAAATTTCTCGGATTGATGAAATTTTTCCTCTATCCCTGATAAGGGACATTATCTGGGGGAGACGAAGCAAAGACCGCTTTATCCTGCTTGAACCCTCGCGGAAAAACCACCTTGCAGCCCTTGATGCACCGTGGCTTCGAGTTGTCCCAATCAGACTATAGTTAATATAGGACGATTTACCTCTTTCAGCTTGGTCCACTGTTGTTGCGCAGCCTATGAAGTGTTGCGACTTCCATATCCGCCAAAGCCTTTTCTTCGAGGTACGCGACAGATTTTCACGGCCCATATTTTATATAACATATATGCGTAAATGTTATTTTTATTCGTTTTAGTGATAAACATGCTAAAAACGCATAATGAGTGTTTACTTCCATTTTTGATCCATCTAGACTCCCTTCAGCCTAGTTTGCAGGCAGGAACAGGAGCGACAAACATGGAATTAGACAAATTACGCAACCTCAAAGGTCTTCGCGAGGAAGCCGGTCTATCTCAGACAGAACTAGCAAATCAGCTCGGAATTCAACAGGCGCAGGTTTCTCGCTATGAATCAAATCCGGAAAGTATTTCTTTTAATCTAGCCATAAAATGGATCGAAATATGCGGGAAAGTTTCCAATTCGCACCATTTGAATATCAATACCATTCCCCGTGAGGGCCTACTCCAAGAACTTCATCTTTCCTTGGGATTCATTGATGGCGCTCCGAGAATTTCTCATCCCGACATTTCGGCCTCTCTTGGCCTTCTCAGAGAGGCGCTTGTCCGCCTAGGACGAAAACCAATTATTGGTGTCTATGGTGCCTTTGATGCCGGCAAGTCTACACTACTTAATTCATTACTTGGCAAAGACACACTCACCACGTCTTATCAGCCGACGACCAGCCTTGCTTGTCTTATTCGTAGCATCAAAGACAAACCAAACTGGCAGAGCGAAAATGTATGGGTAATGGACAAGAACTTTGATCCTTCCCGTTCCACGAATGAAGCCTATTGTCGGGCGCATTTGCTTCTTGCCGGAAGTTATGGAAGCCTGAAGGACTATACCACTCATGACGGATCTGAAGCGTCTAAGATTTCCGAAAATGCAGGTATCGTTCTTGTTTATGTTGACTCTCCTATTCTCGATGTAGCTGATTTTCTTGATACTCCAGGTTTTGGCAACTCAGGATCAGATGATGATGCAAATGCAAAAAATAGCATTCGCATCGTTGATGCTATGATCTACATATCCACAGTAGACGGCTTCATGAAGAATGAAGATGTCGCAAACATTTCAGGACTTTTGAAGGAAGTTCCGCCCGTAGAAGGACAGCCATTCTCTAATCTGTTCATCGTGGCAACCAAATCACACACGGTCCCTAAAAATGAATTGAACTCTATTATTCAGAAAGCCTCAGCAAGAACTTACAAAACATTGCGGTCAGCTTTGGATAACCGTTATATCGGCTATGAAAAATCATCTGACAGTAATGGAGAAACATCTGTAAATAGAATTACCTCTATGGATATAGAGGATCAATTTAGGGCGCGTTTCTTCACTTTTTCAGTTGAAGACGTCTCTCTCAGTGTAAATTTTGAGAATACTTTATCCGATTTTCTTTGCGACACGCAGCCCGATTGCTCCAAAACGCAATACGAAGCGACCCTTAAGGCTGCAAAGGAAACACTGACAGGCGATAGTCTGAAATGGATATCCGCTCTAGAGCGAACCCGTGACGATATTGAAAATGTCAGAGCAGAAGCTGCTCGTATGAAAGCCGATCTGCCAACACGTTTACAATCGTTCCGCGATAAAGAAACCAAGGGAAGTGGCTTAATTGACTCTTATAAAGCCACTGGCCGCATAAAAGTTCAGGAGATCTACTCTACGGTTACCGCTGTAGATGCAATTGAGAAACTAATTGAACGGTCATTTAATGACAAAAAGGAGGCTCAGAAACTTGCCGTTACGATGGTACAATCAGAACTTGTGGAACGCGTCGAAGTCTCCATAAAGAAATGCTCAAGGGATTTTTCCCAACAAGTTGATGAGATGTTGAAGGACTTTGCCTATGAGCTTAATTTATCTCTTGGCGTCGATAGCGGCTCGCGTCTTTTCAACATTCAGGCGGCATTCGCGGGTGCGCTGGGTGGCGTTGGAGCACTTGGAGCACTGGCTGCTTGGAGTGCTATTGCAGCGGCTGGCAGCAATCTTGGCGGATATATACTCGTCGCGCAAGTTGCAGGGTGGTTGGGTATTAGCTCACTCGTCGGTGGTTCTGGCACTGTGATGGCCGCAGTCTCTGCTCTTGGTGGACCGATCACTATTGCAATTGCAGGGGCTGTTCTCGCGGGATTTGCTGTCGCCTCACTCTTTGGCCCTTCATGGCAGCGGCGACTTGCTAAGGCGATTGAGAAAGCATTACGTAATGCAAATGTTGAAAGTCGCCTTGTGCAAGGATCTGATGATTATTGGGATCAGACAAAAACTGCCTTCTGCGCCGCTATGCAGAAAACAGCAAAAAATTATGAAGAAAAGGTAAAAGAAAGAGAAAAAGAAGCCTTCAGCACAAGTCCAGAACAGATCAAGAATCTTATTGATCAAGCGAAGGAATCACTTGGTTTTTTTAAATCAATGCCACTTGGTTGGGCTAAAACTTAATTTTCAATGGATGGGCGAGATATCTCGCTCATCTGTCTTGATATGTTTCATAGGTGTTGATTTTCACTGAGAACTGACCCGGGTAGGGCGGAAATTTTCATCGAGATTTGACCCATGCCTCCACACTCCCCGGCATCAT
>NZ_QUWV01000005.1 GCF_003403295.1 Komagataeibacter melaceti | reverse complement strand
GGACAGGCTGCGGCATATGCGGCACTGATGCGCAGGAGGTGCTTGACCGCCCGGCCCCCACCGTGCCGCACGCCCCGCCGGACCCCGCCGCCGTGCGCCATGCACTGGGCGGGTTGCGGGCGCGGCAGGAGCTCAACGCGCGCACCCACATGCTGCACGCCGCCGCGTGGTGCATGCCCGATGGTGGCATTGCCCATGTGCGTGAGGATGTGGGCCGCCATAACGCGCTGGACAAGCTGATTGGCGCGGGGCTGCGCGGCGGGGTGGATTTCGGGCGCGGGTTCTGCCTTGTCACCAGCCGCTGTTCGTATGAAATGGCGCATAAGGCGATCATGGCGGGCATGCCCGCGCTGGCCGCCGTGTCGGCCCCCACGGCGCGGGCGCTGCGCGTGGCGGCGGCATCGGGGCTGACATTGCTGGCCCCGGCGCGGGAGAGCGGCATCATGCTGCCCCGCATGGAAACTGACTGAAAAACGGATAAAAGTTTCTGGGTGCCGCCTTTTTTCAAAAAGGCGGCGTTCTCCCGGCCTGCGGAATGATTTCGCCCCCTGCCGGGGGGCATGGGCGCGGCACGAAACGACCCGCAGCGCCGGTGTCCATGACAACTGGTGCCATGGATCAGCATTATGGGAAAACGGGGGTGAGGTCATGCGCCCTCTACCGCCCTCCGCGCGGGGCGGGTTCAGGTGCGGGGGATGGTCAGGATCGGGGCGGTGCCTGTCCCGCCCGGCAGTGGTAAAGAAAGCATTAATAAATATAAACGCAAATAAACCCGGACATTCCGCGCAGGAATATCCACATTTTACGTGCATTTCATGTATTTTTATTTCATCCGGGGCCATGCAGCGCAGGCACCCCGTGCCACGCCCGGTGCGGCGGGGAGAGCGGAATGGGAACTAAGTACTTAACACCCCTAAAAGTTACATGGCGTTATTCAGATTTTTGTGGAATACCCGATCCGCGCAAACAATAATAAACTTGTTACCAAAATCGCGATTTCGTTTTTTTGTTTTTAATACGTGCGCGCCTAGCTTCCTCCGCATGACAGGAAAGGAATGTCCATCATGTCGTCTTTGACTGGGCCAAGGGGCGCCGCCGGATGGGCGACGCTCGTGCTGGCCGTCATCATCATCCTTCTTGGCCTGCCGCTGGTGTACATGGGGGCCGAACTCGCGTTTATCGGGGGGTCCTGGTACTATGTCCTGTGCGGGCTGGCCATTACCATCGCCGGAATCCTCATGGCCATGGGCCGCGTCGCGGGGGCGGCGCTGTACCTTGCGGCCTATGCCGTGACATGGGTCTGGGCATTGTGGGAGGTCGGGTTTGACGGCTGGGGCCTGCTGCCCCGCGTGCTCGGCCCCACGCTGATCGCCATTGCCGTACTGGCCAGCCTGCCCACGCTGCGGCGCCTGCAGGAACGCTCCACATTCCCCGCAGGAAAGGCCGCGTAATGCCCCCCAAATCCATGCTGCGCGCCCTGCTTATGGGTGCGACCATCATTGCCGGCACGGCCACCCTCGCCATGGCGCAGGTGCCGCCCACAAGCCAGCCGCCCGGTGAGGGCAACGCCACCGCTGGCAATGAATCCGCGCCACCGGCCGACCAGTTCGCCCCACCCCCGCCCAACGCACCGCAGGCGCCGGGCGTGAACGCGGCCAACATTCCCGACGGCCCGCCCGCCGAACCCAGCGAGGCCACGCCCGCCGTGGCACAGGTCACCGCCGCGCCCACGCATGATGACTGGCCCGCCTACGGGCGCGATGACCGCGCCACCCGCTTCTCCCCGCTGGACCAGATCACGCCCGCCAATGTCAGCCACCTGCACCGGGCGTTCATCTACCACACCGGCAGCAAGCCCGCGCCGGGGCAGGTGAACAAATGGGCGGCCGAGACCACGCCCATCAAGGTGGGTGACGGGCTGTACCTGTGTTCCGCCCAGAATGACATGATGCGGATCGACCCGGCCACGGGCAAGGAAGTGTGGCACTTCCACGCGAACGAGAAATACGACAGCATCCCCTACACCGCGGCGTGCAAGGCGGTGGTGTACTACACCTCCTCCACCGTGCCGGAAGGGGAACACTGCCACAACCGCATCCTTGAGGCCACGCTGGATGAACGCCTGATCGAGGTGGACAGCGAGGACGGCAAGCTGTGCGAGGGCTTTGGCTACCACGGCCAGGTCAACCTGATGAAGGGCATGGGTGAATCCGTGCCGGGCTTCGTGGCGGAAACCGCGCCGCCGCCCATCGTGAACGGGGCGATCATCACCAACCAGGAAATCCTCGATGGCCAGCGCCGCTGGGCGCCCTCGGGCGTGATCCGTGGTTACGATGCCGAGACCGGGCGCTTCCTGTGGGCATGGGATGTCAACCGCCCGCACGAACATGGCGAGCCGAAGGAAGGCGAGCACTACAGCCGCGGCACCCCCAATTCGTGGGCCGCAATGATTGGTGACAACGCGCTGGGGCTGGTTTACGTGCCCACCGGCAACTCGGCCGCCGATTACTACAGCGCCATGCGCTCGCCGGCGGAGAACAAGGTATCCTCCGCCGTGGTGGCGATCGACGTAAAAACGGGCGAGCCACGCTGGGTGTTCCAGACCGTGCACAAGGATGTGTGGGATTACGACATCGGCTCCCAGCCCACGCTCATGGACTTTACCAAGCCTGATGGCAGCACCGTCCCGGCGCTGATCATGCCCACCAAGCGTGGCCAGACCTTCGTGCTGGACCGCCGCACGGGCGAGCCGGTGCTGCCGGTGGAAGAACGCCCCGCGCCATCACCGGGCAATGTGGCGGATGACCCGCGCTCGCCCACCCAGCCGTGGTCGGTTGGCATGCCGCGCCTTGGCTTTGCCCCGCTCAAGGAAGCCGACATGTGGGGCATGTCCCCCATCGACCAGCTTTACTGCCGCCTGAAGTTCCGCCGCGCCAATTATGTGGGTGAGTTCACGCCGCCCAGCATCACCAAGCCGTGGCTGGAATATCCGGGCTATAACGGCGGGTCCGACTGGGGCAGCGTTGCGTATGACGAGAAGACGGGCATCCTGATCGCCAACTGGAACAACACGCCCATGTATGACCAGCTCGTCAGCCGCAAGAAGGCGGACAAGCTGGGCCTGATGCCGGTGGATGACCCCAACTACAAGCCCGGCGGCGGCGGGGCCGAGGGTGCTGGCGCCATGGCGGAAACGCCGTACGGCATTGTCGTCTCGCCGTTCTGGGATGAATATACCGGCATGATGTGCAACCGCCCGCCCTATGGCATGATCACTGCCATAGACATGCACACGCAGAAGGTGCTGTGGCAGCACCCGCTGGGCAGCGCGCGGGCCAACGGGCCGTTCGGCCTGCCCACGCACCTGCCGCTGACCATCGGCACGCCCAATAACGGCGGCCCGGTCATTACGGCGGGTGGGCTGATTTTTGTTGCCGCCACGACCGACAACATGATCCATGCCTTTGACCTGCATACCGGCAAGGAAGTGTGGAACGATGTCCTGCCCGGCGGCGGACAGGCCACACCCATGACGTATGAGTACAAGGGCAAGCAGTACGTCGCGATCATGGCAGGCGGCCATCACTTCATGATGACGCCGGTGACGGATGACCTGGTGGTCTATGCGCTGGATAACGTGAACTGATCCTGCCCGCACTGACCTGACGGAACCGGGGCCGCGTAAAGTGGCCCCGGTTTTTTCATGCCCGGCCCACGGGCGGGGCGGCAGGCGGGCGCGGCGTGGCAGGGTGCCCGTTCCGGCACTCCGGCACCAGCACTCCGGCAGGCCATTCCCGCAGCGTTTCAGCCGGGCGCAGGCCGCGAATGGTCCGCCATGACGATCATGAGCAGGAGCCAGCCGGGGCAAGGCCCTGCGCCTGCACGAAGCAATCACTATCCTCCGGCATATCCGCTGGCCCGGCAGGGGCGGGGATACGGGCCTGACAAAAACCCCGCGCCGTCCGCTCCGGTGTCATGCCTTGGGCACAGACCCGTGGGGAGACCATGAAAGGCTGCCAGCTTTCATGCCGTGGCCCTCCATTGAAGCCACGCCTGCGGCCGGACATTTCACATCCCGTTTCTGTATATGGACTGTCCTGTCCATATTCATGGCGGCAGGCGGCCTTTCCCTCGTGGCTGTGTTGGAAAACCCCATGTCAGGGCCTATTGTCCCGTGAACGGAAAGGGGGCACGCATGCAGTCCATGTCATCCACGCTGAATTGCGCGCCCGCCGGGCATAGCCGTGACCGGGCCGCGCCACCGGCCAGCAACAGCGTATCAGGACTACGCCGCCTTCCGTGCCGGGCATGGCGCGCGGCCCCACGGGCGCTGTCGCCACATTCCGGGCGCAGGCCATGACCACGCCACCCGCCAGACCGCGCTGCGGCTGGGCGCAGGCCGATGCGATGATGATGGCCTATCACGACCATGAATGGGGCCAGCCGGTGCATGACAGCCGCCAGTTATGGGAAATGCTGGTGCTGGAGGGGTTTCAGGCCGGGCTGTCATGGCGCACGGTGCTGAAGCGGCGTGAGGGGTTCCGCCGGGCCTTTGCCGGTTTCGACCCAGACCGTGTGGCCGCCTTCACACCCGATGATGTAGAGCGCCTGATGGCCGATCCGGGCATCATCCGCGCCCGCGCCAAGATCGTGGCCGCCATTGGCAATGCCCGCGCCTATGTCGCCATGCGCGACGGGGGGCAGGATTTCGCGGCCTTCGCATGGGGCATGCTGCCCGATGGCCCGGTGCGCAACATGACGGGACGGGTGCAGGCGTCCTCGCCGCTGTCACACGCCATGTCCGCCGCACTGCGGGCGCGGGGGTTCCGCTTTGTCGGGCCGGTCATTGCCTATGCCTGGATGCAGGCCGCCGGAATGATAGACGACCACGACCCCGCCTGCTTCCGCTACGGCGCGCAGGGTGGGGAGGGGTGAAAGGCAGGCTGCGTATGCCGCCGGGGGCCGATCCGCAGCCATGAAGCCGGCCCCGGTGTGAGAGCGTGAAAAACCGCCTGCCTGTTTTGCCCGGCGCAGGGGCCGGATACGGGCGCGGATGCCTGCCCATGGCCACGTTGCCCCGGTTCCCGCGCGATCCTGCATGTTCCCGCTACACCGCATCCGGCACGGAGACATGAAAAGCTGCCCGCGCATACGGTTGCTGCTTTCCCCGTGCTGTCCGGTTCCGGCATGACCCTGCCAGCTTCTACTACGCCGCGCAGGGCGTGGGGCATGAATAGTCGCGCCGCGCATGCGGGCGTTGCTGCTGTCCTTCATGTTGCCTGTGGCGTGATGGTCCGGTTCCCGCGTGCCTGATCCGTGGGGTGGCGTGATTTTTTGCCGGGATCAGGCCAAAAAAAACCTGCCACGCCGGACGGGGCCGGGCGGGCAGGCAGG
>NZ_QUWV01000055.1 GCF_003403295.1 Komagataeibacter melaceti | reverse complement strand
GTCGTTGACCGGGGGGCGGGACGGGGAGGGAGGTGTATCCATGCGGTCGGTTTTCTGCCTGCTGTATGAAGGGCCGGGCCATCACGAAAATAGGGTCACGGATCGACTCTGCCATAGTATTACCATGGGTGCTGGATGGACTGGGTTAATGAATGTAACACTCTCGCCAAAGGGCGTAAGTGGAAATCCGCGGGGTATTTCAGTCCGCGTCCTTTCCGGCGGATGCGCCGTCATGCCCGCTTACGGATGCGCCCGCATTGGCTGACAGCCCGCGCAGGATGGGCAGCGCCAGCAGCGCGACCCCGCCACAGATCATGAATGTCAGGCTGTAGTCCAGCCCCCGCGTCGATACGGGCGGCACAAGGTGGAAGATGGCCAGCGCCCCCGCCGCAAGGCATATGCCCAGTGTCAGCATCACCTGCTGGCAGGTGGCGTACAGGCTGGTGGCCGCACTCATGCGCGCGGGGGGCACATCGGCATAGGCCACGGTGTTGTAGCCGGTAAACAATAGCGTCTGCCCCATGCCGTTCACGCCCAGCAGCACCAGCAGCCACGCCATGCCCATGCCGGGGCGGAACAGGGCCAGCAGCCCGCATATGCACGGCAGCACGAGGCTGGCCGCGCACATCACTGCGCGGAACCCCCGGCCACGATAGATGCCCGGCGCGACGGAACGCATGATGATCGCCCCCACCGGCGCGATGAACGTGATCAGCCCGCTCTGCGCCGCGCTGGCCCCGAACCGGGTCTGGAGCAGCGAGGGCAGGAGGAAGATGATCCCGGCGGTGGCCACGCGCGTAAGCCCGCCCGCCAGGACCGAGATGCGGAAGGTCGCGATCCGTAGCAGCGCCGGGTCAAGGACCGGGTGCGCCAGCCCGCGCGCATGGCGCAGATAGGCCACGGCGCAGATGGGGGCCAGCAGTAGCAGCCCCACCGATAGCGGGCGCGGAAAGCCCGGATGGGTCAGCAGTTCCATGCCGAATATCAGCCCCGCCAGCGCGGTGGCGGACAGGATATTGCCCTTCAGGTCGAAGGGTGGGGGCTGGCTGGCCCGTGACTGCGGGATGAAACGCCCCGCCAGCACGATGGCCAGCAGGCCAAGCGGCAGGTTGATGTAGAAAATCCACCGCCATGACAGCCATGTGGTCAGCAGCCCCCCCAGCACCGGCCCTGACATGGGGCCGATCGTGGCGGGCAGCATGACCCACGCCATGACGGACAGCAGTTCCGACTTGGGCACCGTGCGCAGGATGACCAGCCGCCCCACCGGCACCATCATCGCCCCGCCCGCGCCCTGCACCATGCGCGCCAGCGCCAGCACCGTCAGGCTGGGCGCCCACGCGCATAGCAGCGAGCCGGACAGGAACAGCATGATGGCGCAGCGCAGCGTCGTCCGGCTGCCAAAACGCTCCGCCATGTGGCCCGATGCGGGAATGAGTGCGGCCAGCCCGAGCATGTACACCGTAAGGGCGATGCTGGTCTGCGGGATATCGACATGGAAGTCGCGCGCCATGGCGGGCAGCGCCGTGACCAGCGCCGTGCCGTCGATCTGTTCCATCATCATGAGGCTGGCCACGATCAGGGCCATGAACCGCTTGTATCTGGTGGAAACGGAGGCCATGCCCGCAGGGGGCCGGGGCAATGCGGTGGCGGCTGTCGTCAAGGGGGGCATGATGATGCATGATAGACGGTACGGAACCCGATGCGCCATCGCCGCGTTATGAGGTTACGTTACACACCTGCGCTATCATGGAGCGAATAGAATGTCGGACGACACCCCCAACACAATCGAGACCAAAGCCACTGGCGTCGTGGATCAGGGCGTAGGCCGCCTGAAGGATGCCGCCGGTGGCCTGACCGGTGACGCCGGGCTGCAGGCGGAGGGGAAGGTTGACCAGCTTGCCGGTATGGCGCGCCAGGAATTTGCCGATCTGTACGAGGAAGGCGAGGGCCGGATCGAACGCGCCGTGACCTTCGTGCGCGAACGCCCGCTGTTCTCGCTGGGTATCGCGGCAGCACTCGGGACCATCATGGGGCTTATTTTCATCCCCCGCCGCAAGGGCTGATACAGCCCCGAGTCGTTTTTTTTTAATTTTAAGGGACTCGATGAGTCCACAGCATCTTGCGCAACCCTGCATAAAAATGGTTTCCATCCTTTCAGAACGGAAATCGGATGCGAATCGGGCAGTTACAGGTCGATTCGCATCCGGACGGGAAGGAATGGATGCCGGATTACACGCTTGAGCAGGCGCATGGGGGACTGGTCGCCGGGGTGGACGAGGTTGGTCGCGGCCCGCTGGCTGGCCCCGTCGTCGCGGCGGCGGTCATCTTCTCCTCCGGCGTGCCGGGCGTGCTGGCCGAACGGCTGGATGATTCAAAAAAGCTGAAACCCGCCGTAAGGCAGCAGCTTTACGATATCCTGCACGGCACCCCCGATATCCTGATCGGCGTGGGTGCCGCCTCGGTTACGGAAATCGAACAGCACAACATCCTGCGCGCGTCATGGATCGCCATGCAGCGTGCCGTCGCGCGCCTGCCGCGCCCCCCTGAACTGGTTCTGGTTGATGGAAACGCCGCACCCCGCTTCGGGTGCCCGGCGCAATGCGTCGTGGGCGGGGATGCGATCAGCCTCTCCATCTCGGCGGCGTCCGTCGTGGCCAAGGTCATTCGTGACCGGCTCATGACGCGGCTTTCCCTGCGCTGGCCCAGCTACGGCTGGGAACGCAACGCGGGCTACGGCACCCCCATCCACCGTGCGGCGCTGGAAGCCGATGGCGTCAGCCCGCACCATCGCCTTGCCTTCGGGACGGTGCGCCGCATCGTGCAGGCTTCCATTCCCCGGTTTTCACCCCCAAGCACGGAGCAGCCATCATGCTGAACAGATCATGAGCGGTGCGGTTATGATGGAATTGCCTCTGGACCAGGTGCTGCGGGGGGACTGCGTGGAAATGATGCGCACGCTTCCCGATGCCTCGATCGACTGCGTGTTTGCCGATCCGCCTTACAACCTCCAGCTCCGTGGCGAACTGCGCCGCCCCGATGACAGTATCGTCGATGGCGTGGATGATGACTGGGACAAGTTTGCTGATCTCAAGGCCTATGACGCGTTCACCCGCGCCTGGCTGGGTGAGGCACGGCGCGTGCTGCGCAAGGACGGCACGATATGGGTGATCGGATCGTACCATAACATTTTCCGTATCGGTGCGATCCTGCAGGATCTGGGGTTCTGGATACTGAATGACGTCATCTGGCGCAAATCCAACCCGATGCCCAATTTTCGCGGCCGCCGGTTCACCAACGCGCATGAAACCCTGATCTGGGCGGCGCGGGGGCCGGACAGCCGCTACCGCTTCAATTACCAGGCGATGAAGGCGCTCAATGACGATGTGCAGATGCGCTCCGACTGGTACCTGCCGCTATGTACCGGCGGCGAACGCCTGCGTAACGAGCACGGGCTGAAACTGCACCCCACGCAGAAGCCCGAAAGCCTGCTGCACCGCGTGCTTGTCGCCTCGACCAATGTGGATGATGTCGTGCTGGACCCGTTCGCGGGCACCGGCACCACGACTGCCATGGCGCGCAGGCTGCGGCGGCGCTTTATCGGGATCGAGCGCCACCCGGACTATGCTGAGGCCGCGATCGGCCGCGCCCGGCGCGAAAAGCCCGTGCCGCTGGACAGCGTGCTGACCACCCCGGCCCGGCGCGAAAGCCCGCGCGTGCCCTTTGGCCTGCTGGTCGAACGCGGGATGGTGCCGGCGGGCACGGTGCTCATGGACCGGCAGAAGCGCGTGCGGGCCACCGTCTCGCCCGATGGCACGCTGGTCAGCGGGCGCAACCGTGGCTCCATTCACAAGATGGGCGCGACCCTGACCAATGCGCCATCATGCAACGGGTGGACATTCTGGTATTTTGAACGGGGGGATACCATGGTGCAGCTTGATGAACTGCGGGGCGAAATCCGGGCGGAGCAGTCAGCCGTCGCGTCCTGATGGCATGGTCATGGCTCATGGGACGGACATGACGGCTGCAACGCAGTGGAAGGCTACGCGTCATTCCGCCGTTGCGACGGATGACTACCTGTTCAGCCAGTTGATCCCCTATATCGGCAACAAGCGCAAGCTGCTGGGCCTGATCGCGCAGGCCATCGCCGCAACCGGCGCGGTGCCGCAACGGACCGATTTCGTGGACCTGTTTGCCGGGACGGGGGTTGTCTCGCGCCTGGCCAAGAGCCTTGGCTTCCGCGTCGTATCCAATGACTGGGAACCCTATAGCGAACTGCTGAACCGCTGCCATGTGGGGATGCAGTCGGCCCCGGTCTTTCACGGTGGGCGCAGTTACGATCAGGTCATTGCCGAACTCAATGCCCTGCCGCCCGAGGAAGGGTGGGTCACGCAACACCTCTGCCCCGATGATGACGTGCATTACGACACTGCGCGCGACCGCATGTTCTACATGCGCAAGAACGGCATGCGCATTGACGCCATCCGCAACCGCATCGCGCAATGGGAGCAGGACGGCCTGCTTGATGCAGGGCAGAAAGCCTGCCTGCTGGCCCCGTTATTGTACAGCGCCAGCTACAACAGCAATACCAGCGGCCTGTTCAAGGGATTTCACCATGGCTGGGGCGGGCGCACCGGCACCGCACTTTATCGTATCGCGGCGGAACTGAGCCTGCGTCCGGCCTGCTTTTTTGATAACGGGCGTGACAACCCCGTCCTGCGCATGGATGCACAGCAACTGGCCGCGAACCTGACCGACCATGTGGGGGAGGGCGCCATTGCCTATGTGGACCCGCCCTATAACCAGCATCCCTATGGCGCGAATTACCACGTGCTCAACACGATCGCCCTGTGGGACGGGCCGGAACTCGCCCCCAAGATCACCGGGCGGGACAAGGCAGCCATACGGCAGGACTGGCGCACCCAGCGCCGCAGCCCCTACAATTACCGCAGGCAGGCGCTGGCGGCGTACAGGAGCCTGTTATCGTGCCTGCCCACCCACTGGATCGCAACCAGCTACAGCACGGACGGCTTCATACCCCTTGTGGATATGGTCCGCGCCAACCATGAACGTGGTGATGTGCAGGTCTTTACCCGCAGCTACAAGCGTTACCGTGTGAGCAGCCAGCGTTATTCCCCCCGCCCGATGACGGTGGAATTCATCCTGCTGACCAATACCCGCCGCCGCGCCACGCGCGGGGTAGATGAAATCACCCATGAAATCACCACGATCGAGGCGGGCCTGAACGCCCCGGCCTGACAGGTCGGACGGGCTAGCTGCCGCCGAAGCCCAGAAACCCGACGGAGGGTTCGGCATGTCCGCCTGATGCATCGTAGCGCCGGTCCGCCGAAGCATGGGTCGAGCCATGCCGGGGCATGGTCAGCGGCGGCATGTCATCCCCGCCTTCCTCCAGGCTGTTGGAGGCGAAATGCGGGTCTGAATCCGAAAAGGTGCGCATGGACAGCAGCAGGAAGGTGATGTCGTTGCGGTTCAGGTCGATCGCCATATCCAGCGGCGACTGGCCCAGTTCGTTATGCCCGGTCATGTCGGCGCCCCGGTTCAGGGCTTCCTTCGCCGCGCCAAGACTGCCGCGGTTGATGGCGTCGAACAGCGCATCCGTCGGGTTCATGTCGGAATTGGCGTGGCCGTGTTCTTCCTCACGCGATTCAGCGCCGGGCAGGGCGGCAGGCGGGGCAGCCGCCTTTGCAGCACGGCGGGCCTCGGCCTTTTTTGCGGCGTCAGCGGCTTCGGCTTCCGCCTCGGCATCGTCGGCTTCCTGCGCGTGCGCCATCTGGACAGGCACGCACACGGCAGGCACGCCCGCGAACAGGGCGGTGACAAGAAGATATATACCGGATCTGGAAATCATGTCCTGTCCCGAGAGTGAGCGTCCGGCCCGTCGCGCGGCACGACCACCACGATACCGGACAGGCCTGTTGATTAGCGCAAAATGGCGGCGGATGCGATATCTAATCATATCTGCGTCATGCACGGCTTTCCCGCCACCATGCCACAAGCAGCATCAGGATCACGAACACGCCCACGGCCCATGCGGGCAGGAGGGTGCGCGCCTGCTGCCCCGAGACACTGTGCGCCCCGCGCGCGGGAAAGGCGAACTGCCCGGTTGAGGAGCCATGCCTGCCGTTTTCCATCACGAACTGTGGCAGGGACGGGTGGCGGGGGTCATCGCCCAGCCAGTGTATGCCCCCGCCCGTGGCGGCCACGATCGGGGTAAGGATGGAGGCCGTGGCCCGCAGGTCAGCACTCTCCACCGGGTCTTCGGCGCGGGGGGCGGCAAAGGCTTCATGGCCCTCATCATCGCGCACGGTCCATATCCCGTCCTGGCGCGCGGGCAGGCGGGCGCGGCTCAGGCCGGTATTGTCGGCAGGTTCCAGCGTGACCGACTGTATCGCGCCATCGGGTGCGATCACATGCACCACCGGCGGCGGACCTGCGGTGATGGCGCGGCGGGTGATCGTCATTTGCCCTGCGGTGATGGTGGCCTCAAGCTGGTTTTCCTCCAGTTCCGGCTCCTTCATCAGCCAGTGCGAGATACGCCGCAGCAGTTCCGACTGCGGGCCGCCACCGCCCTCGCCATGTGACCACAGCCATGCCTGATCCGACAGCAGGAAGGCGACACGCCCCTTTCCCGCATGGTCAAGCACCAGAAGGGGCTGCCGGTCGGGCCCGGTCATCAGGACCTCGCCACGGGATGCGTCCGTGCGCAGGCTGCGGTACCACGGCCCCCAGCCCGGCGTGGCGCCCGCATGCTCCGGCGCGCCGGGCAGGCCGGAGGTTACCGGATGGCGCTGGCCTGTATCGGTCAGGTCGGGCCGGAAACGCTGCACGGCCATGCCGTCGCCTGTCGAGACATGGGCAGGCAGGATGTTGGACAGCGCCGTATCCTGCAACGAGCCGGGGGTAAGGAATTCGGGCCCGCCGATCAGCAGCAGCCCGCCACCGGCGCGGATGTGGTTGACGATGTTGCGCAGGTAGGATTCCGGCAGGATGCCCCGGTTCTCGAACCCGTCCAGAATAATGAGGTCGAACTGCCCGATCTTCTGCTGGAACAGTTCATTGACCGGAAAGGCGATCAGCGCGAGATCGGACAGCGGCGTGCCATCATCGCGGTCGGGTGGGCGCAGGATGGTGAAGTGCACCAGATCGACCGAAGGGTCGGCCTTGAGCAGCCGCCGCCATACGCGCTCGCCCTGGTTTGGCGTGCCGGACACCAGCAGCACGCGCAGCCGGTCGCGCACGCCGTTGATGCGGATGACATCATGGTTGTTGCGTGTCGAGACCTCGCCGGGCAGTTCCGGGGCGGACAGGCCGACCAGCATCTCGCCGGGGTGGGTGACGGGCAGGGTAATGTCCTGCGGCTGGCCGATCCGGACGGGGCGGGTAAAGCTGGCACCATCCCCCAGTGTCAGGGTCAGTTGTGTGGTTGCGTCGGGGGCGGGGTGCGCGCCCTGGTCGTCAACTTCCACACGGATGGTTACGTCCTTGCCCACGATGGCGAAGGGCGGGGCCTGCAGCACGCGCAGGTGGCGGTCGGTTTCCTCGCCCCGGCCCGTCAGTAATACGTGCAGCGGCAGGGCGGTGCGGTGGCCGTGCCCGTCATCGGGGTTGAGCATGTCGGGCACGCTGGCCGGAACGTCATGGTCCTCGCCATCCGTAATCAGGACCGCGCCCGCCAGGCGCGAGGGCGGGATGTCGGCTGCCGCCTGCTGCAGCGTCTCGAACAGCCGTGTGCCGCCATGCCGGGTCTCGCGCAGGGTCACGATACGGGGCACCAGCCCCGGCACGCGGTTCATCTCGGCCTGCGCCTGCTCGGCGGCGTTGCGCGCCATGTCCGCGCGGTTGCGTTCGGACATGGAGGCGGACTGGTCCACCACCACCAGCGCCGTTTCCGGCAGGGGGCGCCATGTTTCGGTAATACGCTGGGGGTTGCACAGCCACGCGATGACCGCCACCAGCGCCAGCAGCCGCCACAGGCTGCCACGCACCCGGCGCAGCAGGCCGGACACCGTCAGCACGATGGCGGCGGCCAGCAGCAGGTAGATGGCCCACATGGGGATGAGGGGGCTGAATGCCATCATGTGGCGTGACAGGTCGGGCATGTCCATCACTCCCCAAGCCGCTTCAGCAGGGCGGGCACATGCACCTGATCCGCCTTGTAATTGCCCGTCAGCGCGTAAATGACGGCGTTGACCCCGAACCGGTAGGCCGTGACCCGCTGTTCCGCCCCGTCGGGAACGGGGGCGTACGGGGTATTGCCGCTGTCATCCACGGCCCAGGCATGCGCCCAGTCATTGCTGCCGATAATCACGGGGCTGACGCCATCATTCGTGCTGTCGCCTTCTTGCGCCACCCATACTGGCATGCCGTCGTACCGGCCGGGAAAGTCATGCAGCAGATAGAAGGTATGCGACAGGACATGATGGTTATCGAGCCGGGTAAGCGGCGGAATGTCCAGCCCCGCCGTCATCCGCCGCAGGGCTGCCGCCGTGCCGGGAGCCGAGCCGGTAAAGCCGCTGGCGCTGTCCGGCGCGGTGGCGGGGTCCTGGCCCTGCGTGTCGATCAGCAGGATGCCGCCATGGCGCATGTAGGTATTGAGCGCCGCCGTGCGGGCGGGACTGGTCGTGGCATCAGCCGTGACTGGCCAGTAGATGAGGGGGTAGTAGGACAGGTCATCACGCTCCGGCACCACACCGTCAGGGTGGCCCAGCACGGCGGATGTCCGGGCATTGACGTAATCGGACAGGCCCTGAAGCCCTTCGCGCGATACGGTGTCGATATCGGCGTGGCCGGTGTCGATATAGGCCAGCCGCGTTTCAAGTGCGGCCGCAGGCACGTTGGCGGGCAGTTCTGCCGCATGGGCGGGGCCGTGCGCCACGCAGGCGCATAATATCATTCCTGCCGCCACGCGGCGGGTCCATTTGCGCCCGCGCTGGAAAACCGTCACCGCGCCATCGGCCAGCAGCAGCAGCGCCGCCAGCACCATGAGCAGCGGCCCGATGGTGATGTCTCCCACCTGTCCACCCAGATCCGACACGGTGCCCACGGCGGACTGCGCCACAAGCGGGGCGGGATCATCGCCCGGGTTGAGCGCACGGCGGCTGTTGCGCGGTCCGTACAGTCCCGGCGGATGCTCGGGCGAGGGCCCAGTATGGCCAAAGGCATCGGCCCGCAGCGCCTGTGCGCCCGCAGGCGGGGAGACCAGCGTGCCATCCCCGTCCATTACCATATAGGGGGCCAGCAGGGTGGTGCCCGCAGGCGTATCAATGCCCGATGCCTGATCGATCAGGTGTTGCAGCATACCCACGAACAGGCCCGACAGGGGCAGGTTCGACCATTCCGCCGTGCTGGTGACATGAAACAGCACCACCTGCCCCCGGCCCAGTGCGGCATGGGTGACCAGTGGCGTGCCATCGGTCAGCCGCGCCCAGCTATGCGCCTGCAGGTCGGTGGAAGGCTGCGCCAGCACCTGCCGCGAGACGGTGACATCATCGGGAACCTCAAGGTCATGGAACGGGGAGGAAGCCGGGAAGGCCGCCAGCCGTTCCGGTTTGCTCCATGACATGGTGCCACCCAGCACACGTTCCCCCCCCATGAGTGGGACCGGCAGGAGTGCGTCGGCCGGGGCGTGGCCGGGGCTGTCCGCCCCCTGAATGAGCAGCGGCCCCGCAAAGCGGACCAGCGTGCCGCCCGCGCGTATCCATGCCTCGACCTTCTTGCGGCTGTCCGGGCTGCCCAGAGTGCCGTCAGGGGCGATGATAACCGAAAGCGGGCGGGAAAGCAGCGTGTCCAGATCGCCCTCGCGCAGTTCGGCGCCGGGCTGGAGCGCGCGGCGCAGATAGAACAGGCTGCCCATGAGTGGCGTGTCGGAACTGGACCCGGCAATCAGCCCCACCGGACGCTGGCGCTCGCGTTCATCCAGCAGCCGCAGGCCCGCAGGCCCCGTCACACCGTCGAGCGAGAGGTGGTCGAGCCTGTTGCGCATCTCCGCCGGCAGGTCGGGCGTGACATCCACATGGTCCGCGCCGGCAGGCAGGGTCACCGGCAGCAGGCCCAGCGTGCCGCCGGTCGGGGTTTCAAGGCGCAGTTGCCACGTGCGCGGCACGGCGCGCGGTACGGCGCGCAGGCGAGTGGCCAGGCTGCCTTCCCCCGTGGGGGTGGGGGAGAGCAGGGTAATGGCGGCATCCGGCAGGCGCATTTCATGCACGGGGCCGATTTTGGCCAGTGCGGCGTCAAAGGCGGGATCGGCGGGGCTGGCCAGCCCGTCGGCAATGTAGATGACGGGGCCATGCCAGCCCTGTCCGGCCAGTTGCGCCAGCGCCCCGGCCGCCGCCGCGCGGTCCACCGGCCACGGGCGCGGCAGCATGGGGTCGATGACGCCACGCAGCATGTCGGCCTGCCGCGCGGGCTGGACCGCAATGGTGTCCAGCGCATCGTTGCGCGCCGTCAGCAGCAGCCGTGCGCTATGTCCCCCGCGTGAAAGATGGTCGAGCATGCTGTCCAGCGCGTGGAGGCGCTGGGGCCAACTGGACGCGGCGGCCCAGCCATTGTCCAGCACGATCAGGCAGTCGGCATCGGCTACGCCAGCCTGCCCGCGCGGGAAAACCGGCTGCGCCAGCCCCAATACCAGCCCCAGCACTGCAAGGCAGCGCAGCAGCAGCCGCCATGGCGGGGCGGAGGTCGCATCCGGCGGGGGCGCGTCAAGGCTGGCCAGCAGCGTTACGGGTGGAAAGGACTGCTGCCGCGGGGCGGGCGGCAGCGCATGCAGCAGCCACCAGACCACGGGCAGGGCCAGCAGCCCCAGCAGCATCCATGGTGCGAGAAGGATCATGGCCTGCCCCCCATGCCCGGCAGGGCGTGCAGCGCCAGCAGGGCACTTTCAGGCGGCTGGTCGGTCATATGCAGCACCGGCGGGCTGCCCGCGGCCTGACACAGCGTGCGCAGCCGGTCCTGATGGCGCTGCCAGATCGTGGCGTAGTCGTGCCGTAGTTCAGCACTGCCGGTCAGCAGCAGGGGCGCTTCGTTTTCCAGCCCGGTAAAGCGCACATGGCCTTCATAGGGCAGGCGTGTTTCTGCCGGGTCCACGGTTTCCACCAGCGTGCAGGTGGCCTGCCGGGCAGTCAGCGCGCGCAGGAAGGTGGCCAGCACGTCCGGCGGATAAAGCCCGTCACCAAACAGCAGCACGCGGCTGCGTGTGGGGACGGAAGCCGGCTGGGGCAGGGTGGGCGTGTCCGTTGTGGCGCGCAGGGCCGCGATCAGGCTGTGGGCCATCTGCTCCAGCGCGCGGTGGCCATACAGGCGCAGCGGGGGCGCGCCATCGGTTGCCAGCAGCCGGACATGTTCGCCCTGGCGCAGCAGCATGGCAGCGCAGGCCAGCGCGAGCAGGAAAGCGCGCTCGGCCTTCAGGGGAAGTCCTTCCTCCGAATGCCAGCGCATGGAGGCACTGTTATCGCACCAGATGCAGATGGTGTGGGGGGTCTGTGCCTCCCGCTCCCGTACGAAGGCACGGTCCCCCCGCGCGGACTGCCGCCAGTCGATCTGGCTGGCAGGTTCGCCTGCCGCTGCGGGACGGTACTGCCAGAACTCGTCACCCTGTCCGGCCTTGCGGCGGGGGTGGCTGCCCTGGCCCATGTTTTCGGCAATGCGGCGCGCGGTGGCGACCAGCATGGGCAGCCTGCTGGCCAGTGAATCCGCCAGAGCGGTCGCGGCTACCGCGTTGCGGGGCAGGAATGCGGTTTCCGCCATGCCCGGCGCGGGGGCCGCCCGGCCCGCGGCCTGCCGCGCGCCGCCATACAGGCGTGAAAGGAGGGACCGGGGGGAAGGCAATGTCAGCCGATCCGTCCGACCAGCGTATCGACCAGCGCGGGCAGGCGGACATTTTCCGCCCGCGCGGTAAAGGACAGCGCCATGCGATGGACCAGTATGGGGTGGGCAAGGGCGGCCACATCCTCGATGGAGGGGGAAAGGCGACCCTCCAGCAGCGCGCGTGCGCGGGTGGCCAGCATCAGCGCCTGCGCCGCACGTGGTCCCGGCCCCCAGGCCACGGCCTCGCGGATGGTGGGGTCATCGGTGGTTTCGGGGCGGGCGGCGCGGACCAGCCGCACGATCGCATCGACCACCTGCTCACCCACCGGCAGGGCGCGCACCAGGGCCTGTGCCTGTATCACGTCGGCTGCGGTCAGCACGGGTTCGGCCGTGGCCGTGGTGGTGCCGGTGGTTGCCAGCAGCATGCTGCGCTCGGCATCGGCGGAGGGAAAGTCGAGCGTCACCTGCATGAGGAAACGGTCAAGCTGGGCCTCCGGCAGGGGGTAGGTGCCTTCCTGCTCGATCGGGTTCTGGGTGGCCAGCACATGGAACGGGCGCGGCAGGCGGTGGTTGGTGCCCGCTATCGCCACCTCACGCTCCTGCATGGCCTGCAGCAGGGCGGACTGGGTGCGGGGGCTGGCGCGGTTGATCTCATCAGCCATGAGAAGCTGGCAGAAGACCGGCCCCGCCACGAAGCGGAAGCTGCGGCGGCCGCTTTCATCCTCATCCAGTATTTCACTGCCCAGAATGTCGGACGGCATGAGGTCGGGCGTGAACTGCACGCGGCGTGCATCCATGCCCATGACACGGCCCAGCGTCGTGACCAGCAATGTCTTGCCCAGCCCCGGCGCGCCCACCAGCAGCGCATGCCCGCCCGCCAGTATGCTGGTCAGCACCAGGTCCACCACCCGGTCCTGCCCCAGGATGACACGGCCGATTTCCGTGCGCACGCGCGCCAGTTGCCTGCTCATGCTTTCGGCCTGCGTGGCGATCTGCTCGCCCGTCAGGGCGGGGGATGTCATGCCCGCCTGCGGCGCTGCATGGAGGGAAGGGTTATCATCCATGGTCATCATTCCAACAGTCTGACACGTCCGGGGGTTTCATCAAGCCGGTGTTGATCCCTATATCAAGTCAAGCAGCTTCCATAGTGTCGGGTTAACGCAATTGATGGATGATTTCGAGGCAGGACAGACCCTGCCGCCCCCAGCCCTGAAGCCAGCGGCCACATGCGGCGCGCTGCCTTTCCTTATCAGGCGGGATGGGACATGGCTGTACCGTGGCAGCCCCATCCGCCGCAAACCGATGGTCTGTCTGTTCGCGTCCACCCTGCGGCGCGACGCGCAGGGCGGCTATCGCCTGCAGACGCCGGTCGAGCAGGGCACGATCGAGGTGGAGGACGCCCCCTTCGTCGCCACGGAACTGGAATGGCATGGATGCGGGCGGGCGCAGGTGCTCTCTTTCCGCACCAATGTCGATCAGGTGATCTGCGCCGGGCCGGAGCACCCGATTCGCTGCGCATGGGACGTGCCGTGCGATGGCTGCGGCACGGGGCCGGTGCCCTACCTGCACATACGCGATGGCGATGGCGCCTGGCCGATCGAGGCGCGGATAGCGCGCGCGGTCTATTATGAACTGGCGGCGCTGGCGGTGGCGGGGCACCATCAGGGCGTGCCCTGTCTTGGGGTCTGGAGCCAGAATGTGTTTTTCCCGCTATCCACCATGCCTGATGATGGCTGTGCATGATCGCGGCTGACCCGCCACTGGCGCGCCTGCGCCGCGACATGCCCGACGTGATGGCCCAGCTTGAACGGCTGTGGGCCATCCTGCCCGATGCCCGGCTGGTGGGCGGCGCGGTGCGTGACCTGCTGCTGGGGCGCGGGGTGACGGACATGGACCTTGCCAGCCCGCATGCCCCCGAATCCGTGATGGAGCTGCTCCGCCATGCCGGGATAAAGGTGGTGCCGACCGGCCTTGCGCATGGCACGGTCACTGCCGTGCTCGATGGTCGCCCCTTCGAGATCACGACCCTGCGCCGGGATGAGGAAACCGACGGCCGCCACGCCACCGTGGCATGGACCCATGACTGGCGGGAGGACGCGGCCCGGCGGGATTTCACCATCAACGCCATGTCGTGTGACAGCGCGGGCGTGGTCCATGACTATTTCAACGGGCAGGCCGACCTGGCGGCGGGGCGCATCCGCTTTGTGGGGGAGGCCCACCAGCGCATTACGGAAGATGCGCTGCGTATCCTGCGCTTCTTCCGCTTTCAGGCCCGTTACGGGCGTGGCGCCCCGGATGGGGCGGCGATGGTGGCCATAACCGGGCTGGCCGGTATGATCGACCGCCTTTCGGTCGAGCGGATATGGCTTGAACTCCGGCGTATCCTCGTTGGCCCGCAGGTGGTGGCGACGCTGGAGCAGATGCGCGACTGCGGCGTGCTGGGCCATGTCCTGCCCGAAGGCTGTGACATTTCCCGGCTGGCGCGCCTGCTGGCCTGTGATGCGCCGGTGGATGCCATCCTGCGCCTGGCGGCACTGGTGGTGGGGGAGCCGCGTGCGGTGTCGCAACGGCTCAGGCTCTCGCGTGCCGACAGCACGGCGCTGGCGCA
Source organism: Komagataeibacter melaceti (assembly GCF_003403295.1). Taxonomy (GTDB): domain Bacteria; phylum Pseudomonadota; class Alphaproteobacteria; order Acetobacterales; family Acetobacteraceae; genus Komagataeibacter; species Komagataeibacter melaceti. Next base: position 35,372 of record NZ_QUWV01000055.1, on the reverse strand, counting down.
GACACGGGGCACGGTCATGCCGCTGCCCGGCATGGACGCGGCACGGCTTGCCCCCATGCTGGCGGATCATGACCGGCGTGACCTGATGTGGCGTACATGGCTGCGGCAGGCTGATGATTCCGGCGCGCCCGATCCGGCATGGACGGCCCTGCGCACCATGGTCGATGGCATGGAAAAGCCGGTTTTTCCACTGACGGGGCGTGACCTTGTCGCGGCGGGCTGCAATCCCGGCCTGACCGTGGGGCGTGTGCTGGGGCAGGTGCGGCAATGGTGGCTGGAAGGCGGCTGTACGGCCGATCATGCCGCCTGCATCGGGCGGATGCAGACGGTTTTGCAACACGAGCGACATAATTTGTAACAATATGTGGTAACGCTTTGTTTTGCGCAGCCATGCGGCTATAGGCCGACGAATGAACGTAATTCAAACGCCTGAGGCCGACAGGCACGCCGCGCCGGATGGAATGGCGCCGTCGCGTCGCCTGATGCGGCGGCTGTGGCATGATGAGCTGGCGGGCCACAAGCTGCGCATACTGGCCGTTGGGGTGCTGACGGCGCTCATGGCCATATTCAGTGCGCTGTACCCGCTGGTGATCCAGCGCGCGCTGGACATGTTTGCCGATCATGACCCGCGTATCCTGTATCAGGTTCCGATCCTTGTGGTGGCGATCACGCTGGCCAAGGCCGTATCGCAGTACGGGCAGTCGATTGCGGTGCAGTCGCTGGTGCTGGTGGTCATCCGTGGCCTGCAGGGGCGTATGTTCCACCATCTGGTGCAGGCCGACATTTCCCGCATGGAGACCGAGGCCCCGGCCCAGATCGCGGCCCGTTTCACCACCGATGCCGTATCGATTCGTGAGGCCCTGATCCGCGCCACCAATGCACTGGGCGACGCCGTGACGGTGGTGGGGCTGATCGCGTCCATGCTGTACATGGACTGGGAACTCAGCCTGATCGCCGCCGTGCTGTACCCGCTGGCCGCCATGCCGGTGCGCAGGCTGGGCAAGCGGCTGCGGCGGGAATCCGGCAGCGTGCACGAGCAGATTGGCGAGACCAGCGCCATGCTGACCGAAAGCTTCAGCCAGTCGCGCACCATCCGGGTCTATCGGCTGGAGCAGTCCGAACAGGCGCGCGCCGCCACCGTTCTGGACACGCTGCATGACCGCCTGCTGCGCATTGCCCGGGGGCGTGCCCGTGTGGACCCGATGCTTGAGGTACTGGGCGGGGCTGCCGTGGCTGCCGTCCTTGGCTTTGCGGGATGGCGCGCGACACAGGGCGGGGCCACGCTGGGTGACTTTTCCGGCTTTGTGGCAGCCCTTTTGCTGGCCGCCCGCCCGCTGCGCGCGCTGGGCACGCTCAATATCGCCCTGCAGGAGGGGCTGGGTGGCCTGCAGCGGGTGTTTGACGTGATTGATGAACCCATCACCGTGGCGCAGGCGCCCGATGCGGTTGCACTGCCTGCCGGTGAGGGGGACCTGCGGTTCGAGAAGGTGTTTTTCCGCTACCCCGATGGCCGGATGGGCCTGAACGGGCTGGATTTCACGGCTCGCGCCGGGCTGACCGTGGCACTTGTCGGCCCGTCCGGGGCGGGCAAGTCCACCGCGCTGTCCCTGATCCCGCGCCTGCATGATGTATCGGGCGGGCGGATCACGCTTGATGGCGTGGACCTGCGGCGGCTGATCGTGGCCGAACTGCGTGATGCGATCGCCTATGTCAGCCAGGATACGCTCCTGTTCGACCTGCCGGTCATGGATAACATCCGCATGGGCAACCCGCAGGCGACCGATGCGCAGGTGCACGCCGCCGCCCGTGCCGCCGCCGCCGATACGTTCATCGCGGCGCTGCCACAGGGATATGCCACGCGGGTTGGCCCCGGCGGGCAGCGGCTTTCGGGCGGGCAGAGGCAGCGCGTGGCGTTGGCGCGCGCGCTGCTGCGCAACCCACGCGTGCTGCTGCTGGATGAGGCCACCAGCGCGCTTGATAGCGAGAGCGAGGCCATTATCCAGCAGGCGCTGGCCGGCCTGCGCCACCAGCGCACCACCATCGTGGTGGCGCACCGCCTGTCCACCGTCCGTTCGGCTGACCTTGTGGTGGTCATGGCGGAGGGAAGGGCAGTGGAATGTGGAACGCATGACGCGCTGATGCGTGAAAACGGGCTGTACGCCCGCATGGTCCATAATCAGGCCTTTACGCTTTAAGCCACCTGAATGTGCGGGCAGGGCGGGAATGGCGGTTGAAGTATGGCAGGCTTCGTGCCATGGATTGACCGACCCGTTCGGTCAATATGCTGAATGACAGGATCAGGGCTGCAACCAACGTGATGATGAGGGAACCAGATGGCCGTGGATGAAGGTAAGGCACCTGAAGACGGACATGCCGCGCAGGATAACGAACAGGAAAAGAAGGCTGAGACCTCATCCCGTCGTAAGCTGATCCTGATTGGCGGTGCGCTGCTGCTCCTGCTGGTTGGTGGGGTTTACTGGTTCCTGCACCGTAACGAGGTGGAAACCGACGACGCGTTTACCGCCGGTCGCGCCGTGGCCGTGGCGTCGCATGTGCATGGCTACGTGACCGAACTGCTGGTCAATGACAACCAGTACGTGCATGCGGGTGACATCCTGGCCCGTATTGATGACCGTGACTGGCGCGCCCAGCGTGACCAGGCGGCGGCGGCGCTGCAGATCGCGCGCGCGCAGGCCAGCAACGCGGCGTTGCTGCTGGATGTGGCGAAAAAGGACTTTCCCGGTCGTCTCATGGTGGCGCAGGGCCAGCTTCAGGCCGCGCAGGCCCAGCAGTTCCGGGCGGAGACCGACTACCGCCGCCAGCATGGCGTAACGCGTGAAGCGACATCGCAGCAGAACATCGACTACGCCACCGCCGCGCTCAACGCCGCAAAGGCGCAGGTGCTGCAGGCGCAGGGTAACCTTGAAATCGCGCAGCCGGTCATCCCCAACATTTCCAGCACCGCCACCCGTGTTTCCCAGCAGGAAGCGCAGGTGATGCAGGCCGAGGCGAAACTGCGCGAGGCGGAACTGAACCTGGAATGGACCGTGATCCGCGCCCCGCATGATGGCTGGATCTCGCAGCGCAATATCGAGCGCGGCACCTATGTTTCCGCAGGGCAGACCATGCTGTCGATTGTCGAGCCGGAGGTCTGGGTCGTGGCCAACTACAAGGAAACCCAGCTGACCCACATGCGCCCCGGCCAGAAGGTGGATGTGGCGGTGGACGCCTATCCGTTCCTGAAGCTGAAGGGGCATGTGGATTCGCTGCAGCTTGGCACCGGGGCCACCTTCAGCGCCTTCCCGCCCGAGAACGCGACCGGCAACTACGTGAAGATTGTCCAGCGCGTGCCGGTCAAGATCCTGATTGACGAAGGGCTGCGTCAGGATGTGCCGCTGTCGCTCGGCCTGTCGGTCGAGCCGACGGTCCACACGGAATGAGCGCGTCCGCCCCGGCGTCCCCCCCGGCTGATGGGGCGGACTGGAAGCCGAAGCACAATCCATGGCTGATCGCCGTGATCGTGACGGTGGCCGCTTTCATGGAGATTCTGGACACCACCATTGTCAACGTGGCGCTGCCGCATATCGCGGGGAGCCTGTCCTCCACCTATGATGATGCGACATGGACGCTGACGTCCTACCTGGTGGCGAACGGCATCGTGCTGACGATCTCGGGCTGGCTTGGCAAGCTGTTTGGGCGCAAGCGCTATTTCCTGATCTGCATCGCCATGTTCTCGCTCTCATCCTTCCTGTGCGGCATTTCCGCCAGCCTGCCCGAACTGATCCTGTTCCGGCTGATGCAGGGCTTTTTTGGCGGCGGGCTACAGCCCAACCAGCAATCCATCATCCTTGACACCTTCCCGCCCGACAAGCGCGCGGCGGCCTTTGGCCTGACCGCGATCGCCACCGTGGTCGCCCCGGTGCTTGGCCCGTCGCTGGGCGGGTGGATTACCGATAACTATTCGTGGCGGTGGGTGTTCTTCATCAACGTGCCGGTTGGCATCCTGGCCACCATTGCCGTCTCGATGGTTGTGGATGACCCGCCATGGGCCCGCAAGCAGAGCGCGCCGCTCGACTACATCGGCATCGGTCTCATCACCATCGGCTTCGGCTGCCTTGAGGTGGCGGTTGACCGCGGCGAGGATGAGGACTGGTTCGGCTCGCGCATCATCGTGATCATGGCCATCCTTGCGGTGCTGGGCATTGGCGGGGCGGTCATCTGGCTACTGCGATGCAAGCACCCGGCGGTGGACCTGCGGGTGTTCAAGGACCGCAATTTCGCCGTGGGCACGGGGCTTATGGGGGCGGTGGGGGCGCTGCTCTATTCCTCGGCCATTATCGTGCCGCAGTTTTCCCAGCAGGTAATGGGCTATACGGCCACGCTGTCGGGGCTGATCCTGTCACCCGGCGGGCTGGCGGTGATCGTGCTGATCCCGCTGGTCGGCATTTCCATGAAGTTCGTGCAGTTGCGCTACATCATCGCGTGCGGGTTCTTCCTGATGGGAACGAGCATGTTCTGGTCGGCGCAACTGGTGCCGCAGCTTGATTTCCGGCATCTGGTCATGTTCCGCATGAGCCAGACGGCCACGCTGGCCTTCCTGTTCGTGCCGATTTCCACCATCACCTACGCCACCCTGCCGCGTGAACTGAACCCCGATGGCTCGGCCCTGTTCAGCATGGCGCGCAACGTGCTGGGTTCGCTCAGCATCTCAGGCGCGACGGCCATGGTGACCGAGATCCGCCAGGCGCACCAGAACCAGATGGTCCACTGGATGACACCCTATCACCAGCCGTTCAGGGAATATCTGGCGCAGAGCCGTGCCGTGGCGATTGCCCGCGGCTATGCCGAGACGGCGGTCAATAACGTGGCGATGGGGCGGCTGTACAGGGAGTTCCAGCGTCAGGTCGCCATTCTGGCCTATAACGAGGTTTTCATGATCCTTGGTATCGGCTCGCTGCTTGTCGTACCTTTCTGTTTCCTCATGTCGCCGCTCAAGGGTGGCCATAAATAGAAAGGTATCGGGGTATGGCGGGTCTTATCACGGTTGTCTGTGCGGCGGTCATCGTGCGCGAGCGGGTGCTGGTGGTGCGCAAGCGCAATACGGCGGCGTTCATGCTGCCCGGCGGCAAGCCCGAGGCTGGCGAGGACCCGCAACAGGCCCTGCACCGTGAAATACGTGAGGAACTGGGCTGCGGCCTGACGCTGGGCGCGGAACTGGCAGGCGACTTTACCGCCCCCGCCGCCAATGAGCCGGGATACACCGTTCAGGCGCGCATATGGCTGGCCCGTTTGAATGGCACCCCCGTGGCTGATGCCGAAATTGCGGAACTGCGCTGGCTTGCGGCACAGGACGTGCCCAACCTGACGCTGGCCCCCCTGCTGCGTGGGCAGACACTTACCGCGCTTGTGGCGGCGGGGCTCCTGCCGCCTCAGGCCGCCGTGGCGTAAGGGGCGAAGTAAGTCGCAAGCCGGGTATAGATGTCTTTCTTTATGCCCACGTTAAGCTGCGGGAGCTGCGTCAGGCTGACCCATTTCCACAGGTCGAATTCAGCCGGCTGGTGTGTATCCAGCCGGATATCCGCATCCTGCCCGGTAAAGCGCAGCGCGAACCATTTCTGCCGCTGCCCGCGATAGCGCCCGCCCAGCGCCTTGCCAATCAGGTGGGCGGGCAGGTCATAGCTGAGCCATTCGGGATAGGCTGCGATGAGCCGGGCGGCGGTGGTGCCAATTTCCTCGCCCAGTTCGCGCAGGACGGCGGTTTCGGGCGTTTCCCCTTCATCAATGCCACCCTGCGGGCATTGCCATACCCCCTGGTCCGGCGGGCCACCCGCGCCGGGCATGTCCGTGCGCCGCGCGACAAGCACCATGCCCTGCCGGTTGAACAGGAGCGCCCCGACATTGGGGCGGTAGGGCAGGGTGGATGGCTCGGTCATGCGCGCGTGGCTCCGGTCGGGATCAGGGATGGGCGGGTGCCGCAGGTGCTGCAGGCGCGGGTGTTGCCGGGGCGGCAGGCGCCGGAGTGGAAGGTGCCGATGTAGCCGGGGCGGGTGTGGCCGCCGGGCTTTCGGGGGCTGCCTGCTTTTCCGCCGGGATGGAGGGCGTGGGCGGTTCCGCCGCCTTGGGCGGTGTCGGGGTCGTGGCCGCCGTGGCCGGGCTTGCGGGCGTCTTTTCAGCCGGTGCAGGCGGCTCGGCCGCCACGGGCAGGCCCGCCATGGCGCGCACGACCTTCAGCCCCTGCTGGAGCTGGAAGTCGGTTGCGGGCTTCTGCGGGTCGAATTCAGGCCAGTTCGCGGGCGGCTGCGCGGGAATGGACTTGGCTATGGCCGGCAGGTCAGTGCGCGATGGCGGCTGCGCGGTGTTGCCGCCCCGGTTCTTGATGATATGGGCCAGGTCGGCTTCATGGATGCTGTAGCCGGGGTCATCGCGTGCCTCGCGCACCGTGATGTCAGGCACGATGCCCAGCCCCTGGATGGAGCGGCCCGACGGCGTGTAGTAGCGCGCCGTGGTCAGGCGGATGGCGCCTTCACCCGGAATGGGCAGGATGGTCTGCACCGAACCCTTGCCAAAGGTCTTTTCCCCCAGCAGCACGGCGCGCTGGTGGTCTTGTAGCGCCCCGGCCACGATTTCACTGGCGGAGGCGGAACCGCCATTGATCAGCACGACAACGGGCAGGCCGTTGGTGATGTCGGTGTTATGGGCATCCCAGCGCTGGCTGTCCTGCGGGTGGCGTGCGCGGGTGGACACGATCTCGCCATTGCGGATGAAGTCCGATCCCACGTCGATGGCCTGTGTCAGCAGCCCGCCCGGATCGGAGCGCAGGTCGATGATCAGCCCCGCCATCTTGTTATGTGTCTGGGCCTGGAGCTTCTTGTACGCTGCCAGCAGGCCGGACTGCGTTTCCTCATTGAACTGCGCGATTCGGATGTAGCCGATGGTGTCGTACAGCGAGGACTTGATGACCTGCAGCGGAATGACCGCGCGGGTCAGCGTCACGATGATGGGCTTGGGCGTCTTTTCACGGATCAGCGTCAGCGTGATGCGGGTATCGGGCTTGCCACGCATGCGCGTGACCACCTGGTCCAGTGGCTGGCCGTCGATATTCTTGCCGTCGATCGCGACAATGAAGTCACCGGGCTTGATGCCTGCGCGGGCGGCGGGCGTGTCGTCAATGGGGGAGACGACGCGGACATGCCCGTCCTCGCCCTGTACTTCCAGCCCCAGCCCGCCAAAGGAGCCCTTGGTCTGGACCTGCAGGTCCGAGAACTGCTTTTCCGTCATGTAGGAGCTGTGCGGGTCCAGCCCGCTCAGCATGCCGTTGAGGGAGTTGGTGATCAGGTCGCGTGTCGATACGGGCTCGACATAATTCGCCTTCACCTTTTCCAGCACATAGCCGAACAGGAACATGAGCTGTTCGATCTCGCGCGGGGTGTTGTCATCCTTCGGGACAATATCAGCCGCATGGGCCATGGGGGCGAGTGCGCCACCCCTGCCTGCCGAGTAGTGAGCGATCTGCGGGGCCGCCGCGAGCCCTGCAAGAAAGGCGCAACCGATCAGCAAGCCATTACGGAACTTCATGCGTCGTTGTCTCCTGGATGCCCGCCGCCCTGGTCCGGCTGGCCTGCATGTATTCTTCGCGTTGCGTTGTAGCGTGATCTGCCGCGCCCGTCACGGGTGGGCAGCATATACCGAACTTGCATGGGGATAAAACCGTCTCGCGCCACATCACAGATAGGGGGCCGGATTGACGGCATTGCCGCCGTGGCGCAACTGCACGAACAGCGTCGGCCTGCTGCCGCCCCCGCTCCATTGTGGCATCTGGCCCACCGCCGCGCCATGGCTGACCTGCTGGCCCGCCGTAACCGCGATCTCACCCAGGCCCGCCAGCACGAAGCGGTAATGTTTGCCGCAATCAAGGATTATCATCTGTCCGTATGTGCGGAACGGGCCGGCAAAATCAATACGTCCCGTGCAGGGCGCGCGCACGCTTGCGCGTGACGGGGGGGCGTAGGTCACGCCCGTTGCGGCCCCGCTTTCGGTCTGCTGGCCCCATGCGGTCAGTACCGTGCCCGCCACGGGCGCGCCCGCGCCGCCGGTTACGGGGGTAATGCCGGGGCCGCCGCCTGCCGCCATTTCCTGCGCCTGGTGGCGGGCGGCGGAGGCTTCGCGCAGGTTGTGCGCGCGTTCGGCGGCGCGGGCAGCCAGTTCAAGATTCTTTTCGGCGCGCTGTTCGGTTTCCTCAATGCGGGCAATGGCGTCCTGCACGCTCGATGCCCGGCGGGCTGCGTCCTCCACGGCCTGTGCGGCACTGGCGGCGGCGGCGTTGGAACGCTGCTGGGCCTCCAGCGCCGCACGGGCCGCGCGGTTGACCGTATCGCGCTGGCTTTCGCGCTCGTTCACCACGTGGTGCATCTGCTGCTGCTGCTGGGCCAGTTCATCATCAAGCTGGAGCAGGCGGGCACGGCGGTCGTGGATGATGCGGGCCTGGCTGGCGATGTCGGCCATCATGCCATGCACCACCAGCAGTCCCGTCACCGCGCGGTCGGCGGGCAGGGGCACGGCCAGAAGCGTATCCGCCGGGTAGAGCGACAGCCGCTCCGCCAGTGGCAGCAGGGGGGAAAGGCGGGCGACCTCGCGCGCCAGTTGCGCGCGCAGGGCGGCCTGTTCCGTATGCAGGTCGGCAATACGGCTGTCGAGGTCGGCGGCCTGCTGCTCGGTGCGTTGCAGGCGGGCCGTGGCGTCCACCGTTGCGGCGGACAGGGCGGCGGCCTTTTCCGCGTCAAGGCGGGCCTGTTCGCGCGCGGCCTGCTCCTCCTTGCGGCGTTCGGCAAGGTCATGCGCCTGCTGCTGCTCGCGCGCCAGCAGGTTTTCATGCGCGGTGCGCGCGGCCTCAAGCTGCTGGCGGATGCGCCGTTCATCCGTCGTCGCGTGATGCGCGGGGGCGGCCGCCGGGGCCTGGGCATGGGCGACCGGCCCCCCGGCAGGTAGTGCCAGGCAGCAGGACAGCAGCACGGGGGCACGGACAGCCGTGCCCCACCGGCGGAACAGGCGGTGCAGGCGTGGTGTCAGGATGGCGTCGGCCCGTCGATAAGGGAGTGCCCGGTCATGGCCGCGGGCTGGGGCAGCCCCATGAGCTGGAGCAGCGTGGGCGCGATATCCGCCAGCCGGCCATCATGCAGGTGGACGTTATCCACCCCGCTCAGCACCACGGGCACCACGTTGAGCGTGTGGGCGGTGTGCGGGCCATTGGTCTGCGGGTCGAACATGGTTTCCGCGTTGCCATGGTCGGCGGTGACCAGCAGCGCGCCGCCTGCGCGTTCGATGGCCTCCGCAATCCGGCCAAGGCCACGATCCACCGCCTCCACCGCCTTGACGGCGGCAGGCAGCATGCCGGTATGGCCCACCATGTCCGCATTGGCGAAGTTGAGAACGATCAGGTCGTATTTGCCGCTGTCAATCGCCTCCACCGCGCGCTGGGTCAGTTCGGGGGCCGACATTTCGGGTTGCAGGTCATAGGTCGCGACCTTGGGGGAGGGGACCATGACCCGGTCCTCGCCGGGAAGCTGGTGTTCGCGCCCGCCATTGAGGAAGTAGGTGACGTGCGGGTATTTTTCCGTCTCGGCCATGCGGATCTGCTTCAGCCCGGCGGCGCTGACCACATCGCCCAGCAGGTCATGCAGTTCCTCGGGCGGAAACAGCACGCCGATCAGTTCGGCCAGCCGGTCGCTGTAGCGCGTCATGCCCACAACGGCGGCGGGCCTGATGATGCGCACACGGGTAAAGCCATCAAAATCCGGCTCAAGCAGCGCATCGAGCAACTGGCGGATGCGGTCGGCGCGGAAGTTGAAGCTCAGCACGCCATCGCCATCGCGCATGCCGCCATATTCGCCAATCACGGTGGGGACGATGAATTCGTCCGTAACCCCGGCGGCATAGGCCTTGTCCAGCACGTGCAGCGCATCGCCGGCCTGTTCGCCCTGACCGGCGACGATGGCGTTATAGGCCTTCTCCACCCGGTCCCAGCGCCGGTCGCGGTCCATGGCGTAATAGCGCCCGGAAACCGTGCCGATCCTGACCCCTTCGGGCAGGGCGGACAGCACCTGGCTGACATAGCCGTGGCCGGATTGCGGGGCGGTGTCGCGGCCATCGGTAAAGATGTGGAGGGTGACGGGAATACCGGCTGCGCGCAGGATATGCGCCAGTGCCACGGCATGGTCCTGATGGGCATGTACCCCACCGGGAGAGACAAGCCCCATGAGATGGCAGGTGCCGCCGCTGGCCTTCAGTGCGGCGATGAAGTCGCCCATCACCTGCCCACGCGCGACCGAACCATCGCGCAGTGCTGTGGAAATGCGCGGCAGTTCCTGCATGACGACCCGGCCCGCGCCGATATTGAGGTGACCGACCTCCGAATTGCCCATCTGCCCTTGCGGCAGGCCGACATCCTCCCCACACGTCTTGAGGAAGGCATGCGGGCCAGAGCGCCACAGCCGGTCAAAGGCTGGCGTGGCGGCGCTGCTTACCGCATTGTCGGCAGGGTCTTCCCGCCAGCCGAAGCCGTCCAGCACGGCCAGCATGACGGGACGGCGCGCCTTGTTCACTGTTCCATGGTCGCTCATGGGGTATGATCTCCCTGTTTTATTTTATATGGCATGATGCCCTAAAAGCGGTCAGCGTGAAATGTCCGTCTGACGGAGGAAAAAACACTCATGTCCGATCCAGCCAGCACAGGCGCCACCCAGTGTGGCCACCTGACCCCCGAGCAGGCACGCATCCTGCGCGAACACGGCACCGAGCGCCCCGGCTCCAGCCCGCTGAATGATGAAAAGCGTGCCGGTGAATATCGTTGCGCCGGGTGCGGCACGCCGTTATTCCGGTCTGGTACCAAATATGAGAGCGGCAGCGGCTGGCCTTCGTTTTTCGATGCCATACCCGGCGCGCTCGGCACCACGACCGATACCAGCCACGGCATGACCCGCACGGAGGTCCACTGCGCGCACTGCAACGGCCATCTGGGCCATGTCTTTCCCGACGGGCCGCCGCCCACCGGCCTGCGCTACTGCATGAACGGGCTTGCCCTCAGCTTCGTCCCGCGCGATGGCGCAGGCTGAACCTGTTTTCCACCCTGACAAGGAACCGATATGACCGAACCCGCTGCCATGCATGATGATGGCGTTGTTGTTGTCACCCACCCGCTGGTCCAGCACAAGCTGACCCTCATGCGTGAGCGTGAGACCCCGACCGGCGTGTTCCGCCATCTGGCGCGGGAACTGAGCCTGCTGCTCGGTTACGAGGCCATGCGTGACCTGCCGCTGGAAACGGTGGAAATCGACACGCCGCTCGAACACATGCAGGCCCGCCGCCTTGCGGGCAAGAAACTGTGCCTGATTTCCATCCTGCGCGCAGGCAACGGGATTCTGGACGGGTTGCTCGATCTGGTACCCTCGGCGCGCGTGGGCTATGTCGGGATGTACCGCGACCCCGAAACGCTGGAGCCGGTGGAATATTACCTCAAGCTGCCCGAGGAACTTGATAACCGTGTCAGCCTGGTGGTCGATCCCATGCTGGCGACGGGCCATAGCGCGGTCGCGGCCATTGACCGGCTCAAGCAGGCGGGATGTAGCAACATGGTGTTTGTCTGCCTGCTTGCGGCACCCGAGGGCGTGGCCCGCCTGCGCGCGGCGCATCCCGATGTGCGGATCGTGACCTGCGCGATTGACCGCGGGCTGGACGATCACGGCTATATCCGCCCCGGTCTGGGCGATGCGGGGGACCGCCTGTTCGGCACCCGGTAGGGCGCACGGCCCGTGGCGGCTTTCCCCGCCACGGGCCAGTTGCGTGTTACGATTGGACTACGCCGTTCAGGCGCGGCGCACGATGTAGGTCTTGGCCAGTTCCGCTTCCAGCGCGCGGGCGTGTTCGGGGTCACGGGCCTCGATCATCACTTCCAGTTCGGCCGCCTGCACGCTGGGCGTGGTGAACAGGCGCTGGTGCGAGACCTCGATGATGTTGCCACCTTCGTCACCGATCTTGCGCGAAATGTCGGCCAGCACGCCAGGCCGGTCGGGTATTTCCATTTTCAGGCACAAAAGTCGCCCGTCGCGCAGCAGGGAGCGCAGCAGGGTATTGGCCAGGATGCGGCTGTCGATGTTCCCGCCCGTGACCGGCAGCGCCACGCGCTTGCCCCGGAACAGTTCGGGATAGGTTAGCACTGCCGCCAGCGCGGTAGCCCCGGCCCCTTCGCTGACCTGCTTCGCCCCTTCGGCCAGCATGGTGATGGCGGTCTCGATCGCGCTTTCCGGCACGACCAGCACGTTGGAAACATGGCCGCGAATGACCTCCAGCGGCTGGCGGCCGATCTGGAGCACCGCAATCCCTTCCGCAATGGTGGCGCCACCGGGCGGCATCACCTCATCGCCCGGGAAACCGGCGAGGGAGGAGAAATTTTCCACCTGCACCCCGATGATATCCATATCCGGGCGCAGCGCACGCGCGGCCACCGCACAGCCCGACAGCAGGCCGCCACCGCCAATGGGGCATACGAACGTGTCGAGCGGCCCTGCATCCTCGAGCAGTTCAAGCGCGAACGTGCCCTGTCCGGCCATGACCTCGGGGTCGTCATAGGGGTGGACGAACACCCGGCCTTCACGCTGGCACAGGGCGTTGGCGTGGGCCGTGGCCTCGGCAAAGCTGTTGCCTTCCAGCACCACGCGCGCGCCCCATGCGGCGGTGCGCGTGACCTTGGCGGCGGGGGTGAAGCGCGGCATGACGATCACCGCGTCAATGCCCAGCAGCGAGGCATGGCGCGCGACACCCTGCGCATGATTGCCCGCCGAGACGGTAATCACCCCGCGTTCACGCTCACGCGGCGTGAGCAGGGCGAGCTTGTTGGCGGCCCCGCGCTCCTTGAACGAACCCACGGCCTGCAGGTTGTCGAGCTTGAGCACGATATCCGCGCCGGTTGCCCGCGAGATTGTCTGGCACGGGACTGTGGGCGTGTGCAGGACGCGCCCCTTTATCCGCTGTGCGGCGGCGGTGATATCTTCAAGCGTGATCACGATGTATGCCTAGCCGTAGGTGACTTCCAGGATTTCATAGGTCCGGTCGCCGCCGGGGGCGGGCACGGATACGCTGTCACCAATGCTCTTGCCGATCAGCGACTTGGCCAGCGGCGAGGAAATGGACAGCAGCCCCTGCTTGATGTCGGCTTCGTACACGCCCACGATCTGGTAGGTGGCTTCCTTGTCGGTTTCCTCATCCACCAGCTTCACGCGGGCGCCGAATTTCACCTGGTCGCCCGACAGGGTGGCCGGGTCGATCACCTCGGCGGAGGAGACGATTTCCTCCAGTTCCTGAATGCGCCCTTCGGTAAAGGACTGGCGTTCACGCGCGGCATGGTATTCCGCGTTTTCCGACAGGTCGCCATGGCTGCGCGCCTCGGCAATCGCGCGTATGATCGCGGGGCGTTCTTCACTCTTGAGCTTGCGCAGTTCGTCTTCAAGCCGTTGCAGGCCGGGGCCTGTCATCGGAAATTTCTGCAAGATTTGTCCCCGAGGTGAAGGTCAGTTTCCATAACTGACTGTTGGTTGCCGTACCCGGCATATCGCATGCGGTCCCACGCGGGCATCCCGCCGGTGTATGAACCGGCAGGACGCCCGCGTGGGTGCGATACGCTCAGAATGATCCTTTAAAATAGGATTGAAGTGGCGCGACTTCAAGAACCCCCTCACGCATGGCCGAAATGGCATGCGTCGCGGCCCGCGCGCCCGCGATGGTGGTGTAGTGCGGGATGCCATGCGTCAGCGCGGAGCGGCGGATGTCAAAGCTGTCCGTAACCGCCTGCGCGCCCTGCGCGGTGTTGATGACCATCTGGATCTCGCCCGAGCGGATGGCGTCCACGCAGTTCGGTCGGCCTTCCAGCACCTTGTTGACCACGCGCACGTTCACCCCGGCCTCACGCAGGCAGGTGGCGGTGCCGCGCGTGGCCATGATGGTGAAGCCCATGTCCGACAGGCGACGGCCCAGTGACTTCACGGCCGCCTTGTCACTGTCACGCACGGACAGGAACACCGTGCCCGACAGCGGCAGCTTCACGCCCGCGGCAAGCTGTGACTTGGCGAAGGCGCGCTCGAACGAGGCATCAAGGCCCATCACCTCGCCCGTGGAGCGCATCTCGGGGCCAAGGATCGTATCCACGTTGGGGAAGCGGTTAAACGGGAAGACCGCTTCCTTCACCGCCACATGCGGGGCGACGGCGCGGTCATCAAGCCGGAATTCGCCCAGCTTCGCGCCCGCCATGACCCGTGCGCCGATCTTGGCCACCGGAACGCCCGTCGCCTTGGCCACGAACGGCACGGTGCGCGAGGCACGCGGGTTGACCTCCAGCACGAAGATCTCCTGCCCCTTGATCGCGTACTGCACGTTCATCAGGCCGACAATGCCAAGCTCGCGCGCCATGGCTTCGGTCTGGGCCTTGAGTTCGGTCACGATGGCGGGGGAGAGCGTATAGGGGGGCAGCGAACATGCGCTGTCACCCGAATGGATGCCCGCTTCCTCGATATGTTCCATCACGCCGGCCACGTACACCTCGTCGCCATCGGCGATGCAGTCCACATCCGCCTCGATCGCGTCGTTCAGGTAATGGTCGATCAGCACCGGGCCGTTGGCCACTTCCGCGCCCGCAAGCTGCAGGGCCACGCGCATGTAGCGCTGCAGGCTGGCGCGGTCATGCACGATTTCCATCGCGCGCCCGCCCAGCACGTAGGACGGGCGGACCACCACCGGGTAACCGATCTTCTCGGCCACGGCCTCGGCTTCCGCCGGGCTGCGGGCGATGCCGTTGGCGGGCTGGCGCAGGCCCAGCTTGTGCAGCATGGCCTGGAAGCGCTCACGGTCCTCGGCCCGGTCGATCGAATCGGCGGGCGTGCCGAGCAGCGGGATGCCCGCGGCCTCCAGCGCATGCGACAGCTTGAGCGGCGTCTGGCCACCGTACTGCACGATGCAGCCCAGGACCGTGCCGTTTTCCTGCTCGCGGCGGATCAGGGCGATCACGTCTTCGGCCGTCAGCGGCTCGAAATACAGGCGGTCGGACGTGTCGTAGTCGGTCGAGACGGTCTCGGGGTTGCAGTTGACCATGATCGTCTCGAAACCGGCCTCACGCAGGGCGTAGGCGGCATGGACGCAGCAGTAGTCGAACTCGATCCCCTGGCCGATGCGGTTCGGACCGCCACCAAGGATGACGATCTTCTTGCGGTCCGTCGGGCGGCTTTCACATTCCGGCACGCCGTACCCACCTTCATAGGTGGAATACATGTACGGCGTGGGGGATGCGAACTCACCCGCGCAGGTGTCGATGCGCTTGTAGACCGGCAACACGCCACGGCCTTCGCGCAGCTTCGCGATTTCATCCGCATTGGTGCCGGACAGGCGGGCAAGCTGGGTGTCCGAAAAGCCCATGGACTTGAGCGCACGCAGGCTGTCGGCGTCCTCGGGCAGGCCGTCGCGCATGACCGTGTGCTCGGCCGCGACAATCTTGGCCAGTTCGCGCAGGAACCACGGCTCGAACCGGCAGGCATCGTGGATGTCTTCCACGCTCAGCCCTGCGCGCAGGGCCTGCGCTGCCATGAGGATGCGCTCGGGCCGGGGCTGGGAGAGTGCGGCGCGGAACGCATCGGGGCCGCCATCGCCCGGTTCTTCAACCGGGTCGAGGCCCGCCAGCCCGATTTCCATCGAGCGCAGGCCCTTCTGCAGCGCCTCGGGGAAGGAGCGGCCAATGGCCATCGCCTCGCCAACCGATTTCATGCTGGTGGAGAGCAGGGCGGGCGTGCCAGGGAATTTCTCGAACGTGAAGCGCGGGATCTTGACCACGACATAATCAATCGTCGGCTCGAACGATGCCGGGGTGCTGCCGGTAATGTCGTTGGTCAGTTCATCCAGCGTGTAGCCCACCGCCAGCTTGGCCGCGACCTTTGCGATGGGGAAGCCCGTCGCCTTGGACGCAAGTGCCGAGGAGCGTGACACGCGCGGGTTCATCTCGATCACCACCACGCGGCCATCAACGGGGTTGATGCCGAACTGCACGTTCGAGCCACCCGTTTCCACCCCGATCTTGCGCAGGCAGGCCAGCGACATGTCACGCAGGCGCTGGTATTCCTTGTCCGTCAGGGTCAGGGCGGGGGCCACGGTGATGGAATCACCGGTATGCACGCCCATCGGGTCGATATTCTCGATGGAGCAGATGATGATGCAGTTGTCCGCGCTGTCGCGCACGACCTCCATCTCGTACTCCTTCCAGCCCAGCACGGATTCCTCGATCAGGACTTCCGTGGTGGGGGAGGCGTCGAGGCCGGAGGTGACGATGCGGTCGAATTCCTCGCGGTTGTAGGCGATGCCGCCGCCCGAGCCACCCATGGTGAAGGACGGGCGGATGACCGCGGGCAGGCCCACATTGCCCAGCGCCGCGCGGGCTTCCTCCAGCGAATGGGCGATCAGGCTGCGCGGGCTTTCGATGCCGATGGCGTCCATCGCCTCGCGGAATTTCTGGCGGTCCTCGGCCCGGTCGATCACCTCGGCGTTCGCGCCGATCAGTTCAACCCCGTGCTTTTTCAGGAAGCCGGACTTGTCCAGCGCCATGGCCGTGTTCAGCGCGGTCTGGCCGCCCATGGTGGGCAGCACGGCGTCGGGCTTTTCACGCTCGATGATGCGCTCGACGAATTCCGGGGTGATCGGCTCGATATAGGTCGCATCCGCCAGCCCCGGATCGGTCATGATCGTGGCGGGGTTGGAGTTGACCAGAATGACGCGGTAGCCCTCTTCCTTCAGGGCCTTGCAGGCCTGCGCGCCGGAATAGTCGAATTCGCACGCCTGGCCGATCACGATCGGGCCGGCGCCGATAATCAGGATGGAGCTTATGTCTGTCCGTTTTGGCATTTCGGGTCGGCTTTCAGGCAGCTTTGGTTGTGGTGTCGATCAGATCGACAAAGCGGCGGAACAGGTAATGGCTGTCGGACGGGCCGGGGCTGGCCTCGGGGTGGTACTGCACCGAAAAGGCCGGGTAGCGGCTGGTGGTGATCCCTTCGTTCGAGCCATCGAACAGGCTGACATGGGTCGCGCGCACATCGGCGGGCAGGGATTTTTCATCCACCGCAAAACCATGGTTCTGGCTGGTAATTTCCACCTTGCCCGTCGCCAGGTCCTTGACCGGCTGGTTCGCCCCCCGGTGGCCGCGCGCCAGCTTGTAGGTCGTGGCGCCCAGCGCCAGCGCCAGAAGCTGGTGACCAAGGCAGATGCCGAACAGCGGCTTGCCCGCTTCCAGCACGCCACGGATGGCGGGGACCGCGTATTCGGCCGTGGCCGCCGGGTCGCCCGGTCCGTTGGACAGGAACACGCCCGCGGGGTCGAGCGCCAGTATCTCCTCCGCCGTGGCGGTGGCGGGTACCACGGTCACATCACACCCGGCGGACGCCAGGCAGCGCAGGATGTTGCGCTTGGCCCCGTAATCGACCGCGACCACCTTACGCCGCTTCGCGGGCAGGGGTTCGGTGCCATGCGGCCACTTCCATACACCCTCGGTCCATGCGTAGGGGGCGGCACAGGTGACTTCGCGTGCAAGGTCCATCCCTTCCAGCCCCGGCCACTGGCGTGCGCGGGCCTGCAGGGCGGGCAGGTCGAAATTGCCATCCTCGGGGTAGGCGACGACAGCGGTCTGCGGCCCGCCGTCACGGATGCGCAGGGTGATGGCGCGGGTGTCGATGCCGCAGATGCCCGGAATGTTGCGTTCCTTGAGCCATGCATCGAGCGACTCGGTAGCGCGCCAGTTGGCCGGCGCGGTCAGGTCTTCCTTCACCACCAGCGCGCGGGCCCGTACGCGGTCGGCTTCATCATCTTCCGCCGTGGCGCCGGTATTGCCGATATGGGGGAAGGTGAAGGTGATGATCTGCCCGGCGAATGACGGATCGGTCAGCGTTTCCTGATAGCCGGTCATGCCGGTGGAAAAGCAGATCTCGCCAATGGCCGCATCCGTGCCATATGCGCCGAATCCACGCCCCCACAGGACGGTGCCATCGGCCAGGATCAGGGCGGCTGTCGCGGCTTTGGGCCTGTCGGCCGGTGCGGGCGGGTTTGGCGTGCTCATCGGGGGCTCCGGTCGGTCGGATTCTGTGGCGGGTTGCAGGTCGGACAGTGACAGGCCGGTTGCGCGCAGCACGGTTGTCCAGTGCTTGGGCGGTATGGCGCGCGCCTGCCGCCATTTGCGAATGGCCTCGGTGCTGACGCCGGTCAGGCGCGCGGCCTGTTCGGCGCCGCCAAGGCGCTCGATAATGTTTTCTATCGTCATCGGCATTGGATGATGTCCCTTCCGGGAGTATTGCCTAACAGCGTCCTGCCCGGTTGGGAAGAAAATTCCCACATACCGGCACATCAGGACCATGGGAAAATTATTCCCGGCATGAAGGGCATCGTGCCCCCGCCGGGCAGAGGAGTTGACAGTCATGTCCCTGCGCGCACGTTTCAAGGATGATCTGAAAGCAGCCATGAAGGCGGGCCAGAGCGAAAAGGTCGGCACCATCCGCATGATCACCGCAAAGCTGAAGGATGTCGATATCGCCGGGCGGGCCAAGGGCGAGGATGAGGTCAGCGACGAGGCCGTGATTTCCATGCTGCGCGGCATGGTCAAGTCCCGCACGGAATCGGCGGCGCTGTACGTCAAGGGCGGTCGCCCCGAACTGGCGGAAAAGGAAGAGGCGGAAATCGCCGTGATCCGTGACTACCTGCCCCCCGACCTGGACGACGCCACCATCGAGGCCGCCGTGCGCGAAGCCATCGAACGCACCGACGCCACATCCATGAAGGACATGGGCAAGGTCATGGGCGCGCTGAAGGAACAGTTTGGCGCGGCCCTCGACCCCGCACGCGCGAGCGCTGTCGTGCGCGCGCAGCTTTCGGTATAACGGCTGCCGGAGACACTGCCCGATGGCGCTTGACCCCGCCTTCCTTGATGAACTGCGCGCCCGCACGCCCATCGCCCCGGTCATCGGGCGGCGGACGAAGCTGGTGCGCTCGGGACGGAACTGGAAGGCATGCTGCCCCTTCCATGGGGAAAAGACGCCATCGTTCTATGTCTATGATGACCATTACCACTGCTTCGGCTGCCAGGCGCATGGTGATGTCATCACCTTTGTCATGCAGAGCGAGGGCCGTTCCTTTCCCGAAGCGGTGGAGGAACTGGCCACCGCCGCGGGCATGGAAATGCCAAAGCCCGACCCCGTGCGGCGGGAACAGGCCGAGCGAGCCCGCACGCTGGGCGATGTGCTCGAGGCGGTGCAGGCGTCATGGCAGCGCAGGCTCTACCAGCCGGAAGGGCGTGAGGGCCTGGCCTACCTGCGTGGCCGTGGCCTGACGGACGAGACCATCGCCGCCTTCGGCCTCGGCTGGTCGGGCGAGGGGCGCGGCGGGCTGGCGGCGGAAATGGCGGCGCTGGACATAACCCCCGCCATGCTGCGCGATGCGGGTGTGATGCGCGCGGATGAAAACGGCGTCCCGCAGCGTGAACTGTTTTTCAACCGTGTGACCTTTCCCATCCGTGACCGGCGCGGCAGGCTGGTGTCCTTTGGCGGACGCATCCTTGGCGATGGCCAGCCCAAATACCTCAACGGTCCCGAAACCGCCCTGTTTTCCAAGCGCCGGGTGCTGTTCGGTCTCGACCGCGCGCGTGAGGCCGTGCGCGGCGGCAGGGGCGCTGGCGCCGAACTGCTGGTGGTCGAGGGGTATATGGACGTGATCGCCCTGCACCAGGCCGGGTTTGGTGGTGCGGTCGCCCCCCTTGGCACGGCGCTGACGGCGGAACAGATGGAAGCCCTGTGGCAGGTCGCCCCCGCCCCGGTACTGTGTTTTGACGGTGATGCCGCAGGACAGCGCGCGGCGGTGAAGGCGGCGGAAACCGCGCTGCCCCTGCTGAATGTGGACCGGACGCTGCGTTTTTGCGTCCTGCCCGAAGGGGAGGACCCCGACAGCCTGCTGCGCCGTGATGGCCCGGCGGCCATGGAGGCGCTTGTCACAAGCGCGCGCCCGATGGGGCAGGTCCTGTTCGGCCTGCTGAGCGAGGGGGTGCGCAACCCCGGCCCCGAACAGCGCGCCGCCTTGCGCCGCAGGCTGGTGGAGGTCGCGGCCCTGATCCCGGACAAGGCGCTGGCGTCCGAATACCGCTCCACTTTGCTGGACAGTTTTTTCGAGACATTCCGCCGCTCCGGCGGGCGTGGTGGGGCGGCAAGGCCGATGGCTGCCGCCACCCCGGTCGCAACGCTGGACGCGGACCTGCAGCGCCAGTGCATCCTCAGCGCCATCATACTCGAGCAGCCCGGCGTGCTGGCTGAGGTGCAGGACGCCTATTGCCGCCTTGAACTGCCTGCCGACCTCGCGGCCCTGCGGGAGGAACTGCTGGACCTGTACGACGCCAGCGCCAGCCTGCCCCCGCCAGATGAGCTGGCGGCCACCCTGTCACGCGCCGGGCTGGGGGACATATGCCAGCGTGTGCGCGCCATACGCGGGCGGCGCACGCGCGGGCAGGCGGATGATGATGTTTTTGGCACCGACTCCCGCCATGAATGGTGGCATTTCTACGCGCTGCTCAATGTCGAGCGTTTTGCCGCCGAAGTCCGCGCCGATACCGAGCGCCTGTGCGCGGGGCAGGTGGACGAGGCCGCATGGCAGAGCCTGCGTACCCGCCTTCTGGCGCTGGACACCCTGCGGCGGGGTGGAAATGAAGTGGATGGATAGCGCGGAAAATAACCCGATTACATCAAATGCACAGCGCCTGCCCTTGACTTCGGCCATGTTATCGACCACCTGCACCAGACAAATGCAGATGAAAACGGTATAATTGGCAGCATTCTGTTTCCCTGTGAACTGACAGGCGGAACGGACGCGCCAACCGTGCGCGGGCAGGTTGGCCACGCGCGCGTAACACGGATTTGCTGGGTGGGGATTGATCGGGCATGGCGACAAAGACAGCCACGGGTACGGACACGGCTTCAGGGGATCAGGACAACGATACAACCCTGCTGGACACCCGGTCCGGCGCCGTCAAGAAACTGATCGCCCGCGGCAAGGAACGCGGTTACATCACGTTTGACGAACTGAATGCCGTCCTGCCGCAGGACCAGATGTCTTCCGAACAGATAGAGGACGTGATGGCGGCCCTGTCGGAAATGGGTATGCAGGTTGTCGAGAACGAAGATAACGACGATACCGAGGCCGCCCCCGCCGCCGAAACCAAAAGCGAGGACAGCACCGAGGAGGAGGAAAGCGAAAGCGAGGAAACTCCTGCCGGTAACGTCGATACCGAAAGCCTGGGCCGCACCGATGACCCGGTGCGCATGTACCTGCGCGAAATGGGCTCGGTCGAGCTGCTGTCGCGTGAGGGCGAAATTGCGATCGCCAAGCGTATCGAGGCCGGTCGTGACGAGATGATCGGCGGGCTGTGCGAAAGCCCGCTGACCTTCCGCGCCATCATTTCGTGGCATGAGCGGCTCAAGGCCGGTGAGATGCTGCTGCGCGACATCGTTGACCTTGAGGCCATGCAGTCCGGCGGCAACGATCCCGTCGAATCGGCCGAGGGCGAGGACGCCTTTGCCGAGGGCGAGAACGCCGATAATGACGAGGCCGAGGAAGCCGAAGGCGAGGGCGAAGGTGAAGGTGCCGGCCTGTCGCTTTCCGCGCTGGAAGAAAAGCTCAAGCCCGAGATCCTTGAACAGTTTCAGGAAATCGAGGCCCTGTACGCAGCACTGCACACGGTGCAGGCCGAGCGGCTGGAGAAATTCACCGCTGGCGCCGAAATCTCCGCCGAGGATGAAGGCCGCTACGAGCAGCTCCGTCAGGAACTGGTGGGCAAGGTGCAGCAGGTTCACCTGCATAATGCCCGGATCGAGGTGCTGGTCGAGCACCTGAAGGAAATCTTCCAGCGCCTGAACGGTCTGGAAGGCCGCATGCTGCGTCTGGCGGAAAGCACCCGCGTCTCGCGTGATGACTTCCTGCTGAAATATCGCGGCCGCGAACTTGATCCCGGCTGGCTGGACATGGTGGCCACGCTGCCGGGCAAGTCATGGAAGAACTTCCTCGCCAAGCATGGCGAGACCGTGGTGCGCCTGCGCAACCAGGTGGCCGAGCTGACGCAGGAAACCGGCCTGCCGGTGGGCGAGTTCCGCCGCGTCTATGCCACCGTCTCACGCGGGGAGCGTGACTCCGCGCGCGCCAAGAAGGAAATGATCGAGGCCAACCTGCGGCTCGTGATCTCGATCGCCAAGAAATACACCAATCGCGGCCTGCAGTTCCTTGACCTGATTCAGGAAGGCAATATCGGCCTGATGAAGGCGGTGGACAAATTCGAATACCGCCGTGGCTACAAGTTCTCCACCTACGCCACGTGGTGGATACGCCAGGCCATCACCCGTTCCATCGCCGATCAGGCACGGACCATCCGTATCCCGGTCCACATGATCGAGACGATCAACAAGCTGGTCCGCACCTCGCGCCAGATGCTGCACGAGATCGGGCGTGAGCCAGCCCCCGAGGAACTGGCCGAGAAGCTGGGCATGCCGCTGGAAAAGGTGCGCAAGGTGCTCAAGATCGCCAAGGAGCCGATCTCCCTTGAAACCCCGATCGGGGACGAGGAAGACAGCCATCTTGGTGACTTCATCGAGGACAAGACGGCCGTCATCCCGCTTGACGCCGCCATCCAGACCAACCTGCGTGAAGCCACGACGCGGGTGCTGTCATCCCTTACCCCGCGTGAGGAACGCGTGCTGCGCATGCGCTTTGGCATTGGCATGAACACCGACCACACGCTGGAGGAGGTCGGCCAGCAGTTCAACGTCACGCGCGAACGTATCCGCCAGATCGAGGCCAAGGCGCTGCGCAAGCTCAAGCATCCCAGCCGGAGCCGCAAGCTGCGCTCGTTCCTTGATGATAACTGAGGTTCCATGTGCCGCCGCGCGGGAAGAACCCGGCGGCGGTGGAACACAGATTGGCGTGGACATTACGTTCCTGTGCATGGACCGTCAGCCCCCCGCCCATCCGCCAGCCCTGCCGTGGGGCTATGGTATCCGGCAGGTCGCGCGCCCCGATGTGGGCTGGTATCGCGGCCTGTATGACGCGGTGGGGCGGGATTACTGCTGGTGGCTGCGTCGGGTCATGCCCGACCCGGAACTGGCCCGCCTGCTGTCCAGCCCCGGCATCGGGGTGCATGTACTTTATGACGGCACCATTCCCGCAGGGTTCTGCGAACTGGACAGCCGCCACGGGCCGGATGTGAACATTGCCTATTTCGGCCTGCTGCCCGCGTGGATCGGGCGCGGGATCGGGCGTGTCTTCCTGCACCACATGGTCGCGCGCGCATGGCAGGCGCGGCCCGCGGCGGTCAGGGTCAACACCTGTTCGGCCGACCATCCGCGCGCGCTGCCGACCTATCTGCGCGCGGGGTTTCGCAAGGTCAGGACCATCCATGAAATCTGGGCCATCCCCGATGCCCTGGGCCTGCCGCTGCCCGCCCGCCTGCGGGTGGCCTGAACCCGCGCGGGGCAGGGACGGCCTGCACTTTTTTCTTGTCTAATGGGCGGGTTTGTGTTTCAACCCGCTCCTTCCCTGCCGGGTGTGTGGCATCGCGCCCGGCTATACCCGTGCCCACTGGGCAACATGGCGGACCGTGTCCGTCCATGCGGGGTTGAAGTGATCCGAAGGGAGTACCAATGCCGTTGTATGAAGTCGTGCTGATCGCACGTAATGACGTGTCGCAGCAGCAGGTCGAGGCCATTGCTGATGGCATCGCGACCCAGCTTGAGTCGGAATCCGGCTCTGTCAAGAAGCGCGAATACTGGGGCCTGCGCACGCTGGCCTACCGTATCAAGAAGAACCGCAAGGGGCATTACATGCTTCTGGGTCTTGACGCGTCTCCCGCCGCCATCAAGGAAATCGAGCGCCAGCTCGGCCTGAATGAAGATGTGCTGCGCGTGCTGACCCTGCGTGTGGACGAGATTGACGAGGCACCGTCCGTCATCCTGTCGCGCAAGGGCGATGAGCGTGAGCGTGGCTTCCGTGGGCCCAAGCCCTCGGGCCGGTTCGAAAGCGGCCGTCCCCGCCGCAGTTTCGATGACCGCGAGGAGTTCCGCGCCCGTAACGAGCGTGAAGAACAGCAGCGCGTCAGCGCCGAAGCGGAGTAAGAGCTGATGTCCGAAACTACCGAGATCAATCCCGCCGCCCGCCGCGTTGCGGTTGGCGCGCGTCGTCCCTTCTACCGTCGTCGCAAGTCCTGCCCGTTCTCCGGCCCCAACGCGCCGAAGATCGACTACAAGGACGTGCGCCTGCTGAGCCGCTTCCTGTCCGAGCGTGGCAAGATCGTTCCCAGCCGCATCACGGCAGTCTCCGCCAAGAAGCAGCGCGAACTGGCCCAGGCCATCAAGCGCGCCCGTTTCCTGGCCTTGCTGCCCTACATTGTAAGCTGAGGGAGGCAGGAACATGTCCGCAGTAGAACTCATTCTGCTCCAGCGCGTCGAGAAGCTGGGCCAGATGGGCGAGATCGTCACGGTGAAGCCGGGTTACGCCCGTAACTTCCTGCTGCCCCAGGGCAAGGCGATCCGCGCCAACGCGCACAACCGCGAGCGTTTCGAGCGTGAGCGCGTGCAGCTTGAGGCCCAGAACCTCAAGAACCGCGAGGAGGCCGAGCGCCTGTCCGAGCGCATGCACGGCCTGTCCGTCATCCTGATCCGTCAGGCCGGCGACAGCGGCAGCCTGTATGGCTCCGTCACCACCCGTGACATCGCCGAAGCCGCGACCAAGGCTGGCCTGAGCATCACCCGCAACCAGGTGGTGCTGCCCGAGCCGATCAAGCAGCTTGGCCTGTATGACGTGCGCGTTGCCCTGCACCCGGAAGTGGCGATGCAGGTGACCGTAAACGTCGCCCGTTCCGAGGAAGAAGCGGAACGTCAGGCACGTGGTGAGGAAATCGGCGTCGATCGTGACGACGAACCGACCCTGGCCGAAGAAGGCATCGTGACCGAAGGTGAGGTTTCGGAAGAAACCGCCATCGAGGAAGCGCCCGCCGTCTGAACGATCAGATACGCCGCCCCACGGGCGGACGGAGATACGGAAGCCCGGAAGAGGAAACTCTTCCGGGCTTTTGCCGTTTTCGGGACTGGTGCGTTCTACCTGCGGGAGTGCTTGGGCAAGGAGGGTAGGCCGATGGCGTCTGTACTGCTGGACCGGGCCTTTGCGCATTTCATTACCAGCGGGCGGCTGGAAGTCCATTATCCGGGTGGGGACAGGCGGGTCTATACGGGGCGGCCCGGGCCACGCGCGGGCATGTGGATTGCCGATCGCGCCACGGCCCGCGCCCTGCTGCTCGACCCCGCGCTGAAGGTGGGCGAGGCTTACATGGCGGGCACTCTGCTGCCCGTGGACTGCACGCTGTATGACCTGCTGCATGTGCTCATGCTCAACGTGATGGAGCGCAGCCCGGCGGGGGAGCGTTTTTTCTCCACCATGCGCTACATGGCGCGCAAATGGCTCCAGAATAATACCCTGCGGCGCGCCCGGCGGAATGTCGCGCATCATTACGATCTGGACAGCAGGCTCTACCGGCTTTTTCTTGATGAGGACATGCAGTATTCCTGCGGTTACTTTCCCACCGGGAACGAAACGCTGGAACAGGCGCAGTCCGCCAAGAAACACCACCTTGCCGCCAAGCTGCACCTGGTGCACCCCGGTATGAGCGTGCTGGATGTCGGCTGCGGGTGGGGCGGCATGGCGCTGACACTGGCGCGCGATTACGGGGCGCGCGTCACGGGCATCACCCTGTCGGTGGAGCAGTTGCACATTGCCCGCCAGCGCGCGCGAGAAGCCGGGCTGGAAGGGCGGATACGCTTTGAACTGCTGGATTATCGCGCCGTGGTGCACCAGTACGACCGGATCATTTCCATCGGCATGTTCGAGCATGTGGGCGTTGCCCATTACGGGCTGTTCTTTGACGCCATGCGCCGTGCGCTGAAGCCTGCGGGTGTTATGGTGCTGCATTCCATCGGGCGGGTGGAAGGGCCGGGCGTGACCAACCCGTGGATTGACCGCTACATCTTCCCCGGTGGCTATTCCCCGGCGGTGAGCGAGGCGGTGGGCGCAGTGGAACGCGCGGGGTTATGGATGACGGACTGCGAGATCTGGCGGCTGCATTACGCCCGTACCATCGCCCATTGGCGCAGCCGGTTCGCAGCGCGGCGGGAACTGATCGCGCGGATGTATGACGCGCGCTTCTGCCGCATGTTCGAATTCTATCTCGTGGTGTCCGAACTGGCCTTCCGCGTGCAGGGGCACCTGAATTTCCAGTTGCAGCTTACGCGTGAGATTGATGCCGTGCCGCTCGCACGGGATTACATGATGGGCCACAGCCCGGTGGCGGCAGCGCACCGCGAGGGTGCGGCCTCCCCGTTTTACGAAGCGGCGGTATTGCGGGCGTGAATACGGGCAAGGCGGTCGAATTCCGCAATGTCCAGCGTTTCCGCCCGGCGGCTGCCATCAATCCCGGCTTCGGACAGCAGGGCCTCGCCCCCCACCGATTTCAGCGCGCCACGCAGCATCTTGCGCCGCTGGCCGAAAGCTGCTGCCGTAATGCGCTCCATCGCGCGGAACAGTTCCGCATCGGGCTGCCCGGCATGCGGGATCAGGCCCACCACGGCCGAGTGGACCTTGGGTGGGGGAGAGAACGCCCCCGGTGGAATATGCATGAGCATGCCGCAGCGACACGTCCACTGCGCCAGCACGCCCAGCCGGCCGTAATGGGATGAGCCGGGGGCGGCGCATATGCGCTCGGCCACTTCCTGCTGGAACATGAGCGTCAGCCGCGTCCATGCGCTGGCCTGTCGCAGCCAGCCCACAAGCAGCGGCGTGCCGACATTATAGGGCAGGTTCGCAATGATCTGCCGTGGCGCGGGGCAGAGCGTGCTCAGGTCCTGACGCATGGCGTCGGCCTCGATCACGCGCAACCGACCGGGAACCTGTGCCGCCAGTTCCGAAATGACGGCCACGGCGCGGGTATCCACCTCCACCGCGATGATACCGGCTGCATCCGTATCCAGCAGTGCGCGGGTCAGCCCGCCCGGTCCGGGGCCGACTTCCACCACATGCTGCCCGGCCAGATCCCCCGCAAGCGAGGCGATCCGCGCGGTAATGCCGGGATCGAGCAGGAAGTGCTGCCCCAGCGCCTTGCGTGCATCCAGCCCGTGCCGCGCAATGGTCTCGCGCAGCGGCTCAAGGCCCTGTGGCCGTTCCAGTATGGTCATGCTGGGGTCAGGACTTCGAGCGCATGTCAATGATCGCCTTGCGCTGGAGATCGCGGTTGAGCTGGCGTGATGTCTGTTCCACGCGTTCGTTCAGCAGGTGGTCGGCAATCTCGCTGGGGGTCTGGATGGCGATGTTGCGCTCCTCACGCGAGCAGACCATCAGCACCACGATCCCGTCTTCCGACACCAGCGGATGGCTGGCCTGACCGGGGGCGAGGGGGTCAATGACCTCGCGCATGCGCGGGTTGAGCCGGTTCAGCATCAGCTCGCCCGGATCACTCGGGTGCTTTTCCCCCAGCTTCTTGTTCTGTGCTTCCACCTGGTCGCAGTTCTTGGCGGCGGTGGAGAAGGTGTTGGCCTGGTCAAGTGCCGCCTTCTGCTGGTCGGTCGGGTTTTCCGGGTCAAGCGGCACATCGAAGGGGAAGAAGGCCTGACGCATGGATATGATGGTGGCCATCTGGTGGCCCACGGTCCGCCGCTCGGCAATGGTGGCGATGACATAGCCACCCGCCACGCGGATGGGGTTGGAAATGGCGCCATCGGGCATCTGGCGCGCCACTTCCACCACCTGCGGGTCAAGCCCGTCTTCCTGCATCCAGCCCATCATGCCGCCTTCAAGCGCGCTCTGCCCCTGTGAGAACTGCGCGGCCACGATGGGGAACGGCGCGCCCTCACGCAGTTCCTGAATGATGGTTTCGGTAAATTTTAGCTCGTTTTCCGTATGGCGCGGATCTTCGACGGGAACGAAGATCTCGCTGATCATGTATTCCGGCTTGCCGTCCTCACGCTTCAGCGCGGCCATGCGCTGTTCGATCTCGGATGCGGTAATACGCCCGCGCTCGCCCGTTTCCTGCCGCAGCACCTGCGTCCAGCCAAGCTGCACGCGGATCTGGTCGATCAGGGTGGTCAGGGACACGCCATCTTCCGCCAGCTTATTGCGCAGCGTGTTCTCGGGCATGCCGTTGCGCTGCTCGATGCCGGATATGGCGTCGGCAATCTGCTTGATCGGCACGTTGATGTGGCGGTCGAGCATTTCCTGCATGCGCAGCCGTTCGTCGATCAGCTGGCGCACGATCTGCGGGCGCAGGCGCTGCATGATGTCATCGCTGACATCAAGGCCCGAGGACAGGGCGAACAGGCGGCCGCGCGTATCGACATCGCGCTTGGTCAGCACCGAACCGTTGACGGTGGCGATGATGGCGTCCTGGTCTTCCGCCGCCTGCGCCTGCTGGGCAATGGAGCGGGCCGAACGGGCGGACGCCGCCGGTCCATGCCCCACCAGCACCATCCCTGCCAGCAGGGCGAGCGCCAGCGCACGGCCACGGCGTGGTACGGGGGGAAGGGCAGCGCCACGGGTGGCGGGGAAGAAGGACATCCGGCTCGGTCTTTCACGCATCAGGTCAGCCATTCATACCAAATGTACCGATGGTTTTGAACGTAAGGGAGAACATTACGGTCGAATTGCTCTGTTGGCCACCAATCGTGGTGTACTGCTTGAGATACATGACATCCAGCCCGAAACAGTCATTCTGGAACCCGGCATCGCCACCAACCGACACGCTTTCATTGCGCGACAGGCTCCGGCGCAGGTAGGCGGCCAGATGCCAGTGATCCCAGTTGGAGGCAGCCCCCACCGTCAGTTCGCTCACCGGCTTATAGTAAATGGCGGGCGGTGTGTTGGTATATGACCTTTCGGCATAATAATAATATGGGGTCACCGGCTCGAACAGGTAGCCACCCGTCACGCGGAAATGCCGGAAACCCGCGCTGCCCAGCGCATCGCCAAAGTCCACCTTGCCCGCATACGGGTCGAGCCGCATCTTGCCGTCGAAATCAAAGAACTGGTTGGGCACCATGTGCGTGCCCATCACCACATCCGACAGGTGGTGGCCCAGCCCGGAATAGGGGATGCGGTTGTGATCGACATGCTCCTGGAAGCTCTCGCCAATCAGCACGTCAATCTGGTGGCCGTTCCATGTCCAGTTGTTGTGCAGGCCGACATTGGCGCGCAGCCCACCATCCAGCCGGTCGGTGCCGGGGTAGCGGTTGATGGCGAACAGCGTCGAATCCGTGAATTCGTAGGTCAGGCTGTCTTCGTTCGGTATGTTCCGTGACGTGCTGTTGCCCGTGTTGGGGGCGGCCAGGAACTGCACGATCGGCTCAAGTATCTGCGTGCCCGTATTGTGGTTGAAGCTGCGCAGGAACGGCCAGTTCATTTTCAGCCCGATGGTGGGCAGGACCTGCCCCTCCACCTGCGCGCGCGTGGTGCCGGCGTAGTTGGGCTGCTGGTTGAGCTGGGTGGCGCGGTGGATGGCGGATTCGACATGCAGGGTCAGGTCCCAGATCTGGCCCAGCTTGTTATGGAACGGCCGGTCCCAGTTGAGCGAAAGCTGCCCGCGCTGGTCCGACGTGCCATTGTTACGATAGACGTAGAAATCCGTCGTATCGAGGCTGAACCGCCCGCCCCACGCATCGGGCCTGCCGAAATAGCTGTAGGTGTAGCGCGGCAGCACCCATGGCAGGTCGTGGTTGTGGATGATGCCCTGGTTCAGGCCCTGATAGGCTTCCGCGTCGATGCGGGAATATGACCCCGTTCCGAACCCTTCGAGATAGACGTTGGAATTGAGCGTATCCTGCCCGTAGCCGGTTACGCGGTAGTCGCGCATGTAGTTGGGCGAACTGGCCCAGCGTATGTTCGCGCCCGCGCGCCATGTCTTGTTCAGCGCGATCTGGCCGCTGCCGAAGAAGTAGCCCTGCACACCGTGGTTGTCCGCGCTTTCGACCTGCTGGCCGAAGGTGTTGGTGTAGCTTATGTCATGATGCGTGTCATACGCGATGCCCGCGTTGATGTTCAGCCGCGCGTTGCTGAAATAGCGGCGGTAATTCGCGCTGATCTGCGGGCCGGTACGGGTGGAGAACAGCCCCTCCAGCGTGACGTCCGACTGCTTGTCCAGCACCCAGTAATAGGGAATGGTGACATAGGTGCCCAGGTAGCGGTTATGGGGCGTGAAGCCGGGGGTCAGGAAGCCGCTCTGCCGCCGCACCGACGGGTCGGTCATGGAGAAGGTGGGCAGGTAGAAAATCGGCACCCCGAAGAAGTCCACGAACGCATCACGGAACTCCATGCGCTTGTGCTGCATGTCATGCGTGGCGTCATAGGCGCGGATCTGCCAGAAGGGCGCGCGCTCGGGGTGGCGGGCGCAGATCTCGCACGCGGTATAGACCACGCGGGTCAGGTCGCTCACCTTGCCGCCCGTGCGGCGCACACCATTGGCCGCCAGCCGGGCGTTGTCATACATCTGGGCGTACATGCGCGTCATGATGCCATCGCGCATGCCGTTGCTCAGTTCCGCGTAATCCGTGAACAGCACGGTCCCGTCCGGCTCCACCATCGCCACGTTGCCACGGGCTGAGGCGATGCCGGTATTGCGGTCGTATATGACCTTGTCCGCCCGCATGATCTGGTCATTCTGCCAGATCTGGACATTGCCGGTCCATGTCGCGATGCCGTTCCTGCTGTCATAGGAGACATGGTCGGCCTGGAAGGTCATCGGGTCGGTGTTGGACACCGTGCCCGAAAACGTCACCGGGGCCTGTGGCTGGCTTTTGGGGGCGTGGATGGGCATGCTGCGCTTGGGCGCATCCGCGCGGGCCTGTGGCGTCTGTGCCCCCAGCCCCAGCGCGATCCCCCCCAGCATGGTCGCGCAGAACAGCGCCCCGCGCGGAAACCGCCGCGGGGCGACGCCGGGCCGTAGCGGTAATGGCGCGCGCGGAAGGGGAGGGGGACGGGACATTAACCGTCCTCTAGATGAAGAAGTAGCGTGACTGCAAGACAAAGCCCCGCCCCTGTTGGCGCCCACGCTGCCAGCAGGGGGGGAAGGGCACCCGTTTCACCAAACTGCGCCGCGATCTTGGATATGGCAAACAGCGCAAAACCAGCCGCCACGCCAAAGCTGATCATGCGCACGACGCCACCCCGGCGGGCGGGCCGCATGGAAAATCCCGCCGCCACCAGCGCCATGGTGCCCGACAGCACGGGCAGGGTCAGCAGGGTCTGGAAATGCAGCCGGTGGCGGATGGTGGAAAAGCCGGAGCGGTTGAGCTGGCGGATGAAGCCCGGCAGCGCCCAGACGGATAACGTGTCGGGGGAGGCAAAACTTTCCTCCACCCCCGCCAGTGTCAGGTCGGCGGGCAGGGTAACGCGGCCCATGTCCTCGGGCAGTTCGTCGGGGCGGAGCTGGTGGGTGGCGTTCAGTATCCACCGCCCCTTGCCCAGATAGCCGTTATCGGCCTCCAGCCGGGTGATCAGCCCGTCATCCGGCCCCATGCGGAATATGGTTATGGCGCCCAGATGCAGCACGCCCCCGCTCAGCCTGACATGCCGGGCGTGGATGATGTCCACCCCATGGTCCACCAGCCCGTTATCGCCCTGGCGCAGCCACAGCGTGCCGCCGCTCAGGTTGAGGGACTTGCCGTTATTGTCGCGCAGGTACTGCCGGTCCAGTGCCTCCGCCCGGCGGTACATGATGGAGGACAGGGGCGAGACACAGGTGGTCGCCGTCGCCCCGATCAGCACCGCGCAGATGATCGGCCCCGTCAGGAACTGCCATGCCGAGATACCGGCCGCCCGCGCCACCACCAGTTCGGACGACCGCGCCAGCCGCCAGAAGCAGATGATGCCGCCCAGCAGCACCCCGAAGGGCAGGATCTCGAGGCAGGCGAACGGCACGTGCAGCAGCGCGATCTCGCTGACCAGAGATGTGGGCACGTTGGGCCGGGTGGAGACGCGGCGCAGCAGGTCGATGAAGTCGAACATCGTGATCAGCCCGGTCAGGAACATGATCACGGCCAGCGTGGCATAGGTGAACTGCCGCGCGATATAGACCGACAGGGTGAAGGCGGGCCTCATGCGCGGGGGCTGCCCACACGGACCAGCGGTTCACGATCCGACCGGAATTCCGGCACGAAAAGGATGAAGGCGCAGATCACGCCCGGCCCCAGCGTGCATATCCACATAAGCGGCATGAGGTGCAGGTTGCGCGATGCAAGGTTCTGCACCATCAGCGTCAGCGCCTGCACGGCCACGATGCCCAGTATGGCCAGCACGGGGCGCACGATGCTGGCCTGGCGGGAATAGGTGCCGCCCATCGCCCCCAGCAGGCCGATCATGGCGAATGAAAATGCGCAGAACGGCGTGCTGAGCCTGCGCCATGCCTCGATGAACATCTTGCTTTCATCACGGGGGGAATACTGGCGCATGTCCGGGTGCAGGAGCTGCGCGATCGAGAGTTCATTGGCGTCTGGCAGGCGGGTGTGCGACCCGTGCGGGCTGGACAGGTCAATGGTGTTGCGCGCGAAGGTCAGCACGTTGAGCCGCCCGGTATGGCTGTCGATCTCCTGCCGCGAGCCGTTGAACAGGACCACATGCGGCTGTTCGTCATTGATGACCAGCGTGCCCTTTTCCGCCAGTATCGTGGCTTCCGCGCCGGGGGTGCGGTCATCTTCCACCATGATGCCGCGCAGCGTGCCGTCCTTGGCGCGTTCACGGATATAGACAGTCATGTTGTCCGATACCTGCGTGAAGACCCCGTCCTGTATCAGGAAGGCGGCCATGCGGTTGCGGATCTGGAATTCGTACTGGCGGAAGGCATGGTAGGAAACCGGCACGACCCACACATTCAGCACCAGGCACAGCCCCGTGGCGATGGCCGCGCAGAACAGCCCCGGCCGCGCCATCATGAATGGTGACAGTCCCGCCGCCTGCATCACGGTCAGTTCGCGGTCGGTGCCAAGGCGCTGGTAGATGAACTGCACCACCACGAAGGTCGTGATCGGCAGGATGACCGCGACGAAGGAGGGAATCAGCAGGCTGGTCAGCTCCAGGAACACGCGCAGCGAAAGCCCCCGCCCGACCACGAGTGATACGAAATGCAGCGACTGGGTCAGCCAGATCAGGGTTGCCAGCGCGCCGGTGCTGGCCACGAGCGCCAGCAGGAGCTGGCGCAGCACGTAGCGGTCCAGAATCGACAGGCGTGGCGCAAGGCGGTCAGGAACGGGGCGGACGACAGGCATGCCCCTGTCTAGCCCCGTTCCCGCCGGGGCAAAAGGGGTGATCCCCCCACGCATGGATGCGCGAACAGTCTGTTACATGCCTGTGCCGTGGCGTCATGCGTCCTGTGTGGCAGGGGGCAGGACCTTGCCGGGGTTCATGAGGTTGCGCGGGTCAAGTGCCGCCTTGATGTGGCGCATGGCCGCCAGTTCCGCGCCGCCACGCCATGCGGGCATCATGTAGGGCTTGAGCTGGCCCACCCCGTGCTCGGCGGAGAAGGAGCCGTCCAGTTCCTTCACGATCGCGGCCACCGTGTCCATGATGTCATGGCTGCGGGCCAGGAACGCCTCCGGCGCCATGCCTTCGGGCTGCACCAGGTTGAAGTGGATGTTGCCATCGCCCATATGGCCGAACGGCGCGGGGCGGATGCCCGGTATCAGCGCCGTGCAGGCCGCTGTCGCACGCTTTATCAGTTCGGGCACATGGCTTACGGGCACCGATACGTCGTTCTTGACGCTCGCCCCCGCGCGGCGCTGGGCCTCGGCATGTTCCTCGCGCAGTTTCCACAGCCCCGCGCGCTGGCCCTCGCTCTCGGCTATTACGGCATCGGTGATGATTCCCGCTTCCAGCGCATCGCCCAGAACGCCCTCGGCATATTCGCGCAGTTCCGCGTCCGGGCGCGGCGTGGCCAGTTCGACCAGCACGTAGGCCGGTGCGCGTTCCTCCAGCGGCAGGGAGGTGGCGGGGATGAGGCTGGTCACCAGGTCCATGCCCGTGCCGGACATGAACTCGAACGCCTGCACCAGCGCCGGGTCACGCCCGCGCAGCAGGCCCAGCAGCTTCAGCGCCGCATCGGCATCTTCCACCGCGCACAGGGCGGCCACGATTTCACGCGGCTGGGGGGAGAGCTGCATGATGGCGGTGGTAATGAAGCCCAGCGTCCCCTCCGAGCCAACCAGCAACTGCCGCAGGGCATAGCCGGTATTGTCCTTGCGCAGGCGGCGCAGGCCATGGAACACGCCGCCATCGGGCATGACGGCCTCAAGGCCGAGCACCAGTTCGCGCGCATTGCCGTAACGCAGGGTGTTGTTGCCGCCCGCATTGGTGGCCAGCACGCCGCCGATCTGCGCCGAACCTTCGGACGAGATGGACAGCGGCAGCATGAATCCCGCCTCCCACGCGGCTTCCTGCGCCGCCTTTAGCGTAACGCCGGCCTCCACCTCCATGGTCAGGTCATGGGGGTCGATGTTGCGGATGCGGTTCATGCGTGACAGGCAGATCACGACCTCCCGCCCGGTGCCATCGGGCGTGGCGCCGCCCACCATGCTGGTATTGCCGCCCTGCGGCACCATCGGCACGTCATGTTCGGCGCACAGGCGCACGATCCGCGACAGGGCCTCGGTATCGGCAGGGCGCAGCACGGCCAGCGCGCGGCCGTGATACAGGTCGCGCCAGTCGGTGCAGAAGGGCGCGGTATCCGCCGCGTCGGTCAGGATGCCTGTCGGCCCCACTATCTCCGTAAAGCGGGCGATCAGGTCATGCCGGGCCAGTGTGGGGGAGGGGGATGCGGTCATGACAGCATATTTCCGGACTGATAGGGGGAATGGAGCGGCGGCAGGAGCCATGCCTGCCCGCCATGGTGCACGGGCGGGTAGGCGGCGCTGGCCTGCGCCGGGCTGCTCGAGACAAGCGTATGCCATGCTTCGGTCAGGGCGACGCCGGTCAGCAGCCCCAGCGCGATCGCGACCAGCAGGCCCGAACGGCGGGTGGGCTGGCGGCTCTGTTTCTGCACAATGGACAGGGCCACCTGCGTTTCGGCGCGGGCCTGCTGTGTCTGGTACAGTTCCGAGCGCAGGGCCGCGTTATGCGCGCGGGTATCGCGCAGTTCCAGGTCGAGCTTGCGGATGCTGTCCGTCAGCATGGAAATGCGCGCGTGCGAATCCTGTATTTCCTTGGCCGCCGCCGTGCTGGCCCGGCTGGTGCGTGGCGCGCGGGGCTTGGGGGCGGGC
>NZ_QUWV01000054.1 GCF_003403295.1 Komagataeibacter melaceti | reverse complement strand
GTAGCCTCCATTGACCAGAATGGTCTGACCCGTCATCCACCATCCGTCAGATACGAGGAAGCGCACGAACGGTGCAATATCCCCGATATCGGTCAGTCCTGTTTTGCTGAAAGCAGACAAGGCTGCGGCAGATTTGTGATAGGCGACAGCGTCCGGGGCTTCCTGACCGTAGAAGAACGGCGTATCCATCGGTCCAGGTCCGATAGCGTTCACAGAAATGCCGCGTGCACCATATTCTTTCGATGCCGCGCGGGTAAAATGCTCAACTGCAGCCTTTGAACCCGCATAGGTGGAATAGAAGGGCGTGTAGGCTCCGAGAAGCGATGTTACGAGCGTCAATAGCTTACCATTATCATTGAGATGGAACCCCGCCTCCTTGATAAAAAAATAGGCAGCCTTCGTGTTCACGGCGAACATGGCATCGAACTCAGCTTCCGAGGTCTCTATGATCGGCTTTTTGAGCACCTTGCCAACTGTGTTGATGGCAATGTCCGGTTTTCCAATCGTGGCAACGGTATCGGCAAACAGCTTAGCGTTAGCATCAGCTGTCGTTAGGTCGGCCTGAAAGGCTACGGCGTGGGTTCCTGCGGCTTTCAGATCGGCGATCG
The DNA here is from genome assembly GCF_003403295.1 of Komagataeibacter melaceti. Taxonomy (GTDB): domain Bacteria; phylum Pseudomonadota; class Alphaproteobacteria; order Acetobacterales; family Acetobacteraceae; genus Komagataeibacter; species Komagataeibacter melaceti. Next base: position 608 of record NZ_QUWV01000054.1, on the reverse strand, counting down.
TCTGATCGGCATCAACCTTGGTGGTGGCACTATTGTAGTGAATTGCGATTGCACTGGCACCTGCCGCAGCGAGGTCACGAGCGATCAGGCCGCCAAGATTCTTTGCGCCGCCAGCGATAAGGACAATCTTTCCCTTGATACCGTGATCAATCATTATCGTGTTTTCCTGTTACGTTCAGAGCGTGCAAACCACGCCTTTCATTCGATATGATTACCATTCATGATATCGAGATAAATCATGCCATCTCGACAAGACATGTCGAGAAACGCGAACAAAGCCTTTCTGATTGTCGTGTTGAAGGCATTTTTGACCAGATCGGTTCTTTCCCCATCCTTGCACGTGACGCCGAAGCGAGAAGTGTGTCGATATGCTGAAAATGCCTCGTTCGACAATTTCAACTGCGGTCTCGGAACTAAAAACGCGCGTCGGGACGCAGATTCTGATCCGCACGACCCGCCCTATCTTCATCATTCCGGACGGCACACGCAATCTGGCTCGCCTCTGTCCGCTATGGGGGGAGGAACGAACCCGCTGCGCGGGATTGGTGCGATGTGGAGGTCTGTCACCACGGCGTGAGCGATCTGTTTTATTTGGAACTGTCCTGATC
>NZ_QUWV01000053.1 GCF_003403295.1 Komagataeibacter melaceti | reverse complement strand
TAGTTCCCGGCGGGGAAATACAATATCTCCGCCTCCGTCGGGGTTTCGGTGCCGTGCAGCGGCATCTACCTGCGCGGGGCGGGATGGGGCTGGGGCAGCGGGAACGTGCCGACCGCCAGCACCGCCATCGTGGCCACCGGCACGGGACATGCCAACATCATAAGCTTCATGGCCCCGGTCAACGCGAATGATGGGTACTGGTATGGCGGCGGGGTCAGTGACCTGAGCATCATCATGGCGAACCTTTTCACGCCATCGGTGCAGACGGGGGCCGCGATCTTTGTGCAGCACGCCCAGAAATTCCACATACACGACATACAGATCCGCTACCCCCATGTCGGGATCGAGGTCTTTTCCGGCGCGTATAACGATATCGACCACGTCTATATCGCCCAGATGCCGCTGGACGGGACCGGCATATGGGGCCACGGCACGGATGCGGGCTGCAGCGACATCGGCAACTGCCGCACCCGTTCGGACGTGCTGAACATGGCGGACCTGCGCATAGACAGCCAGTTGCCCCATGCCGACCACGGCGCGGGGACGGGCATCCGGCTGACGGATTTCATGGCCACGGCATGGATACGCCACAGCGTGATCGAACAGACGAACCTGGGGCTTGATATCGCCTGCCGTAACAGCAGCAGTGCCGATGCCTGCCCCCAGTTCATCCATGCTGACAGGCTGGAAATAGAGGTCAACGGGCTGGGGGCGCAGGGGGCGTCCGCCGCGATCCGGGCTGATAATTTCGTCCATCTGGAATGTACGTCGTGCCAGCTTTATGGCTTCAACACGCCGCACCACATCGTCTATCTGGATGCCTCGCGGTTTTCCAGCATCGGGCATGCGGAGTTCCTGGGCGGGAAGATGGAAGGCTCCAGCGGGACATGCCTGCGCACCAGCGTGCAGGATACCAAGGTGATTGGCGGGGACATTATCGGCTGCGGCCATTCCGGCGCGCCAGCCGATGCGTTTGGCGTGGAGGTCCTGCCCAACCGTGGCCCCGGCGGCGGCGCGGATGAAGGTTCGGCCATTATCAGCGGCGTGAATTTCTGCGGTGGCGCAGAACGGACCCCCTCGACCGCCATGGCCCCCGTCCATCTGGGCGCGGGCGTGGGCTATAATGTCATTACCGGCAATGTCTTCCGCTCATGCCGGCGGGGCGTGAGCGATACGAGCGGGCAGAAAAACAACGTGATCGCCAATAACACCCCCTACCCATAGGCCCGCACGCGGCAGGGAAGTGCGGGGGTTCACAGGGATGGGAGGTCGTCGCAGGCCAGGGTCGTGCCGGGGTGGGATCAAGGGGCGGGACAGGCCGTATCTGCCCCGCATTCGCGCCACGGAGCCGGATAGTTTCCGGCATGCCAGCCCGGGTGGTGGCAGTGCGGGGTTGCCGCGTTGTTATCGCAGCAGCAGGTTTGTGATGGCGTCGGTGAACCTGCCAAACGGTGGCTTAAGCAGCGTTGCGGCGTTGAAGCGCCCCTGTTGGTACACGCCACGGGCATGGGTGAGCGCCATGAAGCCTTCCTTGCCATGATAGGCCCCGATGCCGCTGTCTCCCACGCCACCAAATGGCAGGTCGTCCTGCGCATAATGCATCAATGTGCCATTGATCGTGACATTCCCTGATACCGTGCGCTTCAGGAGCCTGTCGCGTTCAGCGCGGTTGTCGCCAAAATAATACAGGGCCAGCGGGCGGGGGCGGGCGTTGATGAAGGCAATCGCTTCGTCCAGCGTGCGATAGGTCAGCACAGGCAGGACAGGACCGAAAATTTCCTCCTGCATGACCGCCATTTCAGGTCGGGCACCCAGTATGAGAACTGGCGCAAGGACATGGCTGGCGGCTGAATCGCCGCCCATGCGGATGACCTGCGCGCCATGGTCTTCAGCATCACGGATCAGGCCGCCCAGCCGCCCGTAGTGATGCTGGTTGAGGATGGCCGTATAATCGGGCGATCCCGCATAACCATTCGGATGCAGCTTTTTCACGGCGTCCTGATAGGCCGTGGCGAATGCATCCCTGTCATGTTCATGCACCAGCACATAATCCGGCGCGATGCAGGTCTGCCCGGCATTGGTCAGCTTGCCAAACGCCACGCGATCCGCCACCCGCTGCATGGAAAAGCCGGGCGCGATCACCACGGGGGACTTGCCGCCAAGTTCAAGCGTAACGGGGGTCAGGTTGCGCGCCGCAGCCTCAGCCACCTTCTTTCCGACCGCCGTGCTGCCGGTGAACAGGATATGGTCAAAGGGCAGGGCCGAGAACGCAGCCCCCACCTCGCCACCGCCGGTTACGACAGAAACCTGCTCCGGTGGAAAGGCAGCCTGAACGATCTCGCCAATCACCGCCGATGTGGCCGGTGTGAATTCAGATGGTTTGAGCATGGCCCGGTTGCCAGCGGCAATGGCCGTGGCCAGCGGCACCAGCGCGAGGGAAACCGGATAGTTCCACGGCGCGATAATGCCCACAACGCCCACCGGCTGCCGGACCACCCAGGCGCGACCGCACTGGAAATAGGCCGATACGTGGCGGCGCTGCGGTCTCATCCAGCACCCCAGATGCGCGATCATGTAATTGATCGACTGCACCAGCGGGATCAGTTCCACTATGGCGCTTTCACGTTCCGAGCGCTGGCCGAAATCCGTGTTCAGGGCACGCACGATTCCGGTGCGCCGCTTCAGGATTTCAGCCTTCAGGCGGCGCAGGTCGGCCCGGCGCCGTTTCAGGTCTGGTGGCCCGGCATGCACGAACGCGGCACGCTGGCGGTCAAGGACAGGGCGCAGGTCAGCGGGAGTGGCATCGGACATCACGTCCTCCATGTTTACAGGAGAAACTTATGCGGGCAGGATATGGAGCATGACGATCTGGTGTCAATGAAAGTTTCTTGTGTAAACATGGGCCTCGCGAATGAGTGAAACCAAGGACCGCCCCTACCATCATGGTGATCTGCGCCGCGCCCTGATCGACACGGCGCTGGACATGCTGGCCACGGACCAGAACTGGGCCTTCACCCTGCGGGAAGTGGCGCGGCGCACGGGGGTCAGCCATGCGGCGCCGTACAAGCATTTCCGTGATCGCGAGATGCTGCTGCGCGAACTGGCCCGGATCGGCTTCGTCAGGCTGGGGGAGAGCATGACAGAAGCCATGCCCCCGGACATGCCCTCCACGCGCGCGCAGTTCATGGCCGCAGCACGGGCCTGTATCGGGTTTGCCTGTCAAAATCCCGGTCTTTATCGGCTGATGTTCAGTTCCGATGCCGACAAGACGATAGACCCGCAACTGCATGATGCGGCCATGGCGACTTTCGGGATTCTTCTGGGGCTACTGGAAAGGGGACAGCGCGACGGAAGCTTCCGCCCGGTTGCCGTCAGCGCCCTGGCGGCAGCAAGCTGGGCGCAGGTGCATGGCCTGGCCATGCTGGCGATCAGCCATCAGTTGCTTGAGGAGAAGGTCGGGCCGGCACCGATCCCGGCCGCGCTGGACGTGCTGCTTGACGGCATGTGCCACGGTAACTGACCGGGCTACGGCATGCCGTACTGTTGTTCATGATAAAACACCCCCCGGCGACAGGTGTCACCAGCGGGGTGTGTTACGGCGGGCAGTAACGGCAAGTCAGGCCATTACCGCCCGCACCTGTTTACGCTTCAGAACGGTGCGTCAATATCAACCACATTTATCAGCTTGTGGTTGATGAACTCCTTGATGCCAAGGCCGATCAGTTCACGGCCATAGCCCGAGTTCTTGATGCCGCCGAACGGCAGGTCCGCCTTGGGTGACAGCGGATGGTTGATGAACACCATGCCCGTGCGGATGGCGCGCGCCACCCGTGCGCTGCGTGCTTCGTCGCGGGTAAAGACGGAGCCGCCAAGCCCGTAGGGGGAGTCATTGGCAATGCGGATGGCGTCCGCCTCGTCCTTCGCACGGTAGATCTGGGTCACGGGGCCAAAGAATTCCCAGTGGCGGGCCGCATTCTTCCCATCAAGGTTGGACATGAGCAGCGGCTGGAAAAACGCCCCCTGTTCGGGAACCGGCGCGCCGATGATCTCGACCTTGGCCCCTAGATCCATCGCCCGCGTCACCTGGTCGCGCAGGTCGTCCGCCGCGGCCTGTGATGACAGCGGGGCAAGTGTTGTGGACGGGTCCATCGGGTCGCCTGCCTTCAGGGCTGCAACACCTTCCTTGTACAGGGCAAGGAACTGGTCATAAACCGCATCCGCCACGATCAGGCGCTTGGCCGAGACACAGACCTGACCGGCATTCCAGTGGCGGCCGATCACCGCCCAGCGGGCTGCCTTTTCCACATCGGCGTCATCCAGCACGATGAAGGCATCCGCGCCGCCCAGTTCCATGGTTGCCTTTTTCAGCGCCTTGCCAGCAATACCGGCAATCACGGTGCCAGCGCCTTCCGAACCCGTCAGGGCGACACCGCACACGCGCGGGTCATTCAGGATCATGGCGGTGTGGGGGCGGGCAGCATACAGGTTGCGGAACAGCCCCTTGGGCAGGCCGGCTTCGGCCATCAGCGTATCAAAGGCTGCGGCACACTGCGGCAGGTTGGAAGCATGCTTGAGCAGCACGGCGTTACCGGCCGAAAGCTGCGGCGCGATGATGCGCACGACCTGATAGAAGGGGAAGTTCCACGGTTCGATGGCCAGCACGATGCCCAGCGGTTCGTGAACCAGCACGGGTTTGCCTTCCGCGGCGTTCGCAACCGGCAGGATTTCCGGCTTCAGCAGTTCTTCGGCATGGTTGGCGTAGTATTCGAAGATCTCGGCCGAAAGAATGACTTCCTTCTTTGATTCCTCGAACAGCTTGCCCATTTCCAGCGTGCCAAGGCGGGCATATTTGTCAATGTCACGGCGCAGGATGGCAGCCGCCGCGTTCATAACCTTTGCCCGCTCGGCAAAGGACGTGTCGCGCCAGCTTTCAAATGCGGCATGCGCTTCAGCCAGTGCGGCCTGTACTTCCGCATCCGTGGCATCGGGGAAGGTGGCGACAACTTCGTTGGTATAGGGATTGGTCGATGCGTAAGCCATTTTGGATATCTGTCTCTTTATTCAGCCAGTTGGGGTCGGGATACGGTCCGGGGCCGTATCCCGGGTAAACTTTCGGCGGGGATCAGGCCGCGGCTTCAAGGATGCGGCGGCTGACATCCAGCGTGACATCACCGTTTTCACCCAGATGGGTCATGCCGTGATCTTCAAGCTGACCGACCAGGTCGCTGATGCCGTCCGCCCCGATGTCGTAGGCCGACAGGCGGGTCGGCACGCCCAGACCCTCGAAGAATTCCTCGGTCTTGCGGATAACCGCGTCGATCCGCTCGTCTTCCGTGCCTTCGGTCAGGTTCCACACCCGCGCGGCATACTGCAGCAGCTTGGCGCGCTTTTCGCTGCGGCGTACCTTCAGCAGGGCAGGGAGCACCACGGCCAGCGTGCGGGCATGGTCGATGTGGTATTTCGCCGTGATTTCATGGCCGATCATGTGCGTGGTCCAGTCATGCGGCACGCCCGCACCGATCAGGCCATTCAGCGCCAGGGTCGCAACCCACATGAGGTTGGAGCGCAGGTCATAATCATCCGGTGTGGCGACAATACGCGGCCCGATTTCCACCAGGCTGGACAGCAGCCCCTCGGAAAAACGGTCCTGCGCCATGCCATCGACCGGATAGGTCATGTACTGCTCCATCACATGCACGAAGGAGTCCACGACACCGTTGATGACCTGCTTCATCGGCAGGCTCATGGTGCGCATGGGGTCCAGCACGGAAAAGCGCGGATAGACCAGCGGGTTGGAAAACAGCAGCTTGTCGCCCGTGGACTGGCGCGAGATCACGCTCAGGCAGTTCATTTCGGACCCGGTGGCGGGCAGGGTGACAACGGTGCCCAGTGGCAGCGCCTGTTTTGCGGCCTCGCCCTTGCTGACCAGAATGTCCCACGGTTTGCCTTCATACGGTACGGCGGCGGCTACGAACTTGGTGCCATCCATGACCGACCCGCCGCCCACGGCCAGCAGGAAATCGAGCTTTTCCGCCCGCACCATGGCCACGGCCTTCATCAGCGTTTCGTAAGTGGGGTTGGCTTCAATGCCACCAAACTCACGGAAGGTCCGGTTGCCCAGCGCCGCACGAACCTCATTCAGCGTGCCGCTGCGTTCGGCGCTGGAGCCGCCATACAGCACGAGCACGCGGGCTTCGGGCGACAGCTGTTCATCAAGGCGGGCAATCATGCCTTTGCCAAACAGGACCCGCGTGGGGTTGTAGAACTCAAAATTCTGCATCTTCGCACCTATTGGACCGGTCGTCTCTATTAGACCGGTCACCTATTAAAATCACAGAACAGGACGTTCCGTCATCTTTGTGAAACTAGATTTCCAGAAGCCGCCTGCTTGCCTCCCAGGCATGGTCAAACGGTGGAGAACTGTGGGTGATCTTTACCATGAGCGTCGATCCCAGCCAGAGCTGGTAAAGCGACGCCGCCAGCATCGGCGCGGGCTGCGTGCTGCCAATGGAGCCGTCCTCCTGCCCGCTGGCAATGACCGCGCTGATCCGGTCAATGACCGTGCGGGTGCCGACATCCAGAATGGCGCGCATCCGTTCGGACAGGTCCGATACTTCCGCCGCCAGCTTTACGATGAGGCATTTGTTGCCGATCTGCCCTTCGATATGGGTATCCCGCCAGAACTGGCAGTAACGGGTAATCCGCTGTGCTGCGTTCTCATCGTCGTTTCCCAGGATGTCATCCATCTTTATCAGGTAATCATCGATATAGGTCTGCAGCAGGGCCTCGCCAAATGCTTCCTTTGATTCGAAGTAATGGTAGAACGAGCCCTTGGGAATCCCCGCGACATCCAGTATCTGCGCCAGGCCGACGGCCGAGAAACCACGCTGGCCGATAAGCGGGCGGGCCGCTTCCAGAATGTACTGCCGGGCAGCGCGATGTTTCTCTGCAATCTTCATGGGAGTGTATATATGGCGGACCGGCATCGGTGTCCAGATAAAAATTAGACCAGTCGTCTTTTTATGAAATCGTCCTTTCGGGCCATGTGTCGGAATACGATTTCTTCAGGTGCGTGGAAGCCAGCACCCGCGTCAGGCTCAGGACAGATTCTTTTGTGATCGGGGTGCTGGCAGCAAAGACACATCCTGCCTGAATGGCCGTAAAGCATGGAGTGCCCAATTCAATAAACCCATCGGCCCTGCGGCCGGGAAATGCAGTGTAGCTGCATCATGACCTGTGCCAATGGGGCAGGTGGCGCAGTTTGCGGCATGACAGGGGGAATGGATGCGGGGTACAGGCCGAAAACACTGCACCAGTTTTGCACACATACATAACGATCCGTAATGGACCATAGTGGACGATAATGAACCTTGCCCCACAAGACAAAACCCCCGGGAAACGTGCCGTATATGGCAGTTTTCCGGGGGTTTCTCTCGCAACGCTTGGTGGGCGCAACAGGGATTGAACCTGTGACCCCTACCATGTCAAGGTAGTGCTCTACCGCTGAGCTATGCGCCCACCAAGCGTTGCGGTGAAGTGGCTTTTACGCATCCTTTCAGTGGGATGCAACCCCCCATTTGAAAAAAATCGCATTGACCCGAAAGCCGCCGCCTGCGCCAATACGGCCATGGGTTTTCATGCTGTCCTGTCCAACATCTTCGGGGGCTGTCCGTGCCGCTTTTGCCGGGGCGGGCGGGCATGACCGGTGGCGCGGTTCCGCCATTTTATGTCCATGCCCCCACGGCGGGGCAGGCCCCGGTCATTGTGGCGTCCCCACATTCGGGGCGGCATTACTCGGCTGAATTCCTGCGCATGTCGCGTCTGGACGCCGTTGCCCTGCGCCGGAGCGAGGACTGTTATGTGGACAGGCTGTTCGCCGCCGCGCCCGCGCAGGGGGCGACGCTGCTGCACGCCACGTTCCCCCGCGCCTATTGCGATGCCAACCGCGCGGCGTGGGAACTTGACCCCACCATGTTCAGTGAACCGCTGCCCCACTGGTGCGACACCACAAGCAGCAAGGTCCGCGCCGGGTTCGGCACCATTGCGCGGATCGTCTCACGCGACGGGCCGATCTATCCGCGCCCGCTACCGTTCAGCGAGGCCGAGGCCCGCATCCGCACCTGCTGGCAGCCCTATCATGATGCGCTTTCGGCACTGGTGCAGGTGAACATGGAGCGCCACGGTTCGTGCATCCTGCTTGACGCCCATTCCATGCCCGGCCCGCTGAAGCGGCGCGGCGACCTGCCGGATTTCGTGCTGGGCAATGCATGGGGCACCGCCTGCACCCCGGCGCTGACCGCGCTGGTGGAGCAGCATCTTGTTGCCCATGGCTACAACGTGGCGCGCAACGTGCCCTTTGCGGGGGGATTCGTCACCCGCCATTACGGCCGCCCGCGCCGGGGCGTGCAGGCGCTCCAGCTTGAAATCAGCCGCACGCTGTACATGGACCAGACCACCCTGCAGCCCCATGCGGGCTTTGAGCCGCTACAGGCGGTGCTGACGGATCTGGTGGCCAGCATCGTGCGCCATGGCGACATGCCCGGGCGGCAGGCGGCGGAATAGGAAAGTGGCCCGGAACACCGTCCGGGCCGCAAGGGCAGGGGCGTTACGCGGTTTTGGGGGGCACGCTGCCCTGCGGGGTCTGGGCGTTCACCGCCTCGGGCAGCAGGTGGGCCAGCACCGGCAGGATGGTCGCGGCGGGCAGGCCGGTCCGGTCGATCATGGCCTGGACCTGCTGGTTGTCCAGCAGGGTGCGCAGTTCATCAGGGGTGATGGGCAGGTTGTGGCCATCCCCGATCCATGAGCGCACCTTGTCACCCAGCCCGGCCTGTTCCGCCTGCGCCAGCAGGGTGTTGATGGTGTCGGGGGTCAGGAACCGGGCCAGATAGCCATGGACCTGCTGTGACAGGCCCGTGGCGTCGGCCAGTTCGCCCAGCTTGCCCATTACGTTGTCAAAGATGCCGCTCATGGTGCTTTCTTTCGTGTCTGCCAGGTTGGGGGCCGACTGGTGGCCCACCTTACGGATACAGGAAATCCGCAGGTTCCGGGGCAAAAAAAAAGCGGTGCATAAGCACCGCTGAGTTTAGGGAGGAAACGTCCAAGAAGCAGTTGCACAAGGCAGGGCTGCTCCCCACCCTTATGCTGAACCTCACGCGGATGTGTCAACAAAAAAAGCGGAGGCCTGCCCTATGTCATGGCGCGCCCGCCGGGGCGGGGTTGTGGTCCATGCCCGCACCGCCCATGCTGCGGGCATGGCAGCCACGGGCGGAAAGGACGGAAAATGCGTATTGGCGGTGTTTCGGCAGGCAGTCCGGCATCCACCGTGGCCACGGGCAGCAGCGCCAGCCAGTCGGCCAGCCCCACATTCAGCGACATGACGCCCACGGAAATGGAATCCGCGCGTGAGGAACTGACCCGCGAGGGCAGGATCACCCTGCACCAGAGTGTGCAGATGGCGCTGATGGATGGCTACGCGCTGCAGGGCGTCAATGGCGGCCGGCTCGTCAGCGGCTCGACGGACATGTACACGATGATTGATGAAATGATCAGTTATCAGGAAAAGGACGGGATTGGCGATGTGAAGGACGATATCGCCTCGCTCAGGTCACTGCGCTCCGTCCTGCAGGATTATGACCAGGGCGTGCAGGACGGCAGCGGCACCTCCACCGTCGCCTGAAACCGTTCAGCGCGCCTGCCGGGCGTGGTACATGTGCCATGACAGCAGGGTCTTCGCATCCGTCATGCCAATGCCGGGCACATCGGCCAGGTCAATGACACGCAGGCGGATGTGCTCGTGTTCGCATGCAAGGCCGGTCTGCCGCCCCGCAAGGCTGCGGGCCAGTGATTCGTCAATGTGGAGTTCGGCATAATACAGGCCGATGGCCTCGTCACACCCGCCGGGCGAGAGCCAGACATGCGTGAGTTCCCGCAGGTCATGCTCATGCACCTGCAGGTCCGCCCCGACTTCCTCCGACAGTTCGCGCAGGGCGGTGCTGACAAAACGCCCGCCATCCAGCATGCCCGCGGGCAGCGCCAGCAGGTCGGGCCGGGCCACGGGCACGCGGGCCTCACACGTCAGGATGGTCCGGTCAGGGTAGCCGGGGCATTTCAGCACCAGCAGCACCGATACCGAATCCCCGCGCAGCAGGGCCAGACCCGGCACGGATTTGCCCTCATGGAGGGCATCGGCCTCGACCATGATGAAGCCCATCCGCGTGCCAAAGGCCACGGCGTCGCGCACCAGCACGTGGCGCAGGGTGAAGCGCGTGCGCATGCCCTCCAGCCAGCGGCAGAAATGGGGGGCGGCCAGCACGCGCGCATGCAGGGCGGGGTCGATATCGGGGGCGAAGGAAATGCTGTCCATGGGCTCCATCCGGCTGGCCATGCGGGGCACAGGCCAGCCCGCCGCCTAATCGCGCGTGAACACGCTGTCCATGATCCCGCCCACGCGGGCGCGGTACTGCCCGGGGTCATGTTCGGCAGCGATGCGGGCCAGCGCGTTTTCACGCACCGTGTCCCATAACGTGCGGTCATGATACAGGCGGATCACCTGCCGTGCAAAGGCGGCAGGGTCGGTCACGTCGGCGCACAGCATGTCGTGCCCGTCCTGCCAGCCCGCCTGCTGGCACAGCAGGTGCGATCCGGCCACGGGCAGGCCATTGGCCGCCGCCTCGTGCAGTTTGTGGGCAATGCCCGCGCCAAAGCGGGTGGGGGCGACAAACACGCGGTGGCGGTCATGAACGGGGGCGGTGTCCGGCACCCGGCCCAGCATGCGCACATTGGGGTGCTGGCGCAGCGGGCCAAGGTCCACGCGCGGGTTCACATGCCCGCATACGCTGAAGCGGAAGTCAGCCCCCAGCTCGGCCACCAGCAGGGGCAGCACCTCCGCGCTGAACCATGCCAGCGAATCAAGGTTGGGCGAATCCCGGTCATGCACCGCGCCTAGGAACAGGACATCGCGCCGCGCGGCCCATCCCGGCCCGGTGGCGCGCGGCACCTGCGCGTGGCCCAGCACGGATACGTTGTCAAACCCCGCATCGCGCAGCAGCCGGGCCTCGGCCCCGTTCACCGCCACCACGCGGCGGGCCAGGAACAGGGGCCGCAGTTCGTGCTCCAGCCGCAGGGCAAAGGGCTGTTCCGGTGTCGTGCCGTGCAGGCTGTGGCGTGTCTCGTCACGGCAGGTGGCGAGGGCTTCGGTATCAACCACGATCCGGTCCGCCGGAATGGCGGAGGCACAGTTGCCCAGAACCTGCGCCAGGCGGGCGGCATTATGCGTGCGTGCGATCCACAGCGCATCGAAACACCCGCTGCGCGCGTGCAGGAATTCCTCCAGATCCGCATGTTCGCGGTCATGGATCACCTCCACATCCTCGGGGAAGGCGGCGGCAATGGTGGCGGCATCCTCGATGGGGCGGAAGACCGGATAGACCGTAACCCGGTAGCCCAGGGCGGCCAGTGCGGCGATGATGTCGTTCGAGCGGGTGAAGCCCGAGCCAAGGTAGCGCAGCGGCAGCCTGTCCTCGATGAACAGGACATGCCCGCGCCCGCCATCCGCGTGGCGCGCACGGGCCTGTAGCGTGGCGTGGCGCAGGGGCCTGCGGCGCAGGGCGGCCGCGTGCTTGCGGGTGAACACGGTGCTGTTGCGCGCGATCAGCCGCGCGGCGCTGGTGGCGTCCGACGTGGCGCATTCATAATGCACAAGGCAGATGGCCGGGTCATAGATGATCTGGTAGCCCAGCGCGCGGATGCGCAGGCACAGGTCGGTCTCCTCGAAATAGGCGGGGGCGAAACTTTCATCAAACCCGTCAAGCACCTGTAGTATCTCGGTGCGGACCATCAGGAACACGCCCGAGCAGAAATCGACCTTGCGCACGAACCCGGCCTCGGGCACGGCGGGGTGGGCGTCGCGCATGTAGCCCTGCACCGAGCCGTCGCGCCAGACGATGCTGCCTGCCTCCTGCAGCAGGCCGTGGGTGCGGACCACGCGCCCGCCCACCGCGCCGGTCGTCTCCGCCGCCGCAAGGCGGGACAGCGCCGCCGCCACCGCGCCGTACTGCAGGTCCACATCGTTGTTCAGGAACAGGGTCGCGGGCGCGCGCACATGGGGCAGGGCGGCGTTGCAGCCGCGCACGAAGCCGATATTGCCCGCATGGCGCAGCACCTCGATGCCCCTGACATGCCGTTCGATGCTGGCCACGCCATCGCGCGATCCGGAATCGACCAGCAGCACCTGCATCGGCCCGTGATGGTTCGCCCGCAGCGAGGCCAGCGTGGACAGCGTCATTTCAAACTGGTTGTGCGCGACGATGATGACGCTGAGTTCGGGCGGGGCATCGGTGGTGAAGTCTATGCGCCCGTCCAGCAGCAGCGGCAGGCGTACGGCGCACATGTGGCGGAACAGGGCGCGGGCCTGTTCCTCGGTCACGGGGGGTGGGGC
>NZ_QUWV01000052.1 GCF_003403295.1 Komagataeibacter melaceti | reverse complement strand
GGCATGGGGCATGGGACTGGCGTGGTTCGTGCGCGACGCCATGCGCCCGCCCGCCCGCCCCCCACATGCCGACGGGATCGTGGCGCTGACGGGCGGACAGGGCCGGATTGAGGAATCACTGCGCCTGCTGGCGGAGGGCAATGCCGACCTGCTGCTGATTTCGGGCGTGGACGTGCATGCAACACTGGGTGATTTCCTGTACCGCCTGCCCCAGCCCGTGCCCCCCACGTTATGGACACGCACCACGCTGGGCCGGCGCGCCACCTCCACGCTGGGCAATGCGGACGAGACGGCGGGCTGGGTCCATGACAACAACATCCACAGCCTGATTGTAGTGACGGCGGGGTACCACATCCGCCGCGCCATGCTGGAAATGGCGCGCACCATCCCCGATGTGCGGCTGTATGCCTACCCCATCCGCCCGCCCGCGCTGCACCACCTGCTCCATCCCGCAACGCTGCGGCTCATGGTGGTGGAATATGACAAATGGCTGCTGGCCTGCCTGGACCTGCCGCGCCTGACCCGCCCGCTGCACAGCCTGATACACCATGCCGATACACGTGCCGGGGTGCCCGACACCATGGGCTGATGGCGGGCTGCCTTGTCGTGGCGGTCATTTTCTGGTGTTAGGATAGCCCACCCGCACTGATGGACCTGTTTTGCAATGACCGTACTGCGCGCGCTCGTGTTCAACCTGTATTTCCTGCTGCTGACAGTCGTGATGGGTGTCATCGCATTCCCGATCCGGCTGTTCGCGCCGGGCTACGCGCTGTCCTATGCCAAGCTGTGGACGCGGCTGACGCTGCGGGGGCTGCAGCGTATCTGCAAGATCCGCATACGGGTCAGCGGCCGGGAGCACCTGCCCGGCGGGTCGTGCCTGCTGGCATGTCAGCACCAGTCGGCCTTTGATACGCTGGTATGGATGAACTTGGTGCCGCGCCCGACCTATGTCATGAAGCGTGAACTCGAGCGCATCCCGCTGGTCGGCCCGATGCTGCGGCTGAGCGGCATGATCCCCGTTGACCGCACGGGTGGGGCCAAGGCGCTGCGGGCACTGCTGGCGGAAACGGACAGGGCGGTGGAGGACAGGCGCCAGATCATCATCTTCCCCGAGGGCACGCGCACGCCCCCCGGCGCGCCCATACGCCTGCAACCCGGCATTGCCGCCCTTTCAGCCCATACTGGCCTGCCCGTCATTCCCGTGGCGACCGATGCGGGGCTGCACTGGGGGCGCAATGCATTGATCAAGCACCCGGGCACCATTCATATCGTCATTGGCGCGGCCCTGCCATCAGGCCTGCGGCGTGCGCAGCTTCTGCCCGCCATCGGCACGGCATGGCGCGAACTGTGTACCAGCCACGACCTGCCCGTCCCCGCGATCGAGACCAGCCCCACCGCGTAATGCGGGCGGTCAGGAGGCGGTGTCGCGCCCGGCCCTGAGGTCTTCAACCTGCTGGCGCAGGTCCATGATTTCCTGCAGCAGGTTTTCCACCGTGCGGTTGCCCGCGCGCTCGACCGCGTAAAGGGATGTGAACAGCGACATGGCCTGCCGCACCACGGCGGCGTTCTCCCGCCCCAGTGCTTCCAGCCCGCCTGTGGTGGCGGCCGGGGGCTGGCTGTCCATGAATTCGGCCATCATGCGTTCCAGATAATCCGAAACCTCGCCCTGCCTGCTTTCGCCATAGCAGCGGATGAGCTGGCGCAGGAACGCGACCGGCAGCATGGCGCGGCCGCGCGTTTCCTCCTCCAGCATGACCTGGGCGAGGACACCACGGGTTATGTCATCACCCGTCCGGGCATCGAGGATGACGAAGGCACGGTCCTGCTTGACCATGTCCATAAGGTTTTCAAGCGTGATGTATGCAGAAAGCTCGGTATCGTACAGCCGCCGATTTGCATATTTCTTGATGACAACCGGGGCAGAAGATACCGACAAAAGCCTTCCTTTCGCATGGATCGGGCGCCGCGCGCGCCATGACGCCCCGCGCCCGTGCGTGCGCTACGGGTATGAAGGGCCTGTCTGTTCCTACAGCATAACACGCTGGCCCACCATGCGGTGGATCGTCAATCCTGCCACGACAGGGCCGGCGCACGCGTGTAACGCCTCTCCCGCCCGATGGTTACAGGTGGCGGGCAGTGCTGGAACAGGCTGTTTTTCCTGTTTCCGGCCCTGCCACCGCCATGGCCTGCGGCAGGGATTTGCCATTGGGCCGGATAATTGTGACGTATTATGTCAGAAACTGTCCTTCTCTTTACGCAATCGCGCCAGCGTCGCGACATCGGGCGCGCGCAGGAAGGGGTTGGTCGCCCGCTCCACCGACAGGCACACCGGCAGCGTGGGCTGGCCATTGCGGCGCAGTTCATCCACCTGTGCCGCGCGTGCGCGCAGCGCGGCGTTGTCGGGATCGACATGCAGGGCGAAACGCGCGTTGGACTGCGTATATTCGTGCCCGCAGCACACCAGCGTATCATCCGGCAGGGCGGAAATACGGCGCAGGCTGGCAAACATGTCCGCCGCCGTCCCCTCGAACAGTCGGCCACAGCCCATGCTGAACAGTGTGTCGCCACAGAACAGTGCGGGACCGGCGGGAAAATAGTACGAGACCTCGCCCGATGTATGGCCCGGTGTGGCGATGACCTCCGCCACCGCCTGCCCCAGATGCACCACGTCACCATCCCGCACCGCGATATCGAGCGCGGGCAGCCGGTACGCATCCGCCACCGCCCCCACAATCCGTGCACCATAGCGCGCCCGCAGGGCCGCCGCCGCCGCAATATGGTCCGTATGGTGATGGGTCAGGAAAATCAGGTCCAGCCTGCCGCCCGCCGCATCAATCGCGGCGGTCAGGGGGGCTTCCTCTGCCGGGTCCACCATGGCCGCCGCCCCGGTTGCGCCGTCATGGATGAACCAGGCGTAATTGTCCGACAGGATGGGAATTGCCCTGATGGAAAGCTGCTGTGTCATGACTGTCCTCCACGTCCGTATCCGGCCCGGCATGCCTGCGCGGCAATGGCATGATAGCCGCTGCCGCAGGGTGTGCTAGTATGGGCCGATGCCAGCCGAAATGCATATCGCCGCGAATTTCTATGCCTCACGCCGGGGGCGGCTCGCCGCGCGGCTGCTGGCCCAGCGCATGGCCGCCTTCTGGCCCGAAGGGGGCGCGAAGGCTGTCCGTACCCTGGGCATTGGCTACGCGCTGCCCTTCCTGCCGCTATGGGACCGGGCGGAAATGCCCTGCCTGTCCGCCCGGCTGGACACGCATGTCACGCGGCAGGCCCCACCGTGGCACGGGCGGGACTGTATTGCCAATGGCCTGTGCCTGCCGTTCGAGGACCTGAAGTTCGACCGCATCGTGCTGATCCATGCCCTCGAGATCAGCGAGGACAAGAGCAGCCTGCTGCGACAGGTATGGAAAATACTCAAGGATGACGGCAGGCTGCTGCTTGTGGTGCCCAACCGGGCGGGGCTGTGGGCACATGCCGACAACTCCCCCTTCGGGCAGGGCACACCGTTTTCGCGCCGCCAGATCAGCCGCTGGCTGGGGGATGCCTGCTTCCACGCCGAACGGCATGAGGACGCGCTGTACATTCCTCCCGCCGGTCCCTGCCCGCCCGGCCCGGCCAGCATGGTGGAATGGACCGGGCGCACCCTGTTCCCCCGGCTAGGCGGGGTGTGCATGATCGAGGCGGTAAAGGACATTTACGCCGGTATTCCCGCCCGCCCTGCCACCATCGTGCCCGCGGGGCTGGGCCTGCGGCGCGCCCGGGTGTTTTCGCGTCTGTTCACGCCCCGCCCGCCACCGGGGGATGCGCAGAATACTTGACCAATTTTACTGAAATCTTCATGAACATGGTCCCATGTCGCTGATTCAATCCATCAAGCTCGTCATTGCCCCGCCGCACCCGGCCGCGCGCCCCTTTCTCCTTGCCTCCGGCGCGGGAGCGGTGGCCGGTCGGCTGCTGCCCTTCCGGCTGACAAAATGGCTCGGCACGGCCTGTGGCCTGTTCTTCGGCTTCTGCCTGTATTTTTTCCGTGACCCCGAGCGCGTCACCCCCGCCGCACCCGACGTGGCCGTGGCCCCGGCGGACGGACATATCGTCTCGATCGAGAAGGTGGCGCCGCCGCCGGAACTGGAAATGGGCGACGCCCCGGTGTGGCGTATCGCGACGTTCCTGTCGGTGCTGGATGTGCACGTGAACCGTATGCCGATTGCCGGCACGGTCACGCGGGTTGCCTACCACCCGGGGCAGTTCCTGAACGCCAGCCTCGACAAGGCATCGGAACTCAATGAACGCAACGCCCTGCGCCTGACGCTGCGGGACGGACGGCAGGTGGCGGTTGTGCAGATCGCGGGCCTGATTGCCCGGCGTATCCTGTGCGACGCGGAAGAAGGCATGCAGTACGAAACCGGTGAGCGGTTCGGCCTGATCCGCTTCGGCTCGCGCACGGACCTGTACCTGCCCCCCGATGTCACCCCCCTGGTCGAGGTGGGGCAGACCATGGTTGGTGGCGAAACCGTAATGGCGCGGCTCTGAGCCCCACATGGCCGTTTCCCCCACTGGTCCCACGCGCCCGGCCCGCCGGTTGAAAAAGCGCCAGCGCCCCCGCGTGCGCGGCCTGTCATTCAACCGGATGATCCCGAACCTCATGACCATGCTGGGCCTGTGCGCGGGCCTGACCGGCATGCGATTCGGGCTGGAAGGGCGCTTTGGCAATGCCGCCGCCGCCCTGCTGATCGCCGCATGCATTGACGGGCTGGACGGGCGTATCGCGCGCCTGCTGCGCGGCACCAGCCGGTTCGGGGCGGAGTTCGACAGCCTTTCGGATTTCCTGTGTTTCGGGGTTGCCCCCGCCTTCGTGCTGTATCTATGGGCGCTGCATGAAGGGGGCCGGTTTGGCTACATCCCGTGCATCATGTTCACGGTCTGCATGGCGCTGCGTCTGGCGCGCTTCAACGCCAGCCTTGATGATGATGCCGACCAGCCCAAATATGCCAGCAGCTTCTTTACCGGCGTGCCCGCCCCCGCCGGGGCCGGGCTGGCGCTGTTCCCGCTGTTCCTGGGGCTGGAGGCGCAGCACCTGCACTGGGAATGGCTGTACAACCTGACGCGTGAGCCCATCCTGCCCGCGCTGACGCTGGGGGGCACGGCGTTCCTGCTGGTCTCGACGCTGCCAGTCTGGTCATTCAAGAACTTCAAGGTGCCCTCCCCCATGATCCTGCCCACCATGCTGGGCACCGGGGCCTATGCCGCCATTCTGGTGGCTGAACCGTGGGGCGCGCTGGCGGCGGCGGGCGTCATCTACATCCTGCTGCTGCCCATCAGCCGCATGAGCTTCCACCGCCTGCGCCGCGAGGCCGAGGCGCTACAGGAAAACGACGACCCCACCCACTCAACACCGGCCTGACCGGGCCGGTCGCCGGTTCCGTCAGGCACGGCCTGTCATTGCCCGGGCGAGGCCGCGCCCGCATCATCACGCCCGTGCCAGTTGAGCAGGGCGGCCAGAATCTCCTCCGGCGCGGGCGGACAGCCTGCGAGTGACAGGCTGGTGCGCGCATATGTGCCCACCCCGCCCAGAGTGGCGTAATTGGGCGGGAACACGCCGCCACTGACCGCGCAGTCCCCCACGGCGGCAAGCGCACGCGGGCCGGGCATGGCCTGCCACGCCAGTTCCACCACGGGCGCCATCTCCACCGTCAGGCTGCCCGTCAGCAGCAGCAATGCGGCCTGCCGGGGCGTGGACACAAAACGCATATTGCCGCACGTCGCGACCAGCCCGCGCGCAAGCATGCGCAGTTCAAGCGCACATGCAGTGCAGCCCCCCGTTTCCACATGGAAAATATCAAGCGGCGCCATGCGCGACAGTGCGACACCGTGCTGCGCGAACAGATGCAGATACGCCATTTCCCGCCCCTACAGATCCGCGCTCGCGGCCGATAGCCCGAGCGAGGCCAGAATCAACGCGACATCCGCTTCCATCGCACCGGACAGGATATCGGGCAGCGCCTGCACCTGCGCAAGCGACGGATCGCCACACCACCATGCGGCAATGCGTCCGCCCTCCAGCCGCAGCCAGTGCCAGACCGGGCCTGCCGGCCCCTCCGTCAAACCAAGGCCTTCCCCCGATCCATGTTCGGGCACGGGCGGGACTGGCGGCATGGCAACACCCCCCAGCGCCGCCAGCATTTCCACGCCCTGCCTGCATTCACGCAGGCGGATGGCAAGCCGGGCGGTGACATCCCCCACCAGCGGCCCGCCTGTCCATTCGGGGCGGCTGGCGGGCATATAGCGCCGCAGGTCACCTTCCATCCCGCTGGCCCGTGCGGTGCTGCCTGCAATGCCCCATTTCCGCGCAACGTCAGCCGGTAGCAGTCCCCTGTCCACCGTTCGCGTGGCCAGCCCGCGTGGGCGACGGAAAAGGCGCATGAGTTCCATGCATCCGGCCCGCAGTTCCGCCACCACACCATCCGCCAGCACAAGTTTACGCGCGGCACCGGGGGCGGGAGGCAGTACGTCAAACAGGAAGCGCCTGCCACACAGGTCCCGACAGACCTGCCGCACCCGCTCCAGCAGGGAGGCGCCAGTAGCAACGAAACGCGCATCGGCCACCAGTCCGGCGGCCTGCACCAGTATTTCCAGGTGGGAGGCGATGCGCTCCAGTTCACTCAGGAAAACGCTCGCCTTTTCCTCCCCCTCCGGCAGGATACGCCCGGTGGCTGCCGCCAGCGCATGGGAGAAGGCGCGCTGATGGGCCACGCTTGCCATGGCCTCAATCCGGGCAACCAGCCTTGCGCCCTCAACCGGCATGCGCCCGCGCATCCGCGCGCACAGGCCACGATGGGCGTAACCCATACGGACCGAAACCGTCCCGACCCGCGCGCCCGGCAGACCCAGCCGCAGGTAAAACGGGGCCTGAAAGCCACCATCCGCCGGGCCATGCCCCACCATGGTCCCGCCCGCCCCGTGCATGGTTGCGCCATCGGTAAACTCCACGCCCTCCGGCGCGGCGGGAGCAGGTGGCGGGCGTTCACGCAATGGCCACGTAACCGGCCAGTGCCCCTGATCCAGCCACGGGAAAGTGCCCCGCGCGCCCATGGCCTCGATCCCCCACAGGTCATGGATGATGCGTTCATGCGCCTGCGCCCCCGCACGGGCGGGGGAAAGGGCATGATAGCGTCCATCCGGCACGGCAACGCTGGCGATCAGGGGGGCAACCCCATCCATGAACAGGGCATGCACCTGCGCGCCATCCGCCCATAGGCCTGCCAGCGGCAGGGCGGCATGGGGCAGTGCTTCCGCCATCTCCCGCCATGCGGTGGGTTCCAGCACGAAACGCTCGCGGCACGCGGTCGGCTCCTCCGCGCGGATCAGGGCGGATACATCGCGGCTCATGGCTGGACCATGCCCCGGCGCACCACAATGGCAAGCACCATGCAGCCAAGCGCCAGCAGCAGCAGGGTCCGCCCCCGGAAGGAAACCGGAGCCTGCCTGCTTCCGGCAAGGGATGGCCAGAGCGAAACACCCGCCAGCAGGCCAATGGGCACGGAGGCCCGCATCTGTGCAACCAGCACAAGCACCAGCGCCACGCCCGGCAGGAACGGGGGCCACAGGATCAGGTTGTTCATCCCTTCGCGCCCTTTCTCCGGCCCATGGCCCACACGGGGCGTGCAGGCCAGCATGAGCAGACAGGCGGCAAGCGGTAGCGACGCCTGCCGTGCGGGCAAGCCCGCCGCCAGCAGCGCCCAGCCGCCCCAGTCAGGCACGCACGACTCCCTGTCCTGCCGTGGCAGCACCGACCACGCCAGACAGACCAGCGCGAAAAATGTCAGCACGGGTGCAAGCTGCGGCCATGAACCGGCCGCCTGTGCGATGACCGGGATGACCATAAGCTGGTCCATGTTCCCCTCCATCGGCGCATGCGCGGGGCTGGACAGCAGGCCACAGGCCATGAACAGCCCGCCCGCCAGCAGCACCGCCCCGGCCTGATCCGGCATGGTCCCCCATCCGGCCCGCAACAGGAACAGTCCCCCCTGCGCAAGGATCAGGCCCGCCGCCGTGCCACGCAGCTGCCGCCAGCCATCACCGTCCAGACCACGCGGCCCCCATGCCCCTGCCAGCCGCACGGCAAGGCTGGCCCCGATGAACACCCCCAGCAGGTCACACCGCCCGAACGCCAGCGCAAGGGACGCATTGCCGGACAGGATGAAGGGCAGCAGCGCCTTCAGGCCGCCCGATCGCGCTGCACCCCCACGGTCAGCCGGGCGGCATGTCTCCACGCACAGGGCCAGCGCGGGACACAGCGCCATAAACGCCTGCGCCGCATCCGCTACCGGAACATGCCCGGCAATACCCAGCCCCAGCAGTACGAAGGCCAGCACACCGCGCAACTGGAGGGAAGAACCCGCCCCCAGCAGCGCGACAACGGCCAGAACCATCCAGCCCGCCGTCAGGCTGGCATAAAGCGGGAGCGACATCATATCCCTCCGCTCCCGCCCCGCAGCACGGCCGCCATGATGATGTTCAGCCCCACCGCCGCTGCAACGGCCTGCCCCATGCCCAGCATGCTATCCGCCTGCGCAGCCAGCAGCGTCACGCCATCCAGCCCGTAGGCCAGACTGGCACATAGCGCGACCGGGGCGCGGGCAAGGCACGCGCCCCAAGCTCCGCACATGATGGCGGCAAGACCCGCCAGCCCTGCAAGCCGGGCGGTTATGTCCGCTGAACCATCATGCACGATCACCTGCGCCAGCAACGCCACACACAGCAGCCCGCCCGCCAGGCGGATACCCCCACGTTCACGCGCGGTTGCAGGAACGCGCGACATCTGCACCGCCAGCAACCCGGTCAGGACCGCCATGACCACGGCCAGCACACAGGGCATGGCGCCCTGCCCGGCATATGCAAAACATACGCACAGGGCGGTCAGCCCGGCATGCCAGGCCAGCCCACCCACCGTATTTCCACCCCCCGCGACAGACAGGATCACGAGCAGCCCAAGCAGCAGGACAAGCATGGTCAGCCCGCCCACCGGCTGGCAAACAGCAGTACTGCGGCCATAACGGCGCATAGCAGCGCAAGCCCCGCCCGTCCCGCTGTCTGCCACCGGCCCGACAGGACGAAAACCCGCATGCCCGCCACGCACCCGCATGCCAGCAGCATATGCCCGAGCCACAGGCCAAGTGCCGTCATGACCGCCAGCATGCCCCCTGACCGGGCCATGAAATCCGGCGTGACAATACTTTCCGGCCAGATCAGATCGCGCGCCAGCATCATCCACACAACCGCCACCAGATCCCGCGCATATTCCGCCACCGCGCGATCCGGCCCGGCCAGATCCTCCACCATGGTGGAAAACAGGGCGGGTGATGCCCCCGCATCATCCACCGCCACAAGCAGCGCCCCCGCCACCAGCGCCAGCGGCACACGGATCAGGTTCATGTCCGCAACATGCGCCTGCCGCACCAGCCCCGCCAGCGTGCCATCCGGCAGGCACATGCCCAGCACCGCGCAGGACAGCAGCAGCACCGGCTGGATCATGACCCCACCCGTCACGGCCCGCAGCCCCGCATGCCCCGGCCGCGCCAGACCCGCCGCAACGGCCACGACCACCAGCGCCACGAATGCCACTTCCAGCAGGCCGCCCACGACCAGCAGGTCCGACAGCCCACCGCCGGGCATGCCAATGGCGAAGGAAGGCACAAGCAGCATGGCCGCCACCCCCGCCGCCAGCGCCAGCCAGGGTGCGACGGCCGTTACCTGCGCGCCCGCAGCCGAACGCACGCCCGCCTGCCGCCATGCCTGACGCAGGGCGCGCCAGCGCGCCATGGGGTCTGGCAGGCGGCGCGCGCCTTCCATAATGGCGGTCATCCAGCCCAGAAGCGCCATCCAGACCGGTACCGTACCCACCACCAGCACCACATGGCACAACGCCAGCACAAGGGACGCCGTCATGCCCGCCTATCCATGCCATGCAATGAACATGAGCGCGCCCACGCATGCGGCCATCATCACCACCGGGGCAGATACCCCGTGCCTGCGCCAGACATCCACCCCGCAACCCACAAGGGTGGAGCGGTCGCGCCGCCAGCGCCGCAACAGCCGTGCATGGGCGCGCACAAGCCGGTGGCGGAGGGGGGCTGCCGCTACCATGTCCAGCAACATGCGCGGCGGGTTGCCCGGCCCCACCTGTGTCAGCGGATCACCAAATACCATCCAGGGCGGCACCGGGGGCGCGCCCTGCTGCCAGCCCGCCACCTGCCGCGCGGGCCGGGGGCGCAGGACATACCGCAGCGCCGCCACCATTCCCCCGGCCCCCACCACCAGCAGGCACAGCCGCGCGGGATGCACGATGGCCGCCCCATCGGGCGAGGCCAGCGTGATATTGCCAATGACAGGCCAGACATGCCCCAGCGCGCGCTGCCCGGCATGGTCCATGAGCGCCAGCCAGTATCCCGGCCAGATGGATACCAGCATGAACGGCACGCAGCCCGCCACCATGGCCGCCATCTCGTAGCCCTGCGGGTCGCGTGCCCCGGCACAGCGCGGCGTGCGCGGGCGGCCACACAGCATGACAGCCACAATCCGCACAAGGGCCAGCAGGCGCACCGCCCACCCTGCCCCCAG
>NZ_QUWV01000051.1 GCF_003403295.1 Komagataeibacter melaceti | reverse complement strand
CAGCAACGCCGTCAGAATGGCGGCATAACAACAACCGGGTATAGCTTATTCAAACCCAAAAACTGTCCGAACAGACGGGTCCACCTCTGATCGCATGCAGCTTCGTGTTCATGCCGCCTTTGGTGCGACCGATCAGGCAACCTGGATCCCTAACGCGCGCTCTACCGTGGGTCTTTGGGAAAAAGGGTCGCTGGCGCTCCATTTGTTCGTCCGTCAGCCAAAACAGGTCGCTCATCTCCTGTCTCCTCACAGAGCCTGAATCAGATTTCCGCAATCAAATCAATGGGTCCAGACCCAATTTTCATTTACCTTTGATTTCCGGAATTACTCAACGTTTATGAGTGTTATTTCGTCAAGGATTAAAATTATAAATATAACGTGACATACGGCAGAGTGTAGCATTCCGGCAACGTGCCGATATCGAAACGGTGTGATAGGTATTTTTTCCTCGATAATCATTACGTCCCGTTAATATCGTAAATAGATGGAAGAATCGCGGGGCATCATGAACAGACGAACTTCTCTCCTAATAACGACCATCTGCTCTTTTGTCTCTTTCGGAGCAGTTGCCGCCACACCCAACGGAAATCCTGTAACAGAGGAACAGAATCCAGGAAAAAGCGGAGCCGCCCGCGCACGTCGTGCAACGACAGCGCAGACGCATCCGCGTGCTGCGCAAAACCTGAAGCAGGAGAACAACACAGGTGTAAACAGTTCTGGTGTAGAAACAATAAATGTGTCGACGGGCACGCACACAGTGAATCGAAAGGCGCGTGACAGCATGAGTCCCGTCTCGGTTGTCAGCGCAGCAACCCTGCGCCGGTCGGGCCAGATGAACCTGGCTGATGCCCTGACCCGCACCTATGCCTCGATCAATGTCAGCACCATGGGGGCCGATGCGGGCGCCCTGACTTCTGCCATTCGCATGCGCGGTCTGAACCCGAATGAAGTGCTGGTACTTGTTGATGGCAAGCGCCGCCACACGACTGCCAACCTCTATGCGGATTCAGGCCCGGATTCAGGTTCGACCCCGGTTGACCTGAATATGATTCCGGCCAATGCCATCGATCATATCGAAGTGCTGGAAGACGGTGCGGCCGCCATGTATGGCTCCGATGCGATTGCCGGTGTGGTCAATATCATCACCAAGAAACAGGATCATGGCCTGAACCTGAGCGGCCAGACCGGCGCGAATGCCTATAACGGTGATGGCTGGGGCTACCAGCTCAATGCCGACGGCGGCATGAAGCTGGGGCAGGATGGATTCCTGCATATCAGCGGCCAGATGTACCATACGGACCACTTCGTGGCCAACAATGCGCGGGACCACCGCCTACTTGGTTCACAGCCTGCCGATGCCAGCAGTGCAACCTATACCGGCGTCAATGCCGGCAAGATTTCAGAACGCTCCAACAAGATCATGAGTACGCCGGAAGAAACACGTGAAAACCTGGCGATTGAATGGGGCAAGCAGTTTACGCCCGGTATCAATTTCTATGGGCTGATTACCTATGCCCATCGTCATGCGGAAGCTTATGAAAACTATCGCACGCCCACTGTAGGCGGCTCCTGCGAGGCCTGCGCCGCCATTGCGCCCTATGGTTTCTCACCACTGGAAACCATGGAAGAAAACGATTTTGCCGCCACCTTGGGCCTGAAGGGTGACAACTTCATGGGCTTCAACTGGGATATCAGTTCCACTTATGGTGAAGATATCGACAAGATCGGTAACAAGAATACCCTTAACACATCTTATGTTGCCGATTATGGCTCCAGCCCCCGTAAGGCACGGGCTGAAAGCTACAGCATGGTGCAATGGACCAACAACGTCGATTTCCGCCGTCGTTTCAAGATCGGGGACGTCGTTCCGATGACGCTTGCTTTTGGCGCGGAAGAACGGATGGAATCCTACAATATCACCGCAGGTAATCCCGTCTCGTACATGGGAGGCGGTACGCAGGGTTATGCCGGCATCTCCCCCGGTTCGGCTGGTACATGGTACCGTGACATCTGGGCATGGTATCTGGATGGGGATTTCCGCCTGACCAGAAAGTGGGAACTGGATTTTGCCGGGCGGCTGGAACATTACACTGACGTGGGCAATACGGAAAATGGCAAGATTTCAACACGTTACAACTTTACCAAGCGTATCGCCATCCGTGGCACCATCAGCACGGGCTTCCGTGCCCCGACGCTGGCTGAATCACATTTCAGCGCCGTCAATGTTTCGCCCACCGGTGCCAGTGGCCTGCTTGCCGCTGATTCCGCAGCGGCCCAGGCCATTGGCGCGACCAAGCTGAAGCCCGAGCGCTCGACCAGCGTAAGCGGTGGTATCGTGCTGGAACCTGTCGATGGTTTCCACGTTGAAGCCGACGTCTATCAGATCAATATGCGTGACCGCATCGTTCAGGATACGAATTTCGGCGGCTCTACCCCTTACGGTAATACGACACAGGGCGAGGTCGCGGCGCAGGCCATTGCCCAACTGGCTTCCCTGCCAACCGGCTTTACCGGTTATAACGATGTGTATGCAGATTATTTCACAAATGGTGCCAGCACCCGCACACAGGGCGTGGACATCAAGGCGGATTACATGTTCCGCTTCCATCAATACGGCAATCTTGCTCTGTCGATGTCGATCGACCTCAACCGCACCCGTCTGCATCATAACGGCGCGGACCTGAACCTTTCGGACATCGCGGCGATCACAACTGATTATCCGCGTAGCAAGATCATCCTGAACGCTTATTATACCTACAAGAACTGGGATTTTAATATCCGTCAGACCCGCTATGGCCAGACCAGTGACATGATGCAATATCAGGACTGGGGGCCTTCGGCTCTGCAGTACTCCAACAACGCCCTGCAGCAGTTCATCAATACGCCACACTGGCTGACAGATATTGAAATCGGCGTCCGGTTCAAGAAGAACTGGCACATGGCGGTTGGCGCCAATAACGTATTCAACGTGCGTCCACGCATGGTCCCGCAGGCGCTCAATGCGCTGGGCGCCATGCCCTATGATGAAGATTCCGCCCAGATCCCCATGTATGGCGGGTATTATTACGGCCGCCTTAACGCCAACTTCTGATCCTGTCTGACAGCTGAAGTCAAAATACCCATGGCCGACACCGTGGGTATTTTACTGATGATGGGCATAGACCCTGCTGTTTTCTAAGATCATTTTGCAATCCGCCCAAGACCAGGGAGGCACGATCTTCATATCCGCTCACATTGTTTCTGGACCGAATCTGTCCCGAGCAATGGAGCCAGGTGCATCACGGTTGTTGTTATGGGAATTTTCTGGTGACAAACGCTCATCCGCGCAAGGCGCCCACGCGCAGGCAACTTCTAACCCGGATCGGCACCCTTGCCGGCAGTGCCGCCCTGTATCAGGCCATGACGTCCATGGGGCATGCGCAGGGCACGGACTTTACAGCGCCCCCCGTCCTGTCCGGTGCAAAACGTGGCACACGCGTGCTGGTTCTGGGGGCCGGGCTCGCGGGCATGCTTTCCGCCTATGAACTGCGCAAGGCAGGCTACCATGTGCAGGTTCTGGAATTCCAGAACCGCGCCGGTGGCCGTAATATCAGCCTGCGTGGGGGCGATACCGTAACCGAGCTGGGAGGTATTACCCAGAAGGTCGGTTTCGCATCCGGAAATTACATCAATCCGGGTCCGTGGCGTATTCCCTACCACCATCAGGGCCTGCTGCATTACTGCCGCGAATTCGGGGTGGAACTGGAACCGTTTGTGGAACTGAACCACAATTCATGGCTTCATTCGAGCCGGGCGTTTGACGGCAAGCCGGTCCGGTATCGGGAATTCGCCTCGGATTTTCATGGTTTCACGGCGGAACTGCTGGGCAAGGCGATCAACCAGCACAAGCTTGATGACATGGTTTCGGCCGATGAGCATGATCACATCATGACCGCCATGCGACAGTGGGGCAGTCTGGATTCCGGGCTGAATTACAGCAAAGGTATTATCAGTTCCGAAACCCGTGGTTACGAAAAGGCGCAGGGTGGCGGCATAAATGGCGCGCCCGTCCCGTCCGAGCCATTTGCCCGCAAGGATGTCATGCGCTCCAGCCTGTGGACATGGCTGGCGTTCCACGAACGTCTGGACATGCAGACCACCATGTTCCAGCCCGTGGGCGGCATGGACATGATCGGCAAGGGCTTCAACAGGCAGGTGCATGACCTGATCACCCTGAACTGCAAGGTCACCGCGATCCATCAGGACGACAGGGGCGTAACGGTTACCTATAACGATATGACCCATGGCGGTGCCGTGCGTGAGGCGCAGGCCGATTACTGCGTATGCACCATCCCGCTTCCCATCCTGTCTCAGCTTGACGTGCAGGTTGGCGCACCGCTCAAGGCCGCGATCATGGCGGTGCCCTATGCTTCCTCCGTCAAGCTGGGGCTGGAATTCAAGCGCCGGTTCTGGGAGGAGGATGATCAGATCTATGGCGGCATCAGCTTTACCGACCAGCCGATCAGCCAGATTTCCTATCCCAGCCATGGCTACTTCTCCCGCGGGCCAGCGGTTCTGCTGGGGGGCTACATGTTTGGTCCGGCAGCATATGATTTTGCCGGCATGACCCCGCAGGAGCGGATTGAACATGCCCTTGCGCAGGGTGAGGTCTTCCATAAGCAATACCGCAAAGAATTTTCCAACGGCATCAGTTTTGCATGGAGCCGCGTGCCCTGGACCATGGGCTGCTGCTCGATGTGGAGCGAACAGGCCCGCAAGACCCATTACAAGGCCCTGTACACGATGGACAACCGCATCGTGCTGGCTGGTGAACATGCATCCTATGTGGGCTGCTGGCAGGAAGGGGCCATCCTGTCCGCACTGGATGCCGTAACCCAACTGCATAAACGGGCACAGGGAGCCAGCTGATGCGCAAGATCCTTTTCCTTTCCGTTCTTGCCTCCCTGCCGCTTCTGGCCTCCTCCCATCCCGCGCGGGCGGATAGCGCCAGCGCTGTTGTGGGTGAGGTCCAGCCCCTGAACACGGGCGAGGACGTATATCGCCATGTCTGCCAGGGCTGTCACATGCCCGACGGCAAGGGGGCGACCGGGGCAGGCGCGCAGTTCCCCGCCTTTGCCGACAATGCAAAACTGCAGAGCAGTGCCTATCCGGTTTATGTCATCATGAACGGATATGGCGGCATGCCATGGTTTTCGGGCACGCTGAAAGATGACCAGATTGCCAATGTGGTCAATTACATCCGCACGCATTTTGGCAATCATTATACGGATGCCATTACACCGGCCGATGTCGCCGCCCAGCGCCCCGCCACATCACCGCAGGAGCAGTAGACAGATGTTCGAGCTTAAGAAGACAGTTGCGGGCCTGACCATCATGACGGGTATGGCTGGTGCCGTCCCTGCCTGGGCCGATGACGGTATCGTGCGTCACTCCGCAGGCAAATTTCCCATTGCATCGTCTATCGAGGTTCCAGCCGGGGCGAGCACCATCTACCTCAGTGGCATGGGCGCGCCGGTGCAGGACAAGAAGGCGGACCCGCACACCCTTGCTGCCTACGGGGACACGCAGGCCCAGACCTTTGCTGCCCTGCTGCGTATTCAGGATGAACTGAAAAAGCTGGGTCTCGGCATGGGCGACGTCGTGCAGATGCATATTTACATGGTTGATGATCCCAAGCTGGGCAAACTCGATTTTGACGGGATGATGAAAGCCTACACCCAGTTTTATGGTACCGACAAACAGCTGAATCTGCCGGTCCGGTCGGCCTTTGGCGTTGCCCGTTTGGCCAATCCGGGCTGGCTGGTGGAGATCGAGGTTATTGCGGTGCGTATACCTGCGAAGTAATAGCCCACGATAGGATCAAAGCTCTTTACGGCATAAAACCATCGTGATTTCAAATTTCTATAGAGGATCGAAATGAGTAGACGGCCGATGCTGAGGCGCGGGGGAGATGAAGGCTCTGCAGCCGTTATTATCCCGTGCTCGGGCGCGCCGTGTGGATGACCATCGGGTCATCAGTGGTATCATTTATGTGATCGGTAACGGCCTGCCAGATAAAGTCGCTCGGCTGGGGACGGGCACCTTGCCGCAAGCATGGGTCTGCAGTGCGTTTGGATTTTGGGTGTGGACGAGGGCATGTGACCTGCCGACTGGTGTTCTATACCGAACATATGATCGCATGTGATGCGACAGGTTCGATGCGGGAAGGCTATGGCGCAGGAGGCCTCACGGAAGAGGCTGGACAACGTTACGACTGTGCGGCCCCCGGCAGAGGAACTGCCATTTAGCCGGAGCGACGCCGTGTTCTGCCGCTTCACCATCCTTCATTAATTGAATGTGGTCGCGGGTCTGCGCGAATCAGGCCGTGTGCTGTCTCTTTCAAGCATGGTTCTGTTCATTGATGTGATGGCCCCGGTTTCCTCCTGCTGGATAGCTGGCTACAGTCGATGAAATTGCTGCGTGATATCTCGCATGTGGGGGATGATTCCAGGCTGAATTTGCTCTGAAGACCGTTCAGATTGGTGGATTTCGCAAGCTGGGTTGTGGGCACGACAATCCCGACTGAGCCAGCTGTGGCCATCTGTTCCCTGCAGCAGGCCGCGTAGGGAGATTTAAAGCGCTTCGGGATCGGGGTAGAAGGAAGTTTCATGATTGATGTCGGCAGTTTCCAGATGGCACTGTTGTGAACCGTTTCGTGATTGTCTTGGAGAAGTACAGAATGTGTAATGATCCAGACGACCAACAGTTTTCCAGCATTGTGAGGGGATATAAATGAGCCGGGAATCCGTGCGGGCATTTTTCGAGGCAAACGCACCCGATATCGAACCTGTGGTGCTGACAGATAGTACTGCGACGGTGGTGGAAGCCGCGCAAGCGTTGGGCGTGCAGGAAGGGCA
Organism: Komagataeibacter melaceti; assembly: GCF_003403295.1. Lineage (GTDB taxonomy): Bacteria > Pseudomonadota > Alphaproteobacteria > Acetobacterales > Acetobacteraceae > Komagataeibacter > Komagataeibacter melaceti. The sequence goes on along the minus strand of NZ_QUWV01000051.1, from coordinate 22,369 downwards.
GATTGCCAAGACGCTGGCGCTGAAAGTGGGGGATGAGCGGATCCTGGTCGTCATGGCCGGGACGGGCCGACTGGATAATCGCAAGACGAAGGATGCGTTCGGGAACCGCCCCCGTATGCTGCCTGCGGATGAGGTGTTGGGACTGACAAGCCATCCCGTGGGAGGTGTATGTCCTTTCGGACTGCCGCAGCCTGTCAGAGTCTTCTGTGATACTTCGCTGCGTGCGTTTGACGAAGTCTGGCCGGCAGCAGGTGACCGGAACAGTTCCGTATGTCTAACGCCGGATCGGCTTGCAAAACTTGTTGGCGCAGAATGGGTTGACGTCAGCCAGCATTGATGCCGGATCTATCAGTAGACCCGACATAATGGTCATTTTTCCTTCTGGTGGCCGGAAAGGATCTGACGGAAAAGAAAAACAGAACCAAACGGGACGATCGAAAACAATGTGGACACCCAGAGGGTGTTATGCACCTTGAATGAGTATAGCGGCATTTCTAAGTATGAAGGTTCAACGCTTTCGCCCGTCGCGTCCTGAATGGCGGCAGCAAAACGTCCCACCTCGGCGCGATCATATCGACTGGCTGGTGTGACATGCAGGGTCAGCGTAAACAATTCTTACTTGTTATTGGTAACCGCCCGATAGATGGTGGCTTTATGCACGCCAAAACGGGCTGCGACTTCTGAAATGGAGAGGTTCTCGTCACGGACAAGCTTCCGGATCGTCGCAATCTGCTCTGCGCTGAGCTTGGCTGGCCGACCAAGATGGACACCCCGTTCCTTCGCCCGTTTTCGACCCGTTTCCGTGAGGTTGCGGCTTAATGCGCGTTCAAATTCAGCAATGCCGGCAAAAACACCAAGAATCATTTTCCCATAGGGAACGGTGGTATCGGCCCAGGGTTCACAAAGGGAACGCAGCCCTGCTCCTTTTTCACGCAGTCGATCGGCCACTTCCAGCAGGTGGGGCGTTGACCAGGCAAGACGGTCCAGAGAATAGACAATCAAAGTATCGTCAGAAGAAAGTTCCGTCAGAACATCACCCAGAATGGGCCAGTCCCGGCTCATTGTAGGAACTTTTTCCTCATATATTTTTTTACAACCCGCCTTTCGGAGCGCTTCTACCTGTTGGAGAAGCGTCGCTTCTTCCGCATTTTCGCGCGCGTACCCGATCAGCATCATATTATTCGTTTATATTGGCACATCAGTCTTATTTTATAGACGATTGCGCGAACGCATGGCCAGCATTTTTTTGTTTTCAAATGACGGGTCTTATGCAACAATAAATTCCGTTACGTCCTCATCACTTCCACCATCATACGGTTTCACATCAAGCAGAACGGCCACGCCACAAATATTTCATATTTTGGCCCAATAGCCAGCGGTCAGAAAACCCGAAACTTCCTTGCTGGTGCGAGTATTTTTGAGACAGGCGATACATATGAAGATGGCAACGGACAATGGCTGCTCTCTTGTGGTCCGTACGAATGAGACCTCGGTCAGAAACGGCTTTTTCAACTGGAACAACGTGATTGAGGTTGTAAACAGATCACTTCCCCTTTCACGCAGGTCAAATCTGTCTTCCTATCGCTTCGTCATAGGAACACAGGCCTGGGTCCGCACGAACCTGATCGATCTGGCCCGGTGGAGCAGTTGGGAATACGTTCTGCAGGGGGGGACACTGGAAATCGACAGCTTTGGCCCCTTTCAGGTTCTGTGGCTGCACCTGATTATTGATCCGGCGGGGGGAGAAATCATTTTCGGACCCAAGCATTCCGAAGCCGGCCTTATCCTGATCGACATTACATTTGGCAGCCCGGACCGCGCCGCGCCATTCAGCCTGATATTCCGCGGTAACGAGACCCTGACGGCATCCTATGACTCCGATACCCGCATCACGCTGGTCGGGCTGCTTGCGGGATCCGGGGTGGAACGAGACTGCGCGGCATGGGCGATCGTGCGCTGTGATGGGGATCCCTATGGGCTGTCCCGTCCTGAAAACTGGCAGCAGGGGGGAGAAGGGGCGGACACGCCCCCGCTTTTCCTCAAACGTTATCGGACACAGACCCCCCCAGAACGGCATCGTCATCCATTTACCTCCCAAAACACAACAGACAGGCAGACCAGACTAATGGGCGAACGACAGACATATCCCATTCCGGACAAACTGCTGGAAAGCATTGATACGGGTATCCTGCTTGTCAGCAATGATAACACAATCATCTTTGCTAATGATAACGCGGCCCGTATCTGGGGTGGTCCCACGCCCGGGCTGATCGGCCGGAAACTTGATATTCTCTTTCCCACCGGGACAGACATCCTGCCCTGTACCTTTGGTGAGAACCTGACGAATGTCGCACTGTGCCCATCTGGCGTATCCGGGGGTAACGTCTGTCGTTCCACTACGCAAAACCACCACCATCTGACCTTGCTGCGGCATGACGGCACGACGTTTTCTGCCGAGATGTCCGTGGCACGGGTCGAGGGGGCGGGACAGCAGGTGTTTGTCATTTCCCTGCGCGACGTGACACGGGATCTGTCCCGACGTGAGCAGGATCTGCATTACGCCAGCGTCGTGCAACGCAATGCATGTGGTATCCTGATACTGGATAGCCAGTGCCGCATTACCTATGCCAATGCATCGGCAGCCCGGTTTTCGGGCATCGGTACCGAGGGTATGGAAGGGGCTGATTTCTCGGCCTTTCTGTCCGGGCAGCAGGGCGATCTTGCGACATTACAGGCTTTTCGCCGTCGTCTGCAGCGCTGTCGGCCCTTTGAACTGGAAATCCATTCCCGCACCGACACAGGCCAGGACATCTGGCTTCTGGCAACCGTAACGCCCTTATGCAGCCCCTATGAGGAACTGCACGAAGTAATCGTGGTGCTGAATGACATTACGGGCAGCGAGCAGATAAAGGCGCTGCAGAAGGATATGATGGGAGCACTGGCCAGCAACCTGTCCTTCAACGAAATCCTCGCCTTGATGTGCCGGCAGATTGAACGTATCGCCCCGGATGTCGTAACACAGATTGTGGTCGTGGATGATGAACAGCGCATGCACCCCGTGGCGCGCGCACGGCTGCCCGCACAGATTGCCGAAGTCTGCACTGACCTGCAGATAGGCCCCGAGGTCGGGTCATGCGGCACGGCACTGTTCACCGGCAGGGAAGTGGTTACGCCAGACATTGAAGCCGATCCGAAATGGAAGGGGTTCTGGCAGTTTGTCGTCCCGCATGGCCTTATGGCCTGCTGGTCGGTGCCGATCCTGCTGCGTGACGGCCGGGTAGGTGGCAGTCTGGCTTTCTATTTCCGTGCCAAGCGCGCACCAGGCAGATGGCATCGGCGGATTGCCGATGCCTGCCTGCACCTGTGCGCGCTTGCCATCGAACAGCAGCGTTCGCGTGAGGATATCGCGCGGCTTACGCAGTATGACACGCTGACGGGCCTGCCCAACCGGACCGGGTTGCGGCACGGTATCAGGCAGCGGGCGGCACGCGCACGGCGCGAAAACCTGTTGGCCCTGATCATCAACCTTGATCAGTTCCGGGCCATCAATAACGGGTTGGGACGCCCGGCGGGTGACCGGCTGCTGGCGGCGCTGGCCAGGCGGCTATCCGGTCTCATTTCCAGTAATGACCTGCTGGCCCGCAGCGGAGGAGACGAATTCACCCTGATTACGACCGGTGGGGTGGAACGGGCCACGGCACTGGCCGATACCGTCATGAAAACCGTAGCGGAGCCGGTCATGATTGACATGGTCCCTGTTACCATTACGGCCAGTATCGGCATTGCGGATAATGACGGTGGCCGGCGGGAGATGGAAATCCTCATGCAGCAGGCGGAAACGGCCCTGTCGCAGGCGAAGAATGCCGACCGTAACTGCTACCGTTTCTTCAGCGAGGAAATGAACCGGCAGGCAGCGGACCAGATCCTGCTGGCCAACGCGCTGAAGCAGGCGATCAGGACGGACCAGATCTATCTGGTATATCAGCCGCAGGTCCATGCCGCGACCGGCCGGCTGGAAGGGGTGGAAGCCCTGGCCCGATGGACCGATCCTGCCCTGGGCATGATATCACCGGGCCGTTTTATCCCCCTGGCGGAAGAAACCGGACAGATCGAGGCAATCGGGCTGTGGTCACTGCGGGCGGCCTGTCGGCAGATGGCCCTATGGATGCAGGCAGGGGTGGACGTTCCGGTCGTCTCGGTCAACATATCCGCGCTGCATTTCAGAAATCCCGACCTGCCAGGCCTGATTGGCGAGATCCTGCACGAAAGCGGTATTCCCCCGCAGCGCCTGACCATCGAACTTACGGAAAGTGCGATGATAGAGAATTACGATCAGACCCTCATTGCCGCGCAGGAGATCCGGGCCATGGGCATCGGGCTTTCCATGGATGATTTCGGAACCGGTTTTTCCAGCCTGTCGAACCTTGCAAACCTCCCGCTTAACGAACTCAAGATTGACCGGAGTTTCATGGATGGCTTTGAACCGACAGGCAAGGTTCACTCTGTGGTCACGGCCATCATCCGTATCGGGCGGAGCCTGGGCATGACCGTGGTGGCGGAAGGGGTGGAAACGCAGGCGCAGCTTGACCTGCTCCGGCAGATCAACTGCGACGTGATACAGGGATATTTCTTTTCCAGACCGCTGAATGTGCAGGATCTTGAAGCATGGCTGAAGGCCCGCCCCAATACCGGGTGCTCACAGCCCGGCAGCCAGCATGACGCTGCATGAGACGGATATGAATAGCGGCGTGACAAAGGGGAGACGCCCCCCGGTTACCAATTCTTTACAATAAAAGCCTTCTTATCGGATTTGGAGCTTTATCTGTTGCAGGACCGGACATGACACGTGCGCACCGCAATCCAGATTTCCCTGCAGGCGGAGATGCCGCCCTGTGGCAGCAACTATGCGGACAGCCTGCCGCGGATGATCCCGTTACGCAGATGCTTATGGCAAGTGGTCTACCCGTACTGCATGGCATTATCTTGCCATTTGGTACTGACGAACGTGTGGAGATTGACCACATATTTGCCAGCGCAGACGGGTTGCATACCTTACATGCGAAACATTACATCGCGTGGATCAATACGCCTTCTTCCGAAAAAGAAATCCGGTCGCAGGGCGGGGCTGGAAATTTTGCCTGTAATAGTGATTTCCTGCAAAGTTTCCTGAAACTGGCCGAGGCCGTCAGCACCACCATAAATGATCCATTACCGACACAGGACAGCCCCCCCCGTTCCCGTGACGGGCGATTTCCTGCTCCCGTACAAGGTGCCATTGATGGCCCCCCTGCAGGATCATGCCCTTCTCCTCCCGGAACTGGAAAACATGCTGAATACCTTGGCCGGTAGGGGCCCATTCCGGCCGAATATGGCGAGGCATGGTGCCATATTGGAACAGTGCATCATAAATACGTAGTCGCATCGTCACAGATACAGAATCGAAGCCCTTTCTGAACTTTCCCTGTATGCGCAGCAGACCGGATTTACTAAAAAACATCCCGCTACCCTGCCGGTGGCAAGACTATTATTCGGATAGCAGATGTCGTACGTACCCCTGTTAAAAAAAATGGACCGGTCCGACACTTTCCTGCTGAACAGTCTTGCGCAGGAGTTCAAGACAGCCAGGCCATTTCCACATCTGGTCATGGACGGAATGTTCTGTGATTCCCTGCTGAACGAAGCGTTGCAGGCTTTTAATCTTGATCACATAAACAATATAAATGTATTCCAGAATCAGCTTCAGTCAAAGCGTTCGACCAGCACAAAATCCGTCATGCCTGCAGCAATACAACGGTATTTTGATATTGTGAACGGTGCACCGTTCCTCCGGCTACTGACCAGATTGACAGGAATCACGAATTTGCTTCCCGACCCTTATCTTTATGGGGGCGGCATGCATGAAGTCGCGGGGCAGGGACATTTTCAGGTCCATACCGATTTTCGTTATCACCCCCATACGTGTCTGGAAAATCGCCTGGCTTTGCTGACTTACCTCAATCATGACTGGAAGCCGGAATATGGCGGCTTGCTGGAACTGTGGCAGAAAAATCCAACCCGGCCTGTCAGAAAAATTGTTCCCCGGTTCGGGCGCAGCGTTCTCATGCTCCAGTCGCCTGATTCATGGCATGGACACCCCCAGGCGGCGCGGGCAGGACATCTGCGGCGGACACTCATTACATATTTTTACACGGCGCCCAAAATAAGAGCTGACAGGACGGAACAAAGTACGATCTATCTATCCAACAGCAGACAATCGACCATGCAGAGAGCAGAAATATTCGTACGGAACGTAATTCCGCATTTTGTTATTGATACGGCAAGATGGGTACGACACAGAAAACGGAAGCAAAACTTTAGATAATAGCGTTCGCGTGCTTCATGCTTAGAAATGCTGCTATACTCATGCAAGGTGCATAACACACCCTCTAGGGGAGGGGGCTGTTAAGCCCCCTTTCTTCTGCGGCCACGTTTAGCGATCTTTGGCTCGTGGGCTGCGGTAATCTCTCGTCCCAATCCCATCTCTCGCGCCAGTTCTGAGCGGCGATTGGCATAGTTGGGCGCGACCATTGGGTATTCCACAGGCAGGCCCCATTTTGCTCGATACTGTTCCGGCGTCATGCCATAGGCAACATTGAGGTGACGCTTGAGCATCTTCAGTTTTTTTCCGTCCTCAAGGCAGATAATGTAATCGGGAAATACAGAACGCTTAATAGGGACCGCCGGGATCGGCAGCTCCGAAACAGGCTCCGCTTTCGGAGACAATGACTGGAATACGCTTGTAATCAGATGAGGCAGTTTTTCAGGATCAATCATATTTTTCGACACATATGCAGCAACCATCTCTGCGGTAAGAGATATGCGCCGATTCAGTTCCTCGTCCATGCTCGTTTCCTAACAAATAAATATAGACCCGTTTATGCACGGGCCATCGGGGAATGTGATCCTTTGTATATATTCTAGAGGACCATTTTCCTATATCTTAACTTAAGGAAGGTTTGGAATGTAAGATGAAAGTATCTGCTATGGTGGCTGCTATGTTGAGGGAAACCACTTTAGAACAAGCTAGACAACGATCAGTGCATCATATTTACCGATGCCTCGATGCTAATTTTCTCGATAGTGCAATATTTTGGATGAAGGTTCGTGATCGACTGGATACCATCGCGGAAAGCGGTGAACTGCACTGATGCGACTTACCCAGCACACGGATTATACCTTAAGGTCATTCTTCATTTAGCGCAAAATCCCGACAAACGGTATACTGTGAGGTATGTTTCTGAGCATCACGGGATTTCCCGTAACCACCTCGTAAAAGTGGTGAATGAATTGTGCAATCACGGTGTATTAGGTGGGAAGCGTGTCTGTACCGGGGGAATAAAACCGGCAGGTGCCCCGGAAGATATAACCCAGGGTCTGATCGTGCGTCTCATGGAACCAAGCAACGGGCTTTTTTGCATGTGAACCGCATCATAGACCGCAATATATCCTTGCAGACATTTACGGGTTAAGCCGCATAACAGGGAAAGTCATAAACGCTTTTCTAGCGGTTTTATTACTACAGCTGCAGTTTGTTTTGTTCGTCAATTGTTCATGGCTCCCATACTTTCCAGAAGGCTCGAATTTTAGGCTGTCTACGGCGAGAAAAATCGCAATTTTTTTGTTTTTCTGGCCCGGAAAATAAAGTGCAAATGTAGTGTTAGTATCTTCTTCCTCATATTTTCCAACCGAAACCGGACTTACTGCTTCCCCTCCCGTCGCCGCCCTACAGCTACTGGCAAAGGCTATCTGTTTGGGAACTCGCTGTGGAATCAAGCCCACCACGATATTCAAGGAGCGCACTCCGGACGTAGCGTCAACTGCGACCAGAAAAGAGATAATGGAACGATACATTCTGCCTGTGAACCTATTGGCTCCGGATCGAACGGATGTGGGTCTGGTCGGATCGCTTTAAACAGTGAGTGACAGGGCTACGTGAACTTAACTCTTTGGACAGGACATTAACGCGACGAATTGGCGTGATGACCTGCACGGAGCACCCAATCAGAATCTGTATCGATCATTATTGCACGGATTGTATGGTATATGGTCGAATGGAATCTCATCGAATGTATGGAAATTCCATCCCATGTCCGCATACCCCTATCTCGCCCACTGGAAAGAAGAGATCAGCCGGAGTCCGAACGCGATTTACATGACGCTGGCCGATGCCCTGGCGCTTTCCATCCGCAAGGGCGACCTGCGGGAGGGAGACAGACTGCCGCCACAGCGAACGATCGCAGAGTATCTTGGCACTAATCTGACCACTGTGACCCGGGCCTTTACCGAGGCCCGGCGGCGCGGCCTGATTGACGCAACGGTCGGGCGAGGCACCTTCGTCCGTGTCGGTGCGGGGGAAAGCCACTGGCGCCATACCGGTCCAGCCGTAGTTGACCTGACCATGAACCTGCCGCCCATCCCGCAGGAACCGCCGCTTCAGCGGATCATCCAGAGCGACATCGCAGCTATCCTGAAACAGCAGGATCTGAATAGCCTGATGTCCTATCGGGTCACCGGCGGCACGATTGAGGAACGCCAGTTTGGCGCAAAATGGATCGCGCCCGTCATCGGGCAGCGGCGAACGGATGAAATCCTTGTCTCACCGGGCGCCCAGAGCGCTTTGGCGGCCATTGTCAGCACCCATACCCAGCCGGGCGATGTGATTGTTACCGACCGTATTGCCTATCCCGGCATCCGGACCATCGCGGCGCAGTTCGATCTCATTCTGGTTGGCGTGGACAGCGACATGGAAGGCATGATGCCGGATCAGTTGGACCGGGTCTGTGCCGAACATCATCCCCGGCTGCTCTACTGCATCCCGACCATCCACAATCCCACCACGGCCACCATGTCCCTGCAAAGGCGCAAGGATATCCTGAAGGTTGCCCAGCATCATCATCTTCATATTGCCGAGGATGATCCCTACAGCCTGCTGATGGACAATCCGCTACCGGCGCTGGCAGCACTCGACCATAGCCGTGTCAGCTACGTGGCGACCCTCGCCAAGACGCTCAGCCCCGGCCTGCGCACGGCCTATGTCGCCCTGCCCAATGCGGACATGACCCGACGGGTCGCGGCGGCCATTCGGGCCATTGCGCTCACCAATGCCGGTCTGCTCAGCGCGCTCACGGCGCGATGGATGCAGACAGGGCAGGCGCATACAATCCTGCACGCCATCCAGAAAGAACTGCGCCTGCGCCAGTCCATTGCCCGCAGGGTGCTGGGGGAGGGGCATTGCATGAACCCCGACGGGCCGCATGTGTGGCTGAAACTGCCGGACTGGTGGGGCAGTGCGGATTTTGTGGCGTATGCCCGCAGGCGGGGTCTGGCGTTGGTGCCTAGCACTGTTTTCACCATCAGCGGCGAGCCGCCGCAGCGGGCGCGCATTGCATTGGGCAGCGCGCCGGACGCCGCAAGCCTTGAGGAATCCCTGCATGGCGTGCTGTCGGTCCTGCAACACAAACGCTCACCCGGCTTCGCTGATATTGTGTGACCTGCGCGCAGTGTCTGGAATCGATGGGAACATCTGATTCCGGGGCACGCCATGCGGGCACATGGAAAAACAAAAAGGCACTTCATTCACGACTGCGTGATTATAAAATCACGCTAAAACAGATACTTACGGATGCCCCTTACGATTGTATGGTTGTCGTATATTTTTTGTATGTCTCTGTCTTGGCAGGATGGCGGCATGTAATCTGATTTGAGCCGTTTGTACCTTTTTCATAAGGCATACAATATTTTGGCTCTCTGCCATCCCGTGCCACGTTTGCCTCGGCAACGCGGTCAGTCCCGGCTCCCTGCCGGAGACCGCAGCACACGGGAGAGATACCATGCCGAAAGTCGAACACGCTCCGCATAAAGATGGCGACTGCTTCGTCAATTATGAAAACAAGGTTTTTGAGGACGTCAAAGCCCAGCCCGGCGAAAAAGCCCTCATCACCTTCCACACCGTCGCCAATGAAGGCTCGGTCGGGTTCGTCAACCTGCTGCAGGCCACCCGCCTGATCCGCAAGGGCTTCGAGACGTCGGTGCTGCTATATGGACCGGGTGTCACCCTTGGTGTGCAGCGCGGCTTTCCCCGTCTGGGCGACGAAGCCTTTCCGGGGCACATGAACTGCAACAAGCAGATCGCAAAAATCCTTGAGGAAGGCGGAAAGGTCTATGCCTGCCGCTTCGCGCTTCAGGCCCTCTACGGCTACGGCGAGCAGAACCTGATCCCCGGCATCACGCCGATCAACCCGCAGGACGTGCTCGACATCATCCTGCTGGCCCGGCGCGACAACGCCTTCATCCTCAATACCTGGACCCTCTGAAGGCCGAAGGGAGGACCGCAAGCCATGTCCCGTATCGTTCGCGCCGCAGCCATCCAGATCAGCCCCGTCCTTGGTGACGATGGTCTGGGAACTGCCCGGAAAGTCTGTCAGGCCATCCGCGAGGCCGCCGAAAAAGGCGTGAAACTGGCGGTCTTTCCCGAAACCTTTGTGCCGTACTATCCCTATTTCTCGTTCATCCAGCCGGCTTTCCGCTTCGGTGGGGAGCATCTGGCGCTTTACGAACGCGCCGTCGTCATTCCCGGTCCGGTCACCGACATGGTGGCCGAGGCCGCGCGCCAGACCGGCATGGTCGTGGTGCTGGGCGTGAACGAGCGCGATTTCGGCACGCTCTACAACACCCAGATCATCTTCGACGCCACGGGTGAAATCCTGCTCAAACGCCGCAAGATCACGCCCACCTACCATGAACGCATGGTCTGGGGGCAGGGCGATGGTTCCGGGCTGAAAGTGGTGGAAAGCGCTGCCGGTCGCATTGGCGCACTGGCCTGCTGGGAGCATTACAACCCGCTCGCCCGCTACGCGCTGATGACCCAGCACGAGGAAATCCACTGTGCCCAGTTTCCGGGCTCGCTGGTCGGGCAGATCTTTGCCGACCAGATGGAAGTCACCATCCGGCATCACGCGCTGGAATCCGGCTGCTTTGTGGTGAACGCCACGGGTTGGCTCACCGAAGAGCAGATCAAGGAAATAGCCCGCGATCCCGCGCTGGAAGGGCCGCTGCGGGGTGGGTGCTTCACGGCCATCGTCTCGCCTGAAGGGAAGCTGCTCGGCACACCACTGACGGAAGGCGAGGGGATGGTGATTGCCGATCTCGACTTCGCCCTGATTACCAAGCGCAAGCGGATGATGGATTCCGTAGGGCATTACGCACGGCCCGAACTGCTCAGCCTGCTTCAGGACCGGCGGCCCGCCCGCACCGTTCATTACGTTGGGGAAGCCAATCCGGTTCCCACATCTACAGATGAGGCTGCGTCATGACCATTCCGACGCTCGGTACACTTTCTGGTCGCAAGCTCGTTACCGACCTGCAATCCTTCGGGCTGCAGATCGGTGAGCAGACCGGCGGCATTGCCCGCAAGGGAGGCGCCGGTCCTTCGGATCACAAGACGATTACCATTGCAGGCCAGACCGTCATGGTCCCGGTCTATACATCCGGCGCGCGGCATTCACCATTCCAGGCCAGCCCGCCGGACCAGCACGGGGCCAGCACGCTGCTACGCGATGGGCAGACACTGGGCACGATCCATTTTCCGGCCGCCCCGCGCTTTTACGGACTGAGCACGGCGGACGGCATTCCCTACTGGAAGATCGCCCTGCTGCATGGCCGTGACACGCTGGCGACCACGGTGCACCAGACCTGCATCCGCTATGCCGACCGGCGCACCTCCTGTCAGTTCTGCGCCATCGGCCAGTCGCTGGAGGCCGATCGGACGATCGCTTACAAGACACCGGCGCAGCTTGCCGAGGTCGCCAAGGCCGCCGTGGAACTGGACGGCGTGCGCGACATGGTGCTGACCACCGGCACGCCCAATGTGGTTGATCGGGGTGCTGCCGTGCTGGCGGAATCAGCCCGTGCCATTCGGGCGGCTGTGGATCTGCCGCTTCAGGTCCAGTGCGAGCCGCCGCGCGATCACGGCTGGTTCCAGCGCCTGCGCGACGCCGGGGCCGACAGCCTGGGTATGCATCTCGAAGCCGCAACACAGGCGGTGCGCGAGAAGATCATGCCCGGCAAGGCCACGGTCAGCGTGGATCGCTATATGGACGCTTTCGCCAGCGCCGTGCCGGTCTTCGGGCGCGGGCAGGTCAATACCTACATTCTGGCCGGTCTTGGCGACAGCGCCGCAGATATTCTGGCTCTGGCCGAACGCCTGATTGCGCTCGGGGTCTATCCCTTCGTGGTGCCGTTCGTGCCGATTTCCGGCACACCGCTGGAAAATCACGCGCCGCCTTCGGCCGATTTCATGAAGTCCGTGCTTGCCCCGCTGGGGCGCATGCTGCGCGAGGCGAACATGAAATCCACCGACATCCGGGCCGGGTGTGGCCGGTGCGGCGCCTGTTCCTCCCTTTCGGCGTATGAACAATGACCATGATCCTCGAAGGGGTGGAAGACCGCCCGTTCATCCCCACGGAATATGTCGTGCGCCTTGCCCGCACGCCGTGGGAACGCGCAGGATATCACGCGCTGCGTCACGAAGTATTCTGCACCGAACAGCATGTTTTTGCAGATGACGATCGCGATGCGATTGATGCGACCGCCATTCCCATCATCGCAGCCTGCTGCATGGCGGGGATGCCGGACCGGATCGTGGGAGCGGTGCGCATCCATGAGGCCGAGCCCGGCGTGTGGCGCGGTTCCCGCCTGGCCGTGCATGAAGATCATCGCAGGCTGGGGCGGATCGGGGCGGAACTGATCCGCATGGCGGTCAGCACGGCGCACGGACTTGGAGCCAGACGGTTCCTGGCCCAAGTGCAGGAACAGAACGTGCTGTTCTTCCGCCGCCTGCACTGGAAAAGTCTCGGGGCCCTCACCCTGCATGGGCTGCCACATCACGACATGCAGGCCGACCTCTCACGCTATCCGGCGCATGGGCTGGACCAGACCTGGCTGCTGCGCCCGCAGCCTCGTAACCGGCAGGTGGCATGATGGCACACGAACTGACGACACTGCTGCGCACGCTTCGACACGGTCGGGCCCTTGCGGGCAAACAGGATATTGCCGAAACCGTCGCAATTCTTGGTCGGGATACAAGCGATGGTATCCGCCTAGGAGATGACTGTGCTGCCATACCGGATGGCGATGGCTATCTCCTGCTGGCCAGCGAGGGGTTTCAGGACAGCTTCGTGCGCGCCATGCCGTGGTTTGCCGGCTATTGCGGCGTGATGGTCAATATCAGTGACATCGCGGCCATGGGCGGTCGCCCTGTGGCTGTGGTGGATGCGTTGTGGAGCGATACATCCGAGGCGGCCGCGTCCATTCTGACCGGTCTGCATGAAGGTGCGCGCACCTATGGCGTGCCGGTTGTCGGCGGTCATACCAACATGCGCAGCACCCATAATTCGCTGTCGGTGGCGATCCTTGGCCGTGCCCGTCATCTGCTGACCAGTTTCGATGCCCGACCGGGCGAAGTCCTGATCGCCGCCATCGACCTGCGCGGCCGCTGGCACGACCCGCACCCGTTCTGGGATGCGAGTTCCGCACTGTGTCATACTGAGGGGGCGGCACGCCTTCGGGGTGATCTCGATCTCTTGCCCGGCATTGCCGAGGACGGGTTAAGCCGCGCCGCCAAGGACATCAGCATGGCCGGACTGCTGGGCACCGCCCTCATGCTGGCAGAATGTTCGGGTATCGGCATGACCATCACGCTCGATGACATTCCACGTCCCGACGATGCACCAATGGAACGCTGGCTGTCCGCATTCCCCAGCTATGGCTATCTGCTGACGGCCCGGCCCGAGGCGGCCGGGGCAGTCATGGCCCGCTTTCATGGGCGGGGCATAGCGGCTTCTGTCATCGGTCAGTGTGACAGCACGCAGCGGCTGGATGTCACATGGGCGGACGAGAAGGAAACCTTCTGGGATCTCGCCCGGATGCCTCTCATGGGGTGTGCGCCATGAGGCTCTCCATCGGCATCCTGACCCATTCCACCAATCCGCGTGGCGGCGTGGTGCATGGCATGGCGCTGGCCGAAGCCCTGTGCGACGCAGGCCACGACGCCACGCTCATCGCGCCGGATGTAACCGGGGTCGGTTTCTTCCGCAGGCCCCGCTGCGCCACAAACTGCATCCCGGCTGTGCCCGAGCCCGACCTGCCAACGCTGGTGGAACGCCGTATTGGCGAGATCCGGGACGCCCTGCGCGGGCAGCCTTTTGACGTGCTGCACGCACAGGACCCGATCAGCGCCAATGCACTGGCCGAACTGGTGGAAGAGGGGCGGATACCGGGCTTTGCCCGCACGGTCCACCATCTTGACCATTTCACGCACCCGGTCCTTGCCGCGCGGCAGGAACGGGGGATCAGGGCGGCGGCCGAACTGTTTACCGTCAGCACAATGTGGGAAGATGTCCTGCGCAACGACCATGGCCGCGAAGCCCCGGTCGTGGGCAACGGGGTTGATCCCGTGCGCTTTTCGCACGTCCCAACCGCGCATGATGCCGCGTTGCGGGCGCGGTATCATCTGCCTGCCGACCGTCACCTGATCCTGTCCGTGGGCGGGATCGAGCGGCGCAAGAACACGTTGCACCTGCTGGAAGCGTTTGTGGCCCTGCGCCGCGAACGGCCGGACGTGCATCTGGTTGTGGCGGGCGGGGCCTCGCTGCTGGATCATTCCGCCTACCGCACCCGGTTCACGACGTATCTGCGCGAAAGCGGTGCAGCCGATCATGTCACCATCACCGGGCCGGTTGCGGATGAGGACATGCCCGCCTTCTACCGGCAGGCGGACGTGCTGGCCTATCCGTCCATAACCGAAGGGTTCGGCCTGTGCCCGCTGGAGGCGCTCGCGTGTGGCACGCCAGTCGTTGTGCCGGAAATCGCGCCCTTTACCGAGCATCTTTCGCGGGCAGATGCGCTGTGGTGCGACCTAGCGCGCCCCGACACCCTGTTTCTGGCCTTGCGGGATGCCCTTGGCGCCCAAAACCGCGAACGCTTCCGGGCCAGCGGCCCCGCAACCGCCCGCCGTTTCGACTGGGGCCGCGTCGCCAGTCGGCACCTCCCCGCATACCGGCGTCTGGCGGCGCGGTCGCGCACCGATGCCATTGCTTCAGGAGTTCTTTCACCATGCCCGAAATGACCTTTCGCGTGCGCTGGCCCGATGGGAAGGAGACTGACTGTTACTCCCCGTCGCTGGTCATAAGGGACTACTTCACGCCCGGTCGGGATTATCCGGTCCGGGAGTTTCTTGAAAAGGCGGACACCGCCCTGACGGACGCCAGCGAGCGGGTTCGCGCCCGCTACGGCTTCCCATGCAGCCGCGCCCGTGGCCAGCTTCAGGCCATAAGGCAGGCCAGTGCGCCCTTCCTGAACCAGTCCGACGCGCAGGTGCGCGTCCTGTCCTTCAGTTATTGAGACGAAAAGAACGACCATGACACAGAACGAGAAAACCATCCCCGTCATCATCGTGGGTGGCGGACAGGCCGGGCTCTCCATGAGCTGGTATCTCTGCCGCGAGAAGGTGGAGCACATCGTCTTTGAGGCAAAGACGGCCTGCCATTCGTGGGATGATGAACGCTGGGACAATTTCTGCCTGGTCACACCGAACTGGCAGTGCGAACTTCCCGGTCATCCCTATAAGGGGAAAGACCCGCACGGCTTCATGGTGAAGCAGGAAATTATTGACTACGTGAAGGGCTTTGTCGCCTCCTTCAATCCGCCCCTGCGCGAGCACACTGCCGTTACCTCCATCACCCGCCATGAAGGTGGTGGCTACCGCGTGGTAGCAGGTGGTGAGACGTGGCACGCAAAGCATGTTGTCATCGCATCAGGCGCATATCAGGATGCGGTCATCCCCGGCTATGCCAGCGCGATCGATCCCGCCATCCATCAGGTTCACTCGCAGGATTACCGCAACGCGGCCCAGTTGCCGGAAGGGGCTGTGCTGGTCGTGGGTAGCGGCCAGTCCGGCGCGCAGATTGTCGAGGACCTGTTCCTTGAAAAACGCAAGGTCCATCTCTGTGTCGGTTCCGCCCCGCGCGTGTCGCGCTTCTACCGTGGCCGCGACGTTGTGGACTGGCTTGCGGACATGCACTTCTACGACCTTACGGTGGATAATCACCCTCTGCGTGACGGTGCACGCGACAAGACCAATCATTACGTCACGGGCCGAAATGGAGGCCATGATCTTGATCTGCGCCTCTTTGCAAAGAAGGGCGTTGGCCTGCATGGCACGCTGGAGACAATCCGCGATGAAGTGGCGCACTTCGCGCCGGATCTGAAGGAAAACCTTGATGATGCGGACAAGACCAATGCCGACATCAAGAAATCCATTGACGCCTACATCGCCCGTGAAGGGATCACGGCTCCGACCGAAGCCCCTTATGTGCCTGTGTGGGAGCCCGATGGCAGTAACACCCCGCTCGACCTGAAGGCTGCCGGGATCACTTCGATCCTCTGGTGCATCGGCTTCCGCCCGAACTATCGCTGGATCGACGTGCCGGTCTTCAACGGGGCCAACAAGCCGGTCTGGCATCGCGGCGTGACCGATGCGCCGGGCTTCTACTTCCTCGGCCTGCCATGGCTGCACACCTGGGGATCGGGACGGTTCTCCGGTGTTTCGCGTGATGCCGCGTGGCTGGCCAGCCAGATCACCGGCAAAGACGTGCCTGTAGCCTGAACGGAGTAAAGCGCCATGCTTCCATGGACAACATATGAGGCGATGTATGACGCGGCCACAAGCCAGCCAGAACAATTCTGGCTGGAGGCGGCGCAACGCATCACATGGAAGCAGGCACCTGTGAGCGCATGCAGGACACGGGCGGATGGCTGGCATGACTGGTTCCCCGACGCCACGCTCAACACCTGCCATAACGCCGTCGACCGGCATGTGGAGGATGGACGCGGCGGGCAGGCGGCGCTGATCTGGCATTCCTGCGCCACGAAGGAACGGCAGGTGGTAACCTACCGGGAACTCCAGGGCAGGGTGGCCGGGTTTGCCGGCGGCCTGCGCGCGCTGGGGGTGGAGAAAGGCGACCGCGTCCTGATCGCCATGCCCACCATGATCGAAACCGCCATCGCCATGCTGGCCTGTGCGCGGATCGGGGCGGTGCATGTGGTGGTTTTTGCGGGTTACGCCGGACCTGAGCTGGCTCGGCGGATTGATAGCGTGGCGCCGAAAGTCATCATCATCGCCAGTTGCAGCTTTCAGGGGCAAACCACCATACCATCCCAACTCGCCCTGAATGAGGCGCTAGCCGAAGCCGAGCATAAACCCCAGGCCTGCGTGATCGTGCAGCGAGCGACCTGCCCGGCTCAGCTTCTGCCGGAACGGGATCACGATTTCCATACGCTGGAACAGTCCGCGCCGGCAGAGCCGGTCATGCTGAGATCTGAAGATCCCCTGTATATTCTTCATACATCCGGCACGACAGGTCATGCGAAGGGCATCGTGCGCGACAATGGCGGGCATGCCGTGGCCCTCGCCCTGTCCATGGAGCTGATCTATGGCTGCGAACCCGGCGATACGTTCTTCACGACATCGGATCTGGGCTGGGTGGTAGGCCATTCCTACGGGGTCTATGCACCGCTGCTCAGCGGCTGCACCAGCGTGATCGTGGAAGGCGGCGCATCGGCTTCCGCCATCCGCGCGCTTTGCCATGAGCACGAGGTGAAATGCCTGTTCACCACACCCACCCAGATGCGCCTCATGCGGCAGGAAAGCCGCAACCTGTCAGGGGCCATCCTGCCTGCACTGGCCCGCATTTTCGTGGCCGGGGAGTATGCGGACCCGACATTGCTGGAGTGGGCACGATCCTATTTTTGCAAACCCGTGGTCAATCATTGGTGGCAGACCGAAACCGGATGGAGCATCACCGCGCATTTCTTTGGCCTGCCCGAGCGTGAGCCGGTTGCGCTCATGAACGACATCGGGCGGCCTGCACCGGGATTCCGTCCGGAAATCATGCTGTCCATACCCGGTGAACAGTGCGGCGAAATTGTCCTCTCCCTGCCGCTGCCACCCGGCTGCCTGGCTGGCGTATGGAAGGATGGAGCGATCCATGTTCCTGCAGCTTACCTGGACGAGACCGGCCAGTATTATCGTACCTTTGACGAAGGTATGATCGAGGCCAGCCGCGCCGTGCATATGCTCGGGCGTTCCGATGATGTCATAAAGGTCGCGGGCCGGCGAATTTCGGGCGTACAGATCGAAAAGATCATCGCCGCCCATCCAGAAGTTCATGCCTGTGCCGTAGTGGCCACCCCTGATGAACTGAGAGGCCAGCGACCTGTCGCCTATGTAGTACCTAACTCCGGCGTAGAAGGCAGACCTTCTTCCGAGGAGATAATCGGACGGGTCAATCACGCACTCGGTCGCTGGATTGGCCTTAAGGAAGTCCGCTTCGTCAAACATCTGCCAACAACGGTTTCAGGAAAGATCACGCGGAAACGCCTGTTGGTATCTTAACGTTATCAGGCTCGTACCAGATCATTCTTACGGAAAAATGGTGAGCTCAAACAGACAGTCCGGAGACTCTGCACTTATCAATATGTCATGGTTAAAGGATTATTAGAAAGACGACAGAATGGTAACTGAAGGCGTCTTCAAAAATCAAAAAAATAACAGATGCCTACATCTATCAGACAGTGCGAATATTCCAACAACAAAACCGTCTAGCAGTCTGCATTTATTGAAATTTTATATTTCTTATAACTGCGACTGAATCAGGATTTGGGGAATTACCCATGCAACCATCTCACGATATCGCGCTGCTTCTTGCACGCTTCCAGTTCGCCTTTACCGTAGGCGTCCATATTGTTTTTCCTGCCTTTTCAATCGGCTTGGCAGCCTATCTGGCCGTACTGGAAGGATTATGGCTTAAAACCGGCCGTGCGGCCTATCTTGATCTCTATCGATACTGGATCAAGATATTCTCGATCGTCTTTGGGATGGGCGTCGTCTCCGGACTGGTCATGTCGTATGAATTCGGCACGAACTGGTCAGTTTTCTCGCGGAAAGCCGGGCCTATTACAGGTGTCCTCCTATCGTATGAAGTCATGACAGCCTTCTTTCTCGAGGCGGGCTTCCTAGGGGTCATGCTCTTTGGCATGAACAAGGTGGGACGCGGCCTGCATTATGCAGCAACATGTTGTGTCTCGGTCGGCACACTCATCTCGATGACATGGATCCTGGCATCAAACTCATGGATGCAGACGCCGCAGGGATACACGATTGATGCTGCTACCGGTCGCTTCATACCTGCGGACTGGCTTGCCATCATTTTCAATCCCTCTTTCCCTTTCCGGCTTGTGCATATGGGTCTGGCGGCCTTTCTTTCGGTTGCCTTTATAGTAGGGGCGACAGGGGCGTGGCATCTGCTCAAGGCACGCCGTGCGGGCACCCAGGCAAGCGAACCAGTGCGCCTGATGTTTTCCATGGCGATGTGGATGGCAGCCTTCGTTGCCCCTCTGCAGGTCCTCGCCGGTGACGCCCACGGGTTGAACACGCTCAAATACCAGCCGGTTAAAATTGCTGCGATGGAAGGGGACTGGGAGTCAGAAGCACGTGCCCCTGAACTACTGTTCGGTATTCCCAACATGAAAACCGAACATACGGATTATGCCATCAGGCTGCCGCTGGCCGGGTCGCTCATCCTGACACACAGCCTGAATGGCAAGGTACCGGGCATGAAGGATTTCCCGCGTGACCAGCGTCCGCCTTCTCCCGTGATCTTCTTTTCCTTCCGCATCATGATTGCGCTGGCGATGCTTATGGTCATTGTCGGGTTCTGGTCACTCTGGCTGAGGCACAGAGGAACTCTGTTTAGCAGTCCGGGATTTCATCGGGTCGCCGTATGCATGGCACCGGCCGGTTTCATCGCATTGCTGTGCGGTTGGGTGACGACCGAGGTTGGGCGTCAACCATGGACCGTTTACGGTTTGCTCAGGACATCCGATAGTGTTTCCCCGATTGCTCTGTCCAATATGGCGCTGACGATGACCGTCTTTGTTGTAGTCTACGTAATCGTATTTGGATCAGGCATCGGCATTCTGGGCCGCCTGCTAGCACGCGCACCACAGGAAGGAGAGCATGAGACCAGCCCCTCTCATGCCCCGGATATTCTAGCCACAAGCACTCATCCCAAAGTCATCAATCCCTCTTCTGGCGAAGGAGCCTGAACATGATGGACGTCGCATACTGGCTTCCGATCATATGGGCCGTTATTCTGGTCGCTGCGATCACCATCTATGTCGTCCTTGATGGCTTTGACCTTGGCATCGGAATGCTGTTCGCCGTGGAACGGCATGAAGGCCGCAGGGATGTGATGGTCAACACCATTGCCCCTGTATGGGACGGAAACGAAACGTGGATGGTCCTTGGTGGCGCTACGCTTTACGGGGTCTTTCCTGGGGCCTATTCAACCCTGCTTCCCGCGT
Source organism: Komagataeibacter melaceti (assembly GCF_003403295.1). Lineage (GTDB taxonomy): Bacteria > Pseudomonadota > Alphaproteobacteria > Acetobacterales > Acetobacteraceae > Komagataeibacter > Komagataeibacter melaceti. The sequence continues at coordinate 1,909 of NZ_QUWV01000051.1, read as the reverse complement.
TTTACCTGCCGATCGTGCTCATGCTGGTTGCCCTGATCTTCCGGGGTGTAGCCTTCGAATTTCGTATCATGACACGCGGGACTGGACGCGAAAAACTGTGGGACGGTGGCTTCATGATTGGATCGGGAATCGCTGCTTTCTGCCAGGGCGCAATCCTCGGCGGAGTTGTTCAGGGAATCAAGGTCGTGGATGGAGCTTTTGTTGGCAGTTCAATGGACTGGCTGACCCCATTCAGCGTGCTGTGCGGACTGGCCGTCATGTGCGGTTATGCCCTGCTCGGGGCAACTTGGTTGATCTGGCGCACAACCGACGTGCTAGAAGCTTCCTGCCGCAAATGGGCGAAGCTGCTGGCAATCGGGTTGTTTGTATGCATCGTCGCTGTCAGCCTGTGGACGCCTATGTTGCACGCACCCTACCTGCGACGCTGGACCGAGTGGCCCAATATCGTATTTGTCGCACCCGTTCCCCTTCTGGTAATCGCACTAGGTTTTCTACTGACCATCGGTCTGCGTCGTGGGCATTCCAAAGGACCCTTCCTGTGTGCTCTCGGTTGGTTCTTTCTCTGCCTGTCCGGACTCGGGATTACGGTATGGCCGTATGCTGTTCCGCCCGGGTTGACGCTGTGGGATGTATCATCCCCCCCATCCAGTCAATTTTTTCAACTGGTCGGCACCGTCATCTTGCTGCCGATCATCCTGACCTACACAGTCTACTCCTATCGTGTGTTCCGGGGAAAGGTAACGGAAGCAGATGGCTATCATTGAGATTGTACAGGGCAATGGGGACAACGCGCCCCGGCGCCTTAGCCAGCGTATAGGTTGGTTCATCGGCATATGGACGCTTAGCACAGCAGCGTTATTCGCAAGCGCACTACTCGTTCACATGATCGTACCAAAATGACTAAATCTGTGGTTGTTCTGACAACCACAGATTCATTTTTTAACATTGATTATACCCAGTTGAATTCCTGCCACGATCTTATTGAGCCGTTTAGCGGCGATCTTTTGCCTGATTTCGGGTCGCCGGAAATAAATCGGTATCTCACAGAGCAACGGGCCGCCGTCCCATGCTGTTGCCATGATCCGCATTGAACTAGGGCGTTTCGTCAGTTAAGCGGGAGGATTATGCCGCTTGTACTCCCGTTTGATCTGTGATGTTTTCTTCCTGTTGATGGGACGGGAAGAGTGTGAATGCGACGGTATGGTCTGAGCGACAGTCAGTGGAAGCGGATAGCCCACGCGAGCCAGGCCATGCGTGCAGGACGACTGGTCATCATGGTGGACGATGACAGCAAGTAGAACGAAGGCGACGTGGTCATGGCGGCTCAATTCGTGACGCCTAAGCGGCCCAGAAACATAGCGAAACGGCCGACATTGCGAAGGTAATTGCGTTGCGTTCCCTGGGAGAACCGCCGCACCGCCATGTCATCAAGCAGGCGCTGGCGAAGGTGACTGATTGCAGCAATGCACAGGGACTCCGTCATCATCCGGGCTCCTTTTGGTGGGAAAAAGCCAGAGTGCTTGGCCCGATCAGGACAGTTACAAATAAAATAGATCTCTCACGCCGTGGTGACAGACTTCCATGTCACACCAATCCCGCGCAGCGGGTTCGTTCATTCAACTGATCGGTGCATGCGCGGACACTGCTCAGATCGGCAAGGTCCAGGGCAACCAGTTCAGATGCTCAGCCTGCGCGTTCTACCTCAAGTCAGACGAGGTGGTAGGCCTCCTGTTGTATTCCACATGAGGCTTCCCAAATCCCTAGAGAGGTGGTCCCCATTTTTCGGACAGGGCGATAAGCTATCATCTGGCCTGAACGAGGACGGGTTTTATGGGCAAGGTTACGCGGAAGAGGTATGCGGCAGAGTTCAAGTCACGGGTTGCGCTGGAGGCGATCCGTGGGGAACTGA
>NZ_QUWV01000050.1 GCF_003403295.1 Komagataeibacter melaceti | reverse complement strand
GGGGGAATGACCGTATCACGCAGCGGGGCTGGCTGGGCCGGTTCGGCTGCAGCAATCCGCTCGGGCACGCGGACATGCTCGACCGGGGTGGTGCGCACGGGGGCCCGCGTCTCGTTCTGCGCCATGGCGCGCACCGGCGGCGCATCATGATGCGGGGCCACGGGCGCCGTCGCATGTTCGACGCGAGGGGCGGCTACGGCCTGCGCAACAACACGGGCGGGCTGGGGTGCAGCCACGGCATCAGCGTTAGATGTCAGCACATGATCGGCCGCCAGGGTCGCGACCATGGTGGCGCGGGGGGCTGGCGCGGGATGGACGGGCGCGCTGCCAATGGCGGGCAGGTGACTGGCGAGTGCCGACATCTGCACGAACTGCGCGGGCATGACGGACTGCAGCGGTTTGTCATAGCGACTGGCCAGCGAGGCCAGACGGTCGGGCTGGTTCAGCATGGCCCATTCGGCGCGCAGCATGGCGGTCTGTGAGCGGGTGCGCTCCGTCTGCTGCACGATCTGGGCGATCTGGTGGTCCAGCGCGGTGGTCTGCTGCTTCTTGTTATACAGGAACAGGCCAGACACCGCCGCCATGACGGCGCAGAATAACGTGACAAACCGACTCATTCGGCAGGTTCCGATGCTGGAAGGGAGGAGGCGATGCATTCCATCGCGCGCAGCCTGGCGCTGCGGGCACGTGGGTTGCGGCTGGTTTCTTCCTGCCCGGGCCGGATGGGCCGGCCGGTCAGGAGCGTGAAGCGCGTGGGGGCCGGGCGTGCTGTCATGGCGCGCGGGTCATGGCGCGACGGCGCGGGCAGCCGCCCGGCGGCGCTGGACATGGCCTGCTTGACCAGCCTGTCCTCCAGCGAATGGAAGGACACCACAACCAGCCGCCCGCCCGGGGCCAGCAGGGTGGGGGCCTGTTCCAGCACGCGCCGGATCTGCCCCAGCTCGTCATTGACGTGGATGCGCAGGCCCTGGAACGTGCGGGTTGCCGGGTCGATGCCGGAGCGGTCCGGCCTTACGACCGAACGCACAACGTCCGCCAACTGGGTCGTGCGCAGCAGCGGTGCCTCGGCCCGGGCGGCCACGATGGCGCGCGCGACGCGGCGCGACAGGCGTTCCTCGCCATAATGGTAGATGATGTCGGCCAGTTCTTCCTCGGGCAGGGTGTTGACCACATCCGCCGCCGTTGGCCCGGTATCGGCCATGCGCATGTCCAGCGGGCCATCCATGCGGAAGGAAAAACCGCGATCGGCCTCGTCAATCTGGTAGGAGGAAACCCCCAGGTCCAGCACGATTCCGTCCACCGCAGTAACCCCGCCTTCCGCCAGCAGGGCCGCCATGTCCCCGAAGCCGCCATGGAGCATGTGCAGCCGTGACCCGCCCCGCCCGCCGGGGCAGGTGGCGGCCAGCGTCTCGCCACGGGCAATGGCGGCGGGATCACGGTCGATCCCCCATAACTGGCAGTTGGAGGAGGCGAGGATGGCGCGCGCATAGCCCCCGCCGCCAAACGTGCCATCCACATACCGCCCGCCATCACGCGGGGCGAGGTAGTGCATGACTTCCGCCAGCATGACGGGAACATGACCGGGATCATGGGGGGGGAAGGCGGCGTTCATGGCGTGGCTCCCGCATTGCCGGGGCCACGGCCCATGGTCATGCGGCGCGCGCTGGCGCGGGCGGCGGCGCGGCGCTGCTCGGCGGCCTGCGGGTCCCAGATCTGGAACGTGCGGCCCAGCCCCATGAAGGTGACCTGATCCGTCAGCCCCGCATGGGCGCGCAGCGTTTCGGGCAGCAGGATGCGGCCCTCCCTGTCGGTTTCAAAGGGGTAGGCATCGGCATACAGGGCGGTGGCGAGGTCGTCGTGGTCTTCGGAAAAAATATCCATCTCATCCAGCGGGCGGGTCAGTGCGGCAAAAGCATCGGCGGGCCATGCCTCAAGGCAGGGATGCAGATGGGACGGACGCAGGATGGCCAGCGGCTCGCCCGATTTGGCCCGGGCACGCAGCGCCGTGCGGAATGCGGAGGGGATGGAAACCCGCCCTTTTGCATCCAGTCGGTTCTGGTGTGTGCCCAGGAATACACTCACGCTGCGCGATGCCCTCCCTCTGGCATGAATTTCAGAAACCGACCGTATGCAGGGCGTGTCGTCGGGCCTGAATTCTGGCGCCCACCCTCTGCCCGGTAGGGAAATGGGATAACATGGGATTTCATGGGCGGTCAATTAAAGATGCGCAAAATATGGCTGGAAACTGCTACTATTCAGCACAGCACCGGGCATGTTCAGGTAAAGGGCGCGTTAAGAACGCAATATGGCGGCAATGTGCGCTGTTTATGGTTTGTTCTTTGTTTTAATACTTATGAACAACTATTGGCGGCAGACCGCCAATAGCTGGTGCGTGGCCGGGTGGGAGTAAAATACCAGACGGTCTGTAAGCCGGGTTCTGTCCGCCCCCGAGGGGACGGGACGGTCATTCCTCTGCGATGGGCCTTGCGGCGCATCTGGCGCGACCAACCCGAACGGCAGGGCGGAAAAACCCCCGATGGCGCCTTGCGGCCCATCCGCCGTTCCTATTCGGTCTTGCTCCCGGTGGGGTTTACCCTGCCATCCATGTTACCATGGACGCGGTGCGCTCTTGCCGCACCGTTTCACCCTTGCCCCCAACGCTGCCTGCATTGCTGCGGGCACCGCCGTGAGGGCGGTCTGTTTTCTGTGGCACTGTCCCTGGGGTCGCCCCCGCCGGCCGTTAGCCGGCACCGTTTTTCCGTGGAGCCCGGACTTTCCTCCATCACATGGCCTGAACCATGCAACAGCGACCGTCCGACCGTCTGGCATGCGGAAACTGGCGGTGCATGTGTGGTGCGTCAAGCTATAAATATTTGCCATGGTGCCCACGACCTTCCCGCCGCCCCGGTTTTTCATCCACAAACCGTACCAGGCGCCCGGCTCCGGGCCGTTTCGTGCGGGTGCGCCCCGGTTCGCCACCCATGGGCGTGCTGGCCATATCACTGGCCCGGTCGGGCAGGGTACCTCCACAATTTTCCCAAAGTCGCTGCCTGATGTCTGATCCACACCCGCCAACCGGAGTCGGGTTGCTGACCCGTGCGCTCCTCGGTTCCCTTAAATGGCACAGCCGTCGTGGCAACGAAGCGCCCCACACGCTGGAGGACCTGCGCCGCAAGCTGGACCGTCCATGTTTTCCCATGGGGCTTTCGGCACTGCAGGTCCGCCGTGTGATCGACTGCCGGGTGCCGGGGCATGACGGCCTGCTGCCTGCCCGGCTGTACGTGCCATATGGCCGGGTGCATGGCGTGGTGCTGTTCATGCACGGGGGCGGCTATGTGCATTGCGGGCTGAATTCACACCACGGCATATGTTGCAGGCTGGCGCGGCAGTCCGGTGCGGCGGTGCTGTCCGTAGCCTACAGCCTTGCGCCGGAAAACCGCTTTCCACATGCGGTGGAGGACTGCTGGCAGGCGCTGCAATGGCTGGCGGGGGAGGCCCATCGCTGGGGCGGGCCGATCGCCGTGGCGGGTGACAGCGCGGGCGGGACGCTGGCGGCGGTGCTCAGCCAGATGGCGCGCGACCGGGGCGGCCCGGAACTGGCCATGCAACTTCTTTTCTACCCATCGCTGTATGGGGAGCGCGACGTGCCCTCACGCCAGGCCTATGCCAATGGCTACATGCTCTCGACCAAGCTTATGGAATGGTATGCCGAGCAGTATATCCGTACGCCTGCCGACCTGCGCGACCCGGGGCTTGCGCCCATATTCGCCCCGTCACTGGCGGGGTTGCCACCTGCGGTGATCGCGCTGGCGCAATGCGACCCCCTGCATGATGAGGGCACGGGTTATGCCGCCGCCATGCAGGCGGCCGGAAGCCATGCCCGGACCCGGACATGGCGTGGCACCGTGCATGGTTTCCTGAACTTCTATTCCTTCCTGCCTGCCGGCCGGCAGGCGATCCGCTATGGCGCGCAGGCCCTGCGCCGGGCGCTGCGTGGTGGTGGGCCTGCCTAGTGGGGTAGGGGATGGAACAGGCCCGGTGACTGCCAGTCGGTCTGCGCGCTCTGGCCCAGCCGGTCGATCTGCAACGTGAACAGGTGGGGCAGGGTGTTACGGTCACCGGGGCATGAGCCGGAATGTTTTTCCAGCACCTCGATGCGGGTGGCGTCTGGCGGGTCGTTGCCGTTCAGGACGAACAGCAGGCAGTCCTTTGCATCCGATGTCATGCCGTTATGGGTCACGACGGTGCGGAAATGTTCGACCAGCGCGGTGTTGTCGAACCAGCTCATGCGCGAAAACGTCATCTTGTCCGCCGCCTGATCCAGCCAGCCCATGCGGCCCACCAGAAAGACAAGTCCCGCCATGGGTACGACCATCAGCACGCGGCGCAGGATGCGCCGCCGTAGCGTAAGCGGCGCGCGCCTGCGGGTCAGGCGCGGTGGGGCATTGGAGGTTTCGGTCATGCGCGGGTTATTTTTTCATGTCCTCGTGCCACAGGTGGCCCGACTGTGACAGCAGGTTGCGCGCCCCCTCCGGTCCCCATGTGCCTGCGGCGTAGGGTTCGAGCGGGGCCTTGTTTTCCTTCCATCCCTGCAGGATGGGGTCGATCCAGCGCCATGCGGCCGCGACCTCGTCACGGCGGATGAACAGGATCGGGTCGCCACGCACCACATCGAGCAGCAGCCGCTCATAGGCATCGGGGTAGCGGATGTTGAAGGCCTTTTCGAACTCGATGTTGATGTCGGCATCGCGCAGGGTCAGGCTGTCTGTCGGGGTCGGGTCCTTGGTGGAGACGCACAGCATCACCCCCTCATCGGGCTGGATGCGGATGATCAGCCGGTTGGGTTCGGGCCGGTTGGTGAAGATCGACCATGGTGCAGATTTGAACTGGATCACGATCTCGCTGGACTTTTCCGCCATGCGCTTGCCCGAACGCAGGTAGAACGGCACGTTGCCCCAGCGCCATGTCAGGATCTCGGCCTTCAGCGCGACGAAGGTTTCCGTCTCGCTGGTCACGCCTTCGCCCAGGTCCTCAAGGTAGCTGCCTACCGTTTTATCACCAATGGTGCCGCGCATGTACTGCCCGCGGGAGGTGTAGATGGCCACGTCATCCGCCGCGATGGGCTTGAGCGCGTGCAGCACCTTGAGCTTTTCATTGCGCACGCTGTCGGCTTCCAGCGATACGGGCGGGTCCATCGCTACAAGGCACAGGACCTGCAGCAGGTGGTTCTGGATCATGTCACGCAGTGCGCCGGAGCGGTCATAATACGCGCCGCGTCCCTCCACGCCCACGGTTTCGGCCGCCGTGATCTGCACGTAGTCAATCGCGTCACACGACCACAGCCGCTCGAATACCGGGTTGGCGAAGCGCAGCGCGATCAGGTTCTGGACCGTTTCCTTGCCCAGGTAGTGGTCGATACGGAAAATGTGGTTTTCCGGGAAATGGCGGCCAACGCTGTCATTGATCGCCTCTGCACTGGCAAGGTCGGTGCCGATCGGCTTTTCCAGCACCACGCGGGACTGTTCGTTGATCAGTTCCTGCTTGCTCAGGTTCTCGCAGATCTGGCCATAAAGCGCGGGCGACGTGGCAAGGTAATAGACCCGGATGCGCGAGGCCGGGGCCGAACCCAGCAGTTCACGCAGGGCAGGCCAGTTGCTGTCGGCCTCCGCCCCGTTCAGGCTGACATAATGGACCATGTTCAGGAAGCGCTGGACCGTGGCCTCATCCAGCGCATCGGGCTGGACATGCGCGTGCAGGGCGTCATGGGCGCGCTGCTGGTAGTCCGCGCGTGACAGGGGGGAACGCGCCGTGCCGACAATGCGCGATTCATCAGGGATCTGCCCATCGCGGTAGCGATAATAGAGCGCAGGCAGGAGCTTGCGCATGGTCAGATCCCCGGTCCCGCCAAAAACGATGTAGTCAAAGGCGTCAACGGGGGGAAGATGTGCCATGGAACTCGGCCTCCTGCCTGTATCTTGTGCCTGGGCCGCGTTGGTGGATACGCCCGGCCTGTGGGGTATGACACGAAAGCGGCATACCGGTTGGTGTCCGGATTACGGCCCGCTTCTTTGCGCTGTCAAGTTGGCATTGACCAGCGGGCGGCGGCGCGATAATCCCGCCGTTCCACCCTGTCGCCTAATGACATTCCCTTCATATGTCCGACGGGCGCGGAACGGCACAATCACGATATCTGGAGACAACTGCCATGAATGCTGACAATTTCGAGGCCGAAGACAGGTCTGCAGCGGTCGGCGGTATCGCAGCCGACCGCCTGCGCAGCATCATCGAACGTGTTGAACGGCTTGAAGAAGAACGCAAGGCGCTGGCGGGCGACATAAAGGACATCTTTACCGAAGCCAAGTCCGCAGGCTTTGATGTAAAGGTGATTCGCCAGATCATCCGCCTGCGCAAGCAGGAACCCGCGGAAGTGGAGGAGCAGGAGACCCTGCTTGACATCTACCGCCGCGCGCTTGGCATGTAACACCCTGGCGGCGCGCCTTACGGGGCGCATGCGCCGCCGGGTCAACTCCAGTTCAGGTGGTGGCGCGATATGCTGTCGTCCCTATTCCCGCAATGGATGCCGCCCTGGGCGCAGGCCGCGCTTGTGGTGGGTGGCGTACTGTTCGCGCTGGTATGGCTGCTGGTGCCCTTCGCGGTCTTTGGCGTAAAGGGGCGGCTCGATAACCTGGCCGTGCAGCTTGATGACCTTCAGGCCCAGATGCGGGTCATGGCCATGGGGCTGAGTAGTACGCAGCCGCCCGCCACCCCGGCGGATATGGCCGCATCCGCCCCGGTACCCCTGTGGGAGCCGGAACCACCCGTACGCCGCGCCGCGCCGCCCGCGCCTGATTACGCGGGGGCGGAGAGCGAAAGCGATATTCCCGCCTATGAACGCCGCCCCGCCCGGCCCCAGCCGGTAGCGCCCGTCCGAGCCACGGCACCCGTGGCCCCGGAACCGGTGCGTCGTCGCGATGAGATGGCTGATGCGCCGCCAGTTCCGCCACGTAACGTGACACGTCCGCCCGGCCCCCAGTATCGGCCCGATCCGGTTGAGCCGGTACGCGCGCCACGAAGGGAAGCGGAGATGGACGCGCCGTCTCCCAGCCTGTCGGAATGGAGCCGCCGGGGGGCGGATATGCCGCCTGCCGCCGTGAACCGCCCGGTGCGGGCATCGGTATGGCCACCCGAGCGCGGGTCGCGCACGGAACCGACCCTGCGCTGGCCGCCGCCCCGGGCGGAATAGCTCCGGCCCGGAGGGGGCCGCCCGGTCAGGTCGTGGCGGCTTCCGTGCGGGCCAGCAGGACAAGGTCGTCGCGATGGATCAGTTCGTCCTCGCCCTGCCAGCCCAGAAGGGATTCAATCTCGTCCGACTGGTGGCCCGCGATCCGGCGCGCATCATCCGCCGCATAGGCCGCAAGCCCGCAGGCAATCTTCTGCCCATTGCGGTCCAGCACCGCAATCAGGTCGCCCCGGTCAAAATCCCCCGCAATGGCGGTCACGCCCGCAGGCAGCAGGGATGACCCCATGACCAGCGCCCTGACCGCGCCATCGTCAATCACCGCATGACCAGAAGGCGTCAGGCTGCCCGCAATCCAGTTCTTGCGTGCCGAGCGGGCATCGGCCGTGGGTAGGAACCATGTGCATTTCCCACCATCGCGCAGGTGGGCAAGCGGGTGTAGTCCCTTGCCGAGTGCGATGGCCATGGCGCAGCCCGCCTGTGTCGCGATGCGCGCGGCCATGAGCTTGGTCCGCATACCGCCCGAGGAGTAGCCCGGCGGGGGCGCGCCGCCCATGGCCTCGATGCTTTCCGTCAGCGCGGTGACAACCGGCAGGTGGCGGGCATCGGGGTTGTTGCGCGGGTCGGCGGTATAGAGGCCATCAATGTCGGATAGCAGGACAAGCTGGTCCGCATTGATCATTTCCGCCACGCGGGCAGCCAAGCGGTCATTGTCGCCAAAGCGGATCTCGGTCGTGGCGATGGCGTCGTTTTCGTTGATGATGGGCACGCAGCCAAGCGCAAGCAGCGTGTTGAGCGATGCACGGGCGTTCAGGTAACGGGTGCGGTGCTCGGTATCATCAGGGGTCAGCAGCAGTTGCGCGGCGGTCAGGCTGCGTTGGGACAGCGCATCGGTCCATGCCTGCGCCAGGCGTATCTGCCCGACCGAGGCCGCGGCCTGCTTTTCCTCCAGCCGCAGCACGGGCCGCGTCAGCCCCAGATGATGCCGCGCCAGCGCCACCGCGCCGGAGGAGACGACAACAACCTCGGTGCCCTGCTGGCGTAATGCCGCAATATCCTGCGCCACGCTGTCCAGCCACGGTTGCCGGGGGGCGGCAAGGGCGGGATCGACAATCAGCGCGCTGCCGATCTTGATGACAACGCGCCGCGCCGTGCGCAGGGAGGGTAGGGGGGTGTCCGTCATGTCGTGGGAACCTCCCCCTTTTCCTGTTCGGCCCTCTCGGTGCGGTTGCGGGTTACGTAATCCTGTAACTGGCGCAGCACGGTGTCCACATTCATGTGTGCGACAGACGACATGCACATGACCTTCTGCCCGCTGGCCTGTTCAAGGGCGGTGCGGCGTTCGTCAATTTCCTCGGGCAGGAGGGCATCGATCTTGTTCAGGACGATGATTTCCGGCTTGTCCGCCAGTCCGCCACCATATTCTGACAGTTCATGGCGGATGGTGCGCCAGGATTCGACCACATCCTCCGCCGTGCCGTCGATCAGGTGCAGCAGCACCGCGCAGCGTTCGACATGGCCAAGGAAACGGTCGCCCAGGCCGCTGCCCTCATGCGCGCCTTCGATCAGGCCGGGAATGTCCGCAATGACAAATTCCTCGGTCACGGAAAGCCGGACAACCCCGAGCTGCGGGTGCAGGGTGGTGAAGGGGTAGTCGGCAATCTTGGGCTTCGCCGCCGATACGGTGGACAGGAAGGTGGATTTCCCCGCATTGGGCAGGCCGACCAGCCCGACATCGGCAATCAGCTTCAGCCGCAGCCAGACCCAGCGTTCCTCACCGGGCCAGCCCTTGTCCGCCCGGCGTGGCGCGCGGTTGGTGCTGGTCTTGTAATGGGCATTGCCCCGCCCGCCATCACCGCCACGGCACAGCAGCAGGCGCATGCCAGCCTTGTCCAGATCGCCCAGCATGGTCTCGCGGTCTTCATCAAAGATCTGGGTGCCGATGGGCACCTTGATCACAACCGTCTGGGCAGCAGCACCCGTACGGTCAGAACCCGCACCATTGCCGCCCTTGCGGGCACGGAAATGCTGGGTGTAGCGAAAGTCGATCAGGGTGTTGAGGTTATCGACCGCCTCGAAGACAATATCGCCGCCACGGCCGCCATTGCCGCCGTCCGGACCGCCAAATTCGATATATTTCTCACGGCGGAAGGCGACGACACCATCACCGCCATCGCCGGATTTCACATAGATTTTGGCCTGGTCAAGAAACTTCATTGCCTGCGATCCGGTAGGGGCGCGGAACACGCGCGCCATATGCGTGCATGATACCAGAGAACGCGGAGCGGTATCATACGAAAAAAGGGGCGGCCAGAATGACCGCCCCCTTCAATTCGGGAAATCCCGTCAGGATAAGGCGCGTGCCTTATTCCGCCGCCAGCGGCAGGCCCTGCACCGAAACGTGCACGCGGCCTTCTGCGCGACGCTCGAACTTCACATGCCCGTCCACGAGGGAAAACAGGGTGTGGTCGCGGCCGACGCCAACATTCACACCGGCCTTCATCTTCGTGCCACGCTGGCGCACGATGATGTTGCCAGCCACGACGCTCTCGCCGCCGAACTTCTTGACGCCAAGCCGACGTCCGGCGCTATCGCGTCCGTTACGGGACGAACCGCCCGCCTTTTTTTGTGCCATTGCCTGAACTCCTTAAAACTGAAATCTTTCTGATCGAACCTGTCCGGCCATGGGCCGGGGCAGGGATCAGGCGGCGTTGATCGCGGAGATGCGCACCACGGTCACCGGCTGGCGGTGGCCATTCTTGCGGCGGCTGTTCTGCCGGCGGCGCTTCTTGAAGATGATGACCTTGGCCAGACGGTCCTGGGCAATCACGGTCGCGGTCACGGTGGCGCCTGCCACGGTGGGCGCGCCGATGGTCGTGCCACCTTCGCCGCCAACGGCCAGAACCTGATCGAACGTGATCGTGGCGCCAGCTTCGGCTTCCAGCTTTTCAACCTTCAGGACGGCATCCTTGGAAACGCGGTACTGCTTCCCGCCGGTACGGATAACTGCAAACATGTCTCTTCTGTCTTTCCGATCTCTTGGCGTGTGCGGCACCCGGTGTTCAGGCGCAGGCGACACGGCCCAGTCGCTTTTTTATATTGGCCGCGTTTATGGCGGCGCCCCCGTCCGCGCGGGGTGAATGCGGGCTTTTACTGGGTGGGGCGGGTCAGGTCAACAATTTTGTGCCGCTTCGCCCGCCCCCAAAAAAGCCCCTTGCGCCCCTTACCGCTCCCCCCTATAAGCCGCTGCATCACCGCGTGCAGATGGAGAGGTGC
>NZ_QUWV01000049.1 GCF_003403295.1 Komagataeibacter melaceti | reverse complement strand
GCGTCGCGCACGAACCACGCCAGTCCCATGCCCCATGCCACGCCCATGGCCAGCAGGCAGGCGCGCAGCACGCGGCAGCGCCAGCGCGCGCGGACCCGCAGGCGGTGGCGGGATCGTTTCATGGCAGGCGGCGCAGCCAGGCGCGCACGGTCATCTGTGTCGTGATCCAGCCGGTCAGCCCCGCCGCAGGCGGCAGGGCCAGCAGCACCCATAACAGCGCATGCGGCAGGGCGTCGATGCGGCTTAACGGGTCATGCCAGTCCATGGGTGCGGTGGCGGCCGGATCGCCCAGCGCGCTGAACGGGGCGGCAAGCTGCGACATGACCAGCAGCATCGGCAGGGCCAGCACGCTGCCGCACAGCCCGCCGCCCAGTGCAAGCAGTGTCACGCGGGAGGCGAAGCGGCCGGAAATATAGCCATCCGTCGCCCCCAGTGAATGGATCAGCGCAATGGCCTGCCGCCGGGTCTGCAACCCGGCGCGGGTCGCGGCCATGACCACGCATACCGCCACCGTCATCACGATCAGCACCGCCAGCAGCGCGCAGCCCTGAAGACTTCCGGCAAGGGCGGCCAGCCGGTCGCTCCATACGCTGTCATGTTCCATCACCACGCCGGGCACGCGGGCCTGCAACTGCGCCAGCAGGTCGGGTGCCGGGTTGTGGCCGGGCAGGGCGCGTACCTCGATCACGGCGGGCAGGGGGAGTGTCTGCTCACCGGTCTGCTCAATCCACGGGGCCAGCAGGGCGCGCAGTTCCGCATCGGTCAGCCGGTGGGCGCTGACAATGCCCGGCGTGGTGGCCAGCAGGTCCAGCACCACCGCAATGCGCGTGGGCGGCGGGCCGGAGGACGGGGCGGGCGTGGCCGGGCGGCTGGCCGGGTCGTCAGGCGCTGGCACCTGCATGGTCGTGACCGTGCCCGCGCCATGCGTCCAGCGCTGGGAGAGGGAATGTGCCGCGATGCCGCCCGCCAGCGCCAGCGCCGCCAGAAAGGACATGGCCCCGACAAGAAAGGGCAGGAACCGCCCCGGCAGCGCCTGGCGCAGGGCCAGCCCGTCATGGTAGCGCTGGCGCGCCATCAGGTATAATCCCGCACCAGATGGCCCCGCGCCAGTTCAATGGCGGGGGCGGGGTATTTGCGCACGATCGCGTCGTTATGGGTCGCAACCACAATGGTCGTGCCCAGTTCGGCCAGCCGGTGGAACATCATGAGCAGGCGCGCGGCCTGCCGTTCATCCAGCGCGTTGGTCGGTTCATCGGCCACCAGCAGGGCGGGGCGGTAGATCACGGCGCGTGCGATCGCAACCCGCTGCTGCTCCCCCCCCGAAAGCTGCGGCGGCAGCGCGTCGAGGCGGTTTTCCAGCCCCACCCATTTCATGATGGCATGGACCTCGTGGCTGATCTCGGCTTCCGCGCGGTGCTGCAGCCGCAGGGGCAGGGCCACGTTGTCAAATACGTTCAGGTCCGCCAGCAGCCGGAAGTCCTGGTGCACGCTGCCGATGCGCCTGCGCAGGCGGGCCAGCGCGCCACGCCGCGCCTGCATGACCGGCACGCCCAGTATCTCGACCATTCCCGCGCTGGCCCGTGCCTCAAGCGAGAGGATGGACAGCAGCGACGACTTGCCCGCCCCCGATGGCCCCAGCAGCCAGCGGAACCCGCCCTGCGGCACATCCAGGCTCACATGCGACAGCGCGGCCTGTCCCGTGCGGCTGTCGCCATAGGCGTAACTGACATCGTGCAGGCGGAACATGCGGCTGGGTCCATCCCGTCCTTTTTTACATGGTGCGCGCGGCGATGGTGGACAGCGTGGCGCACAGCGCCGCCGCGGCCATGAGCGCAAGCCCGTCAAACACCAGTGCGGAGGGGGTGAGCAGGTGCGTGCCCACCTCAAGGTGGTCGGGAATGGAATGGGCCACCTTTGCGATCACGTCACGCGTCTGCGGGTCGCTGCCGGCGGCATTGGTGGCGATGCCCATGATATGGGGCAGCAGGCTCCAGCCGATGCCAAGGATCAGGACAAGCGGGGCAACAAGTTCGGAGATCTGCTGGACCAGATAGAACAGGAAATAGAAAACCGACCATACCGTCACCCGCAGGATGCGGGCCACGCTGATGCCACGGCCTGCCGTGGCGGGCGGGCGTTCCTGCGAGGGGTTGGAAATGGGACTGTCCATTGAAACAAGACTCCGGCCGTGGGGCAGCTTCCCCGAATTGAAGGAAACGCATTCCTGCCCGAGGTAGCGATGGCTTGTATTAAATGCAAACTTCTGCCTTGTGCATATGGTAAACAGCAGGTTGTGCAACCCCATGGATCACGCCACATCATCTGGCGGTAACGCGGCCGGAGGCGCGCGGATGGAAATCGCGCCGGTCATGATCTTTCGCGTGGGCGCGCGGCTTTATGGCTTGCCCGCGGGGCAGGTCGTGCGCGAATGCATGCCGGTGCCCGAACTGCTGCCACTGGCGGTGACGCTGCCGCATGTGTCGGGCTGGTTCAGGCTGGGCGGGGCCATGGTGGTGGTGCTCGACCTGGGGGTGCTGCTGGGGGAGCGGCTGCACGCGGTCACCCAGCCGGTGGACCTGCTCTATCGCCCGCTGCTCCTGTGCAATCTGGATGGGGGCGGGCATGTGGCGCTGCTGGTCGATGGCGCGCTGGAGGTTACGCATCAGGGCGTATTGCGGCCCGGCACGGTTGACGGCGCAGGGCCGGAGGTGGAGTGTGCGGGGCAGGAACTGGAACTGAAGGATGGCAGCATTGCCTTCATGTTGCGCATGGCCGACATCCTGACACATGGCGAGCGCCTGCGGCTCGACGCCCTTGCGGCGCGCACCCGCGCCCGCGCGGCCCTGTGGGCGGAAAACGTGGGTGAGGGGGAGGACCGTCCATGACCGGGCCGGGGGCCTTTCCGCCCGCCGGTTTCCGGCGGCTGGTCAATGCCGTGACCATGCGCACGGGCCTGCATTACTATGTGGACAAGACCGACCTGCTCCAGCAGGTGGTGGGTGCGCGCATGCGCCTGCATGGCTGCCTGACCTGCCACGACTATCTCGCCCTGCTGTCCGATGATGTGCGGGGTGATGCCGAATGGCGTGAACTGGAATCGGCCATCACCATCGGTGAGACTTTCTTCTTCCGCTATGCCGAGCAGTTCCAGGCGCTGGAGCATACCATCCTGCCACGGCTGATCCGCCGGGCGGAGGCGACGCGGCATCTGCGGGTATGGAGTGTCGGCTGCTCCAACGGGGCCGAACCCTATTCCATCGCCATCGTGCTGACACGCCTGCTGGAGGAGGCAGGCATGACGGTGGCGGACTGGCATATCGAAATCCTGGGCACCGATATCAGCACGCGCGCCCTTGAACAGGCGCGGCGGGCGGAATTCAGTGCGTGGACCCTGCGCGACATTCCGCCCGGGCAGCGGCAGGAATGGTTTGTCCCGGCGGGCGGGCGCGCATGGCGGCTGCACGAACGCTACCGCCGCATGGTCAGCTTCAGCTACGGCAACATCCTTGACCTGCTGCGCCCCGATGGCGGTCCCGCCGGTCCGTTCGACCTGATCCTGTGCCGCAACGTGCTGATCTATTTCGCGCAGGCGCAGGCGGTAGGTCTGGTGCGCGCCATGGCGGACCGCCTTGCCCCCGAAGGCTGGCTGCTGCAGGGGCATTCGGAGCCGGTATCCGATTTCAGCCCGTTTCTTGACACCGTGCGCCTGCCCGGCACGCTGGCCTTTTGCGCCCCCCGCTCCGGCCCCCGGCAGGATGTGGCCCGGCAGCCCGTGCTGGCGGGGCCGCCCGCCGCGCCACGCCGCGCCCCCGTTCCGGCCCTGCCACCCGCCCCGGTGGTGGACAGCACAACCATCGCCACCGAGATCCGCCGCGTGGCGGATAGCGGCCATGTACG
Organism: Komagataeibacter melaceti; assembly: GCF_003403295.1. Taxonomy (GTDB): domain Bacteria; phylum Pseudomonadota; class Alphaproteobacteria; order Acetobacterales; family Acetobacteraceae; genus Komagataeibacter; species Komagataeibacter melaceti. The sequence continues at coordinate 57,839 of NZ_QUWV01000049.1, read as the reverse complement.
GCGTGGTATGGAGATGTGCCGCGACTACCTTGCCCGCCACCCGGTCGATGCCCGCATCCATTTCCTGTTTGCCGTGCTGGCGTGGGGCGAGGGGTCGCTCCTGCAGGCCGAGGAGTCGTTTCGCCGCGTCATCTACCTGTGCCGTGACCATGTCATGGCGCGCTGCTACCTGTCGCGCATGCTAGAGGAAAGTGGCGGATGGGCGCAGGCGCGCAGGCTGCGCCAGCAGATGGTCGATCTTGTCCGCCGCTGCCCGCCGGACATGGTCCTGCCTGATGGTGACGGGCTGACGGCAGGCGGCCTGCTGCGGCTTGTACGCCAGATTGGCGATGCGCCCGCCATCCGGGCTGCACGGATTTCATCATGACGGCCGGTGGCATAGAACGCCCCACGGGCAGCAGTGACGCCTTTGCACGGCGCGTGCTTCGCGAACGCGCGCGCATCATGGCCGCACGCGGGCAGGATGATACGCAGGCCACGACCCGCCGCCCGCTGGTCATGCTCGACCTTGCCGGGCAGTGCTGCGGGGTGGACCTGCATGCCGTGCTGCGCGTGACCGACCCGGTCTGGAGCGACATGCCGCGCAGGCCCGACTGCCCGCCCGGCGTGCAGGGCGTGCATGGCTATCAGGGTGACCTGTATACGGTGTTCGACCTGTCGGTACTGCTGGGGGGCGCGCGGCTGGACAGGCCGGGGGTGATGCTGCTGCTGCGTTCGGTCTCCAGCATCCCGCTGGGGCGGATCGCCCTGCTGGCCACGGCGGCCACCGGCACGGTGGAAATCGCGGGCACGCCCACCCCGCTCACGCCCTCGGGCTTTCCACAGGCGCGCCTGCCCGATGGGCGCAGCCTGACCGTTATCGACCCCGCGCGCCTGTTCTCTTCCCGTTATGTCGGAGTGTGAAATCCCGTGACAATCGCCAATCGCCTGCTGTTCGGCTTCATGGTCGGTGTCCTGCTGCTGGTCTCGCTGGGGATCTACGCACTGGGGCAGATCCGTGAGGTGCGTGATGAAATGACCCTCATCGTCACGCGCGATCTGTCGGTCTATCGCGAACTGACGCATATCCGCGCCAACGAGAACGACCTGGTGGCGCGCCGCCTCGCCATCCTTGCGCATTACTACGCGCATGATTTCGAAACCGCGCCCGCCGTGCTGGAAGACGCCATTGCCGCATGGGATGAAAAGGCGCGTGAGGCCGAGGGCCTGCTGGCGGGCGTGCTGTCCCGCGCGGAGGAAGCCGGACGCCTGGCGCGCAGCGATGACCAGCGCGACATGTTCAATACCGTCGCTGCGCAGTTGCGCGATATTTCCGGCCAGTTCCAGATGGATACGCGTGCGGCGGGCATGTTGTTCCAGGCCATGCGCGCGGCCAATGACGCCAGCGTGCGCGAACAGGCGTCACGCATAGACAGCCGTGAACAGTCCATCGACCTGCTGGTCAGCCGGGCGGCCTCCCTGCTGGACCACGGCGTGCAGGTGGCGGAAACGCAGGGGGCCGCATCCTATGACTACAGCCGCCGCTCGCTTGCCATCGGCATGGGGCTGGCGGTTGTCGTGGCGCTGATCGTCACGTTCTGGACACGGCGCTCCATTATGGAGCCGATTTCCTCCATCATGCACGTGATGGAGCGCGTGGGGCAGGGTGACCTGGCCACGCGCGCCAAGGTGGGCGGCATGGGCGAGGAACGTGACGAGGTCGCCCGTCTTGCCGCGGGCCTGAACCGCATGATCGACGGCCTGCGTGAAATCGCGCGGCAGAGTGGCGAGGTGACGCAGAACCTTGATACGGCGGTGGCCGAGATCCGCGCCTCCACGCAGCAGCAGGCCGCAAGCGTGGAAGAACAGTTCGCCGCCGTGCAGGAAACGGCGGCCACGGTGGACGAGATCACCCATTCGGGCGCGCAGATCAGCAAGCGCGCGCGGGAGGTGATTTCCTCGGCGGAGGTGATCGTCCACAGCTCCGCCAGCGGGCTTGAGGCGGTGGAGGAAACCGCGCGCGCCATGGCCCATACCCATGACGGGGCCGAGGCCGTGGCCTCGAACATCGTGGCGCTGTCCGAACGGACCGAGGCGATCAGCGAGATCATCGCCACTGTCAATGACCTGTCGGAGCGTTCGCACCTGCTCGCGCTCAACGCCGCGATCGAGGCGGCTGCGGCGGGCGAGCATGGCCGCTCCTTTGCCGTGGTGGCGGCCGAGATGAAGATCCTGGCCGACCAGTCGCGTGACGCGACGCAGAATGTCCGCGCCATACTGGGTGACATCCAGCGCGGCATCAACACCTCCGTCATGCTGACGGAGGAGGCGGTCAAGCGCGTTTCCGCCGGTCGGGAACGGACCGACATCGCCTACCGCACCATCGAGCGCATGACCGGCGGCATCGAGGAAGGGGTGCATGCCTTCCAGCAGATCGTGGCTTCGACCAACCAGCAGCAGATCGGGATCGAACAGGTTATGACGGCGCTGCAGAGCATCCGCCAGGCCAGCCAGCAGACATCGGCCGGCACCCGTAACCTGGAGGTCTCGGCCAGCAACCTTGGCAAGCTGTCCAAGCAGTTGCTGACCATCTCCGCACGTTACCGGACCTGACGGCAAGGCCGTGGAAAGCCTTCGGGACGAACTGCTGGCGGTATTTGACGCGGAATATCGCGACCACCTGCGCGCCATCAGGGCCGTGGTGGCGTCCGGCTGCGCGGACCGGCGCGACGTGGCGGAAATATTCCGCCGTGTCCATTCGCTCAAGGGCGCGGCCCGCGCGGTGGAACTGCCCGCAGTCGAAACCGTGGCGCACACGCTGGAAAACCGCCTGTCCGCCCTGCTGGCCGCCAGCGCCCTGCCGGATGCGGATGACCTCAGGGCCATTACCGACACGCTTGATGAGATCGACCTGATCATGACATCGGCGCCGCCGGAGGAGGACACACGCCCCGAAGCGCCCGCACCGGCCGATAACGCGGCCTATGTGCAGGTGCCTGTCGCACGGCTCGATGCGCTGGCCTCGGCCGTGCATGACCTCATGTCGGTGGCGGACCGGCACGAGCGGCTGTGGGCGCGGGTGATGGACCTGCTGGCGGATTCACGCGCCGTCATGCACGCGCCCGAACGCATGCGCGCCGACCCGGTGGCCGAATTCGGCAGGATGACACGCAGGCTCATGGCGGTGGGGCGTGAGCGTGAACTCATGGCGGGCCAGATCGACCGCGCGCTCCTGCGGCTGGGGGAGGAAGTGCATGCCGTCACCCTTGTCCCGGCGGAAAGCGTGTTCGGCTCGCTTGCCCCCATGGCGCGGCGCATCGCGCGTGAGCATGGCGGGCCGGAAGCCGGGGTGGACGTGCATATGCACGGCATGGGCGTGCAGACCGAACGGCGCGTGATGCAGGCGCTGCGCGACCCGGTCATCCACCTTGTGCGTAATGCCATCGTCCATGGGTACGAGACACGCGCCCAGCGGCTGAAGGCGGGCAAGTCGGAACGCCTCAACATCACCATTTCCGTCACCCTGACCGGGGTGCGGCTTCAGGTCGCGGTCAGTGATGACGGGCGCGGGCCGGACCTGCGCGCCATTGCCGCGCGCGCGGCGGGGCAGGGGCTGGTCCATGCCGATGCGCCGCTAGATGCGCGGCAGTTGCTGGCGCGTGTGTTCGAACCGGGGTTTTCCACCCGCGGGCAGGCCGACAGCCTGGCCGGGCGCGGGGTGGGCCTGTCGGTCGTGGCCGAGGCGGCGCGCGCGCTGCACGGCACCGTGCGCATGGAACAGCGCCAGCCCGCCGGCACCACGGTCACGCTGACCGTGCCGGTCTCGCAGCGGCAGCGCACGGTGCTGCTGGTGGAAAACGCGGGCCAGACGCTGGGCCTGCCGGGGCGGGTCATCCGCCACCTGCTGCGCATCCGGCGCGAGGACATCCGCATGCTCAATGGCCTGCCCTTTGGCGTGGTGCCGCACCCGCCCGATGGGGTCCGGCCTGCGCCCGAGGCCACGCAGCAGGCGGAAGAACTGGTGCCGCTGGTCCCGCTCATGGCCTTTGTGGGTGATGAGGACGCGCCCCTGCCGGTGCGCGACGGTGCGGTCAGCGTCGCGGTGATGGAGGTTGATGGCGTGCGCTGCGGCTTTGCGGTCGAGCGCATGGTGGACGTGCGCACCCTGCTGGTGTCGGATGCCACGGCGGTGGGGCTTGATAGTGAACTGGTCCCCGGCATCGCGTGGCCGCGGGAGGACCAGCCGGTCTTTGTCCTCAGCCCCGACCGGCTGTTCGCGCGCTGGCGGCTGCGCGGCAATGGCGGGACGGTGCGCTTCAGCGATGTGGACGAGGCCGCCCGCGTGACCCCGGTGCGCCATGCGCCGCTGGTCATGGTGGTGGATGACTCGATCACGACCCGGACATTGCAGAAAACGATCCTCCAGTCCCATGGTTATGATGTCTGCCTTGCGGTGGATGGGGAGGAGGCGCTGGCGCAGCTCCAGCAGTCCACGCGGCATGTCGATGTGGTGGTGACGGATGTGGAAATGCCGCGCATGGATGGCTTCGCCCTGCTGGCGGCCATGCGGGCCGATCCGCATCTGGCGGATATTCCGGTGGTGCTCATGACATCGCGTGACGAGGGCGAGGACGTGCGCCGGGGCATGGAAGGGGGCGCGCGTGCCTACCTGACCAAGCAGAAATTTGATCAGGGCGAACTGATCGACACCATAAGGGGACTTTTGTGAGCACGCTCACGCCCCAGCCCCCGCGCCGCGTGCTGATCGTGGAAGATTCGGCGGTGCTGCGCCACCTGCTCATGCGCGTGGTGGCCAGCGACCCGCGCCTTGAACTGCTTCAGGCCGTGGAAACGGCGGAAGAAGCCCTGCGCCTTGTCCCGCACCTGCGCCCCGATGTGATCTCCATGGATATCTGCCTGCCCGGCATGGACGGGCTGGAAGCCACGCGGCAGATCATGGCGCATTTTCCCACGCCCATCGTGATTGTCAGCGATACGGTGGGGAATGAGGCCACCAAGGTTTCCATGAACGCGCTGCGCTCGGGCGCGCTGGCGGTTGTCGAGAAGCCGCAGGGCCTCTCAAGCGGGGGCACGGGGGCCACGGCGCAGGGCATTGCGACGCAGCTCTATATCATGAGCCAGGTGCCGGTCATCCGCCGCCGCATGGTGCAGGCCGAACCATCGCCCCGGCCAGATGTCTGGACCCGCCCGCTTGATATCCACCCCCGTATCCTTGCCCTTGCCGCCTCCACCGGCGGGCCGACCGCCTTTGCGCGCGTGCTGGGTGACCTGCCGGCCGATTTCGCGCTGCCGGTGGTGCTGGTGCAGCATATGGGCGAACCTTTCATGGAAGGTTTCGCCCAGTGGCTGGACCAGCAGGTGCCCATGCCGGTCATGCTGGCGCGGCACGGAACGCCGCTGGCGCGCGGGCGGGTGCTGGTGGCCCCGGGCAACCGGCACATGACGGTGGGCACGCGCGGCGAGGTCGTGCTGCATGATGAAGCGCAGGTGCAGGGGCAGCGCCCTTCGGCCGATGTGCTGTTTTCCTCCGTTGCCCGCGTATTCGGGGCCGATGGCCTCGGCGTGCTGCTGACCGGCATGGGGGAAGACGGCGTGGAGGGGCTGGGCCGCATCCGCGCACGCGGTGGCTACACGATTGCGGAAGACCGCAGTACCTCGGTCATCCACGGCATGCCCGGCGCCGCCGAGCAGGCAGGGGCCGCGTGCATAAGCCTGCCGGTGCATGAAATCGGCCCGCATATCCTCCGGCTTCTGGCAGGCGGCCAGACACCGGCCGACAGACTTCAGGAAGGATGATGACCTCCCCATGTCCCTGACCAATGGAAAGGATGACCCGGACACGCTGCTGCTGGTCGAGGATTCGGACACGCAGGCGCTGCGCATCCGCCGCATGCTGGAAGGGCACGGCTTTCACGTCCATCGCGTGGCCAGTGGCGAGGAAGCGCTTGATACGCTGGATGAGCGCCTGCCGGGGCTGGTGATCGCGGACTATCACCTGCCGGGCATGAATGGCGGCCAGCTTGCCCGCCAGTTGCGCATGAACGCGGTGACGCGCACCATCCCCGTCCTGATCCTGACGGAGGGGATCGAGCCGGGTCTGGAGCGTGAAGGGCTGGAGAGCGGGGCGGATGCCTACATCCCCAAATCCTCGGACCCCGCACTGATCGTCTTCCGCATCCGCGCGCTTTTGCGCGAGCACGCGGCCCATGCGCCCAGCCTGCGGCCCGAACGTGTCTTCCGCCGCGCACGCATCATGGTCATCGCCCCCGAACCCGCACAGCAGCAGGCGGTGCCGGAACTGATCGGGCAGTTGCGGCGTGACGGGCATATCGTCACGCTCTGCCATGACCCCGAGCGGCTGGAGCCCTCCCTGCTGCATGACCCCGACCACATGCCCGACTGCGTGGTGATTGATCTGGCATGCCATGAATTCGACGGGCTGGAAGTCTGCCGCAGGCTGGATGGATGGCGGCAGGAAGACCTGCTCTCGGGCAACGTGCCGCCGCGCATACTCGGGGTGGATGGCGGCCCCCGGCCGGATGCGCGCGCGTTTTCGGCCCGCGTGTTCGAGGCGGGGATAGATGATCTCGTCTCACGCGATGTGGGGCCTGCGGCGCTTGCGCTGCGCATCCGCGTGCTGGTGCGGCGCAAGCTGCTGCAGGATGACGTGCGCCGGATCGAGATGGAGCGCCAGGCGCGTGAGGTCGCGGTCCGGAGCGCACGCGCGCAGGCGGCAGCCATTGCCTCCAAGGCATCGCTGGCGGAGGCGCTGGAACAGGCCAACCGCGAACTGGCCGACGCCAACCGCAAACTGATCGAGACACAGGGCAAGCTGGTGCAGACCGCCAAGATGGCGTCCTTGGGTGAACTGGTGGCCGGGATCGCGCATGAGATCAACAACCCGCTCGCCTTCATCCTTGCGCACAAGGATACGGTGGCGCGCGGGCTGGAACGGCTGAAGGACATGGAGGCCACCTGCACCGATGCGGGCCAGCCGGAGCGCGAGGCCATACTGAACAAGTGCCGTGACCGCGTGGGTTCCATGAACATGGGGCTGCGGCGCATCCAGAACCTTGTGCTGAACCTGCGCAAATTCTCCCGGCTGGATGAAGGGCTGTTCCAGCTGATCGACGTGCCCGAAGCGCTGGAAACGGTCATGGCGCTCCTGACCCAGAAGCTGGGCAGCGGCATCGTGGTCCGGCGGCGTTATGAAGCGCCGGAGCGGCTGTACTGTCAGGCGGCGCTGCTCAATCAGGTCATCATGAACATCATCAGCAACGCCGCCGATGCCATCCTGGCCGCCCAGCCCGAGGACATGTCCGCCCGCAGCGGCATCGCGGAGGGGGAAATCGAGATCCATACCTTCCTTGCGCACAAAGAAGGCGGGCAGGACAGTTATGTCTTCGTCATTACCGACAGCGGCCCCGGCATCGCGCCCGATGTGCAGGAACGTATTTTCGAGCCGTTCTTTACAACCAAGCCGGTGGGTGCGGGAACCGGGCTGGGGCTGGCCATCGCCTACAGTGTGGTGCAGGCGCATCATGGCAGCCTTTCGGTAGGGCGGGCGCCGCAGGGTGGCGCGCGCTTCACCATTTCCGTACCGTGGAACCCCGGCCCGAGCGGTGAGAGCCTGCCGCCGGGGCCGCCACCGTCCGACCCGGCCGGCCGGGCACCGCATGAACCACCGCGTCCCGCGCAGGGGCAGGGAGTTACAGACCAATGAATACCGAACCTGCGGTACAGCCGCGCCCCGTTGTGCTGCTGGTGGATGACGAGGCGGAAATCCTTGTCGCTCTGACGGACCTGCTTGAAGATACGTTTACCGTCCTGTCCACCACATCGCCCATCGCGGCGCTGGAAATCCTGTCCACCCGCAATGATGTGGACGTGATCGTATCCGACCAGCGCATGCCCGAGATGGGGGGAGATGTCATGCTGGCGCGCGCGCGGGAGACCTGTGACGCGCAGGCGATCCTGCTCACGGGCTATGCCGATATCGGCGCGGTGGCGGCGGCGCTGAACCAGGGGCGGATTTCATTCTATTCCCACAAGCCATGGGACCCCGACGCCCTGCGCGCCATGATCGTGCAGGCGGCGGATTACCACCGGCTGGAACGTGAACTGCGCACCGAGCGCATGCTGCTGCACGGGCTGCTGGACAACCTGCGCTCGGGGCTGGGGTTCAAGGACGCGCAGGGCCGGTTCATCCGCATCAACCAGCAGGCGGCCGATTTCTATGGCCGCGACATCGCCGCCTGTCTGGGCCGCACGGAGGAGGAACTGTGCGACGCCGAACTCCTGCCCATCATCCGCGCAGCACAGGAACGCCTGCTGGCCGAGGGACGGGACGAGGAGACTTTTGAACTGCCCGCCCACATACGCGGTGGCGCGCAGGGGCGGTGGCGTGAGATTACGCGCGTGGTGCTGGGCGCGCTGGGGGATGGCACGGCATGCTCCGTCGTGATCAACCGCGACGTCACGCGCCAGCAGGAAATGGCGGCCCGGCTGCGCCAGGCGGAGAAAATGCAGGCGCTGGGCACGCTGGCGGGCGGGATCGCGCATGATTTCAACAACCTGCTGACCGCCGTGCTGGGGTCGCTCGAACTGGTGCGCGACATGGGACCGGAAGACGGACCGATGGCGCGGCTTCTGGACAATGCCGCCGCCGCCGCCCAGCGCGGGGCGTCATTGACACGGCGGCTGCTCAATTTCAGCCGTCCGCGTGACCTGAGCCTTGAGCCGGTGGATGTGAATGCCCTGCTGCACGGCATGAAGGACCTGCTGGCCCAGACGGTTGTGTCCCGGCAGGGCAAGGATGGTGGCGCGCCATGTACCATCGTGGTGGATACCGCCGCATCGGACGGGATGTTGCCGCCGGTCAATACGGATGCGGGCCAGCTTGAACTGGCGGTGCTCAACCTGTGCATCAACGCGGTGGACGCCATGCCCGGTGGCGGCGTGATCCGGGTTTCCACCGGGCTGAAACGGGTGAAGGAAATCGTGGCGGGCACCAACCTTGTGCCCGGCAGGTATGTCATGGTTTCCGTGACAGATCAGGGCGTTGGCATGTCGCCCGAGACGCTGGCGCGGGTGTTCGAGCCGTTCTTCACCACTAAGGATGTGGGCCGTGGCACGGGGCTGGGGCTGTCCATGATCTATGGCTTCATCCGCCATGTGGGTGGCGAGGTACAGGTGCGCAGCCAGCCGGGAGAGGGTACGCGGGTTGACCTGTGCCTGCCCGTGCAGGCCGGTGCGGTGGAAAATGACACTTCGGCTGCCACCAGCCCTGCCGTCGCGGGCGAGGGGGAGACGGACCGGGTATTGCACGTGATGGTGGTGGATGACGAACCGGGGGTGCGGGCGGTAACGGCAGGGTTCCTGCGTGCGCGCGGGCATGACGTGCGTGAATATGCCAGCGGCGCCGAGGCCGTGCGCGCCATGGAGGAGGGCGTGGGGCCGATCGACCTCGTGATCATGGATGTCATGATGCCGGGCATGGGCGGACTCGAGACGGCGCATCGCCTGCAGGCCCTGCGCCCCGGCCTGCGCGTGCTGTACCTGACCGGCTACGCCAATGCGGGCGCATTGCCCGCGGGCAGCGCCGATGTCATGCACAAACCCTTCACCCGCGCCGACCTTGCCACCCATATCGACCGGATCATGAACCGTACCGCGCAGGAGGCATGAGGACATGCCTGCATGGGGCGGATGCCCCTTGCGCTGTCAGGAGAAGGTTTTATCTCTATCACCATGCAAGATCATCATTCATCCTCCCATGACCCGATCGGGTGGCATGGTACGACCATTCTGTGTGTCCGGCGCGCAGGCCAGGTGGCCATGGCTGGCGATGGACAGGTGACGCTGGGCGCCACCGTTATCAAGGGCAATGCGCGCAAGGTGCGCCGGATCGGCCCCACGGGGCAGATACTGGCGGGTTTCGCGGGGGCCACGGCAGATGCCTTTACCCTGCTGGAACGGCTTGAAAACAAGCTTGAACGCTATCCCAACCAGCTTGAACGCGCCTGTGTCGAACTGGCCAAGGACTGGCGCACCGACCGCTATCTGCGGCGGCTGGAAGCCATGATGGCCGTGGCGGATGCCGAGCGTTCCTTTACGCTGACCGGCAATGGTGACGTGCTGGAGCCGGAGGATGGCATCATCGCCATAGGCTCGGGCGGCAATTACGCGCTGTCCGCCGCGCGCGCGCTGCTGGGGATCGAGGGACTCGGGGCGGTGGATATCGCACGCCGGTCCATGAAAATCGCCGGTGATATCTGTGTCTATACCAACCATTCCGTCATTGTGGAGACACTGGGCACGGACACGCAGGAGGGAGCGGCGTAATGGAAATTCCCAATCATTCCCCGCGTGAGATCGTATCCGAACTCGACCGCTACATCATCGGCCAGACGGACGCCAAGCGTGCCGTCGCCATCGCGCTGCGCAACCGCTGGCGGCGCGCGCAACTGCCCGATGCGATGCGTGAAGAAGTCGTGCCCAAGAACATCCTGATGATCGGGCCGACCGGCTGCGGCAAGACCGAGATTGCGCGCCGCCTGGCCAAGCTGGCGCAGGCCCCGTTCCTGAAGGTCGAGGCCACCAAGTTTACCGAAGTGGGATATGTGGGCCGCGATGTGGAAAGCATCGTGCGCGACCTGGTGGAAGTCTCGATCAACATGCTGCGCGACCTGCGCCGCAAGGATGTGGAGGCCAAGGCCGAACTGGCTGCCGAAAACCTGCTGCTGGACGCGCTGGTGGGCGAGGGGGCTTCCGCCGAGACGAAGAACAAGTTCCGGCGCATGCTCCGCGCGGGCGAGCTTGAGAACAAGGAAGTCGAGATCTCGATTGCCGAGGCCGGTGGCCCGTCACCTTCCGACATGCCGAACATGACGCCGGGTACCGTCATCAATTTTTCCGACATGATGAAGGGCTTCATGAACCGCATGCCGCAGCAGCGCCGCATGACGGTCGCCGCCGCCCGCGCCGCCCTGATCCGGCAGGAAGCGGACAAGATGCTCGATACCGATGCGCTGACGCGCGAGGCCGTCATCCATGCGCAGGACCATGGCATTGTCTTCCTTGATGAGATCGACAAGGTCTGCGCCCGCGCGTCCGAAGGGGGCACGCGGGGTGGGGATGTATCGCGTGAAGGGGTGCAGCGCGACCTGCTGCCGCTGATCGAGGGGACGACCGTTTCCACCAAATACGGCCCCGTGCGCACGGACCATATCCTGTTCATCGCATCCGGCGCGTTCCATATCGCCAAGCCGTCCGACCTGCTGCCCGAACTGCAGGGCCGCCTGCCGATCCGTGTGGAACTGGCATCGCTGACGCGGGAAGACCTGCGCCGCATCCTGACCGAGCCGGAACATTCGCTGCTGCAGCAGTACGTGGCACTGCTGGGCACGGAAAAGGTCACGCTGTCCTTCAGCGATGATGCGATTGACGCGCTGGCGGAACTGGCGGCGGACATCAATGAGCGTGTCGAGAATATCGGTGCGCGGCGTCTTGCCACGGTGCTGGAGCGCCTGCTGGAAGAGGTCTCCTTCACCGCCGCCGACCGTGCGGGGCAGGCCGTGGTCATTGATGTGGCCGATGTGCGCGAGAAGGTCGCCCCACTGGCCAGCAAGGGTGATCTGAGCCGCTTTATCCTGTAAGGCGGCAGGCTGGGCCATGGCCGGGCGGGGCGTATTCCCTGCCCGGACCGATCTCATGCGTAACAGGAAAGATGATGACCGATCCCTTCGTAAAGCCCGAGGATGATACCGCCGCTGATGCCATTGCCGAGATTGGTGATGAACTGGCCCTGTTTGATGACTGGATGCAGCGCTACCAGTACATCATAGAACTGGGCCGCAAGCTGCCGCCTTTCCCGCCACAGTGGCAGGACGACGCCCATCGCGTGCCGGGCTGCCAGAGTCAGGTGTGGATGGAAGTGCAGCCCAGGGATGGTCTTTTGTACCTGGCCGGGGCGTCGGATGCGGCCATCGTGTCCGGGCTGGTGGCGTTGTTGCTGCGGGTCTATTCCGGTCGCAGCCGTGAGGAAATACTGGCTACCGACCCGAATTTCCTGCGGGATCTGGGGCTGGTGCAGGCGCTGTCCACCAACCGCGGCAACGGGGTGGAAGCCATGGCGCAGGCCATCCGCAAGGCCGCGGCGGCGTTGCCGGTCTCATAAGACACGCAGAAACAACTCGCTGATAAAAAATAGAAGTTTTTGGGTGCCGCCTTTTTCAAAAAGGCGGCGTTACCCGGTGCGTTCCTGAAAAAGTTCCCACGTGCAGGTTTTCCAGACAGCCTGCCACCTGAACCGTATCCCGTTCATTTATATTATCGCCCCTTATACAAAAACAACGTGATGTTTCTGTAACTACGGGGCGAGGCGACCCGTGCCGGGAGCATAGATGAACGGATTGAACCGCCATCGGATTTTATCCGCAGGCCATAACCGGGGGAAGGGAGCCAGTTCCTTCCACCGGTATCGGGGAAAGGCCAGTGGCCTCCCCCTTCAGGACTCCACCCGGATGCCAGACAAGAAAAAAGGCCGGTGCATGGGCAACCGGCCTTTTTCTATTCAGTGTGGTCCGCGCGGTCAGTCAACCGTGCTCATGCGGGTTTCATCCACGAACTTTTCGGTATCATCATCCAGCTTGCGCGACTTGCGGCCAGCCGGGCCATGCACATACAGCGTCTTGCGATCGACCTTCTGGTCGGTGCCTTCCGGCTTCAGCGGCATTTCATATTTCGGCTTCTGCGCGTGGTCGGCCATCTGCAGCTTCGGGTTGAAGACCGAATTGAACTTCCAGATCATGGTCAGGAAGTTGGTCTGCCCGCGCAGCGCCAGGCGCAGTGCAATGCCAAGCGTGTCCTTGATCGCGCTCCAGCCCAGATGCTTGTTGTTCAGGATCTGCTGGGTCTTGACCAGTTCCTCATAGAACTCCTGCAGCGGCAGGGTGGTCGGCATCACGGCATGCTGGATGTCAAACAGGCGGTAGTCACGCGTGGTGAGCTTGCGGGACTCGCTCTCCCAGATCTCGGTGCCGGGATAGGGGGTGGTGACGGAGATGTTCACGATGTCCGGAATCTCGAGGCACCACTGGCGGATCACCTCAAAGCGTTCGCGGTCCCATGACGGGTCGGCAATCAGGTTGATCGCCACGATCAGGTCCAGCGAGCGGGCGTAATCCAGCGCCTCGAAGTTGCGATCCATCGAGACACGCTTGCGGAACCGCTTCAGCCCCTCGGCATCCACCGCTTCCAGCCCGATGAAGATGTAGCTAAGCCCGATTTCCTTCCAGACGCGGAAGACTTCCTTGTTGCGCAGCAGAACGTCCGCGCGGGTTTCAAGGTAATATTCCTTCTGGATGTTGCGGCGCTTGATCTCGTTGGCGATGGCCAGCCCGTGTTCGGCATGAACGAAGGCCACGTCATCCACGATGAAGATGCCGGGTTCCTTGATTTCCTGCAGTTCCTCGCCAATCACCTCGGCGCTGGCGGTGCGGTAGGAGCGGCCATAGAACGTCCATGCGCTACAGAACGTGCAGTCCCACGGGCAGCCACGGGCGAACTCGATGGAGGCCGCCGGGTCCAGCGTGCCGATGAAGTATTTGCGGCGGTGGCGCAGCAGGTCACGCGCGGGGCGGACTTCATCCAGCGTCTCAACAAAGATCGGCGGCGGGCCTTCGCCATCCATGGTCACCACGCCGGGCACGGTGGTCAGGTCGCGGCCCTGTTCCCATGCCTCAAGCAGCAGGCCGACCGTGGCGTCGCCTTCACCCTTCAGGACGCAGTTGACCGCCCCGTCGGACAGGGAGAGCACATCGCGCGCGATGAACGAGATGGAATGTCCGCCCATGAACAGGAACACATTGGGCAGGCGGCGGCGGGTTTCCTTGCACAGGTCAATGATTTCGGGGACGTTGGCAAGGTAGTTGCCCGAGAAGCAGACCGCGTGCGGCCGGAACTTCTCGATGCGCTCCCAGTAATCCGCGTGGTTTTCGACCTGCAGGTCGATGATGTCCACCTCATGTCCCTTGTTGCGCGCGGCACCGGCAACCAGTTCAAGCCCCAGCGGTTCAAGACGCAGGAAGACCTTTGTGTACATGAGTGAGCTTGGATGGACGGCCAGTAATCTCATTCTTCTACCTCAGGCATCGATGGGGGACGGTGACAATGCGCGACAGGCATACGCAATCCTGAAGCAAATTTACAGTCAGGTGGTCCTGTATTTGTAATTCTTATATATCACGCATGATTTAAAAAAAATCAGAATAACGAGTGAGGGTGGCAATATAACCGCCATCTGTCATCCGGCTCACGGTAATATCACCTATGCAGTCAGATAATACCTATGCACGGATTGTTGTATTTCCTTTCGGTCTGGACCGATTTCCGTAACCGGCATTTCACGTAAGGCACCCATGCATTACAGGCACGGCGGCGCGGACACCGTGGTCATGTCCCCTATCGCGGCGGGCACTTTCGTGGCAGTGTCGTGGCCGCTTAAGCGACGGGGTCGAGATGAAGCTGAAACTTGTGGAAAAACTGCCCGTCCGGCTCGGGCTGCTGGCATGCGGCCTGGTTGTGCTGGGCGCATGCACACCGGAAATCGGGCGTAAACCGTTCCAGAGCGACGTAAAATGCCTGCGTGAGCAGATGGGCACGGCCATGCAGCTCAGCTTTCCCATCGCCGCCAATACCTGCCAGCGCATGAGCGACCACAACGTCATCTTCGCCACGAACAAGAACACGCATCCGCTGCCGCTCAACCTGCGTGGCGCGCCGGACCTGCAGAAGCTGGCGGACCAGTACAACTACAGCTACACCAGATAGGCTGCCGCCTAGTTTTCCAGCTCGGTATCCCAGTACAGATAGTCGCGCCAGCTTTCATGCAGGTAGTTGGGGGGGAAGGCGCGGCCGTTTTCCTGCAACCTGCGGCTGGAGGGGCGGGCAGGCGTGCGGCTGGGGTACATGCGGATCTGGTGCGGCATGTACGACCCCTTTATCAGGTTGCACGGGCTGCATGCGGTCACGACATTTTCCCAACTGGTGCGCCCGCCCTTGCTGCGGGGAATGACGTGGTCGAACGTGAGTTCCTGCGTGGGGAAGCGGGTGTTGCAGTACTGGCACGAAAAATTGTCGCGCAGGAAGACGTTGAAGCGCGTGAAGGCGGGTTTGCGGGCGGTGGGGATATAGTCCTTCAGCGCGATCACGCTGGGCAGGCGCAGGCTCTGGGTGGGGGAGCGGACAACCGTGTCATATTCGCTCAGCACCGATACGCGGTCGAGCCATACGGCGCGGATCGTATCCTGCCATGACCATAGGGAAAGTGGATAATAGGAAAGCGGCCTGAAATCAGCGTTCAGGACCAGGGCGGGCAGGTATTGACTGTCACAGGGCACGACGCATTCCTTTCCGAATGCCGACGCACGGTTCTCAGGCATACTCTGTTCCGAAGCGAACGCCTGTAGAAGTGCGTCGTCGTCAGGTAACTTCCAGATTAATTGCAGACCCCGCCTGACGTGGCAACCCATGCCAGCCGGGCCATGGGCGCCTGCCTGCGCCCCTATGAAAAGAGGAAATACGGGTGTTTTTCTGCTATATACCTGTTTTGGCATGGGAATGACAGAAATTACCCGTTTTGCCCCCAGTCCGACGGGGCACCTGCACCTTGGCCATGTCGCTTCGGCGCTGGCGGGGTGGCGCGCGGCCATGGAGTCGGGTGGAACGTTCCTGCTGCGGGTGGAAGATATCGACACCACGCGCTGCAGGCCCGAATTCATTGCCGACCTTTACACGGATCTGGAATGGCTCGGCCTGTCATGGCCACGCCCCGTGCGCCGCCAGTCCGCGCATATGGATGACTATCGCCGCGTGCTGGATACGCTGGCGGGGCGCGGGCTGCTCTATCCATGTTTCTGCACCCGGCGCGACATCATGGAGGCCGCGGGCGCGCCGCACCATGCGCCCGATGGGGCCATGGTCTATCCCGGCACCTGCCGTAACATGGATGCGGGCCGCCGCGCAGCACTGCTGGCGGCGGGTGCGCCCTACGCATTGCGGCTGGACATGGCGCGCGCCCTGGGTTTGCCCGGCGCGCGGAGCCTGACATGGCATGAAGTGGGGGAGGGCGCACAGCCATGCCAGCCCGAACTGTTCGGCGATGTAGTGCTGGCGCGTAAGGACGTGCCTGCCTCCTACCACCTGTGCGTCACGCATGATGACGCGCTGCAGGGCGTGAGCCTTGTCACGCGTGGGCAGGATCTCAGGGCGGCCACGGCGCTGCATCGGCTGTTACAGCACATCATGGATTGGCCCGCGCCGCGTTACCGCCACCATCCGCTGCTATGCGACGCCACGGGGCGGCGGCTGGCCAAGCGTGATGGCGCACTCAGCGTGCGTGCCATGCGGATGGCAGGCATGACGCCGCAACAGGTATGTAATGCGGCCGGTGCGCCCGATCACATATCCGCTGTTTCCTCCGCTGTGGGTTCGCACTAGGCTACACCCCCGTCGCCCGGCAGCGTGCCGGATGTTTTTCACTGTTATGGATCTTGATGCCATGGATCTCACCGCCGCCCGGCTGGACCGGATCAGCCCCAGCCAGACGATCGCCATCTCAACCAAGGCGCGTGCGCTCAAGGCGGCGGGAAAGGACATTATCAGCCTTTCCGCCGGTGAGCCGGATTTTGACACACCGGACACGATCAAGCAGGCGGCCATGCGCGCCATTGCCGCGGGTGAGACCAAATATACCGATGTTGCGGGCACGCCCGCGCTGCGCCGGGCGGTTGCCGAACGCTTCAACGCCGATAGCGGGCTGGATTACACGTGGGATGAGGTGATCGTCTCCAACGGCGGCAAGCAGATCATCTACAACGCCATGGTCGCGACCATAAACCCCGGCGATGAGGCGATCATTCCCGCCCCGTGCTGGGTGTCCTATCCCGATATCGTGTCACTGGCCGAGGGCACGCCGGTTATCGTGCCCTGCGGCGCGGAACATGGCTTCAAGCTCCAGCCCGAAGCCCTTGAGGCCGCGATCACCCCGCGCACCAAGTGGCTCCTGCTCAACTCTCCCAACAACCCCACGGGGGCGGCCTATTCCGCCGCGGAAATGCGGGCGCTGTGCGACGTGCTGCTCCGTCACCCCGATGTGTGGATCCTGACGGACGATATCTACAACAAGCTGGTCTATGACGGTTTCCACGCCCCCACGGTGGTCGAGGTCGAGCCGCGCCTGCGTGCCCGCACGGTCACGATGAACGGCGTGTCGAAGGCCTATGCCATGACCGGCTGGCGCATCGGGTATTCGGCAGCCCCCGTGCAGCTTACGCGGGCGATGAACAAGTTGCAGAGCCAGTCCACCTCCGGCCCGTGCTCGATCAGCCAGGCCGCCGCCGTCGAGGCGCTGACAGGCCCGCAGGACTTCATCGGCACCATGGTCAGTACCTATCAGGCGCGGCGTGACCTTGTGGTGGCCATGCTCAACGAGGCTGAGGGCCTGCACTGCCCCGTGCCGGAAGGGGCGTTCTACGTCTTCCCCTCACTGGTCGGCTGCCTGGGCAAGACCAGCGCGGGGGGCACGCTGATCGATACGGACGAGGCCTTCGTGACCGCCCTGCTGGATGAGGAAGGTGTGGCCGCCGTGCATGGCAGCGCCTTCATGTTCGCCGGGCATTTCCGTATTTCCTATGCCACCGATACCGAAAGCCTGAAGGAAGCCTGCCGGCGCATCCAGCGTTTCTGCGCGGCCCTGCGTTAAGGGGGCAGGGATATGCCAAAAGAAGGGGACGGCGCCCACCCGCTGTTCGCGCGGCGGATGGGGCGGCTGGGCGTTCCCGCCACCATCGCCATGGCCCAGCGCGCGCGCAACCTGCGCGCGCAGGGGGAAAAGGTGCTCTCGCTTGCGTTGGGCGAGCCTGATTTCGCGACTCCTGCCGCCGTGATCGAGGCCGCCCACCGGGCCGCGCTGGACGGGCAGACAAAATATCCGCCCGTTGATGGCACGCCCGCGCTCAAGGCCGCCATCATCCGCAAATTCGCCCGTGAGAACGCGCTGGACTACACGCCAGCCGAAATCATGGTGTCCAATGGCGGCAAGCAGGTCATTTTCAATGCGTTCATGGCCACCGTCCAGCAGGGGGACGAGGTTGTCATCCCCCGGCCGTACTGGGTCAGCTACCCGCTGATCGTGCGTATATTTGGCGGCACGCCGGTTTATGCCGACTGTCTGGAGGCTGATGACTTCCGCCTGACCCCCGCCGCGCTGGAAGCAGCCATCACGCCCCGCACCAAATGGCTCGTGCTCAATTTCCCCAACAATCCGACCGGCGGCACCATGGGGCGGAAGGATCTTGAGGAGGTGGCCGAGGTGCTGCGCCGCCACCCGCAGGTGCATGTCCTGTCGGACGAGATATATGAGCACCTGATCTACGGCGGGGCGCAGCATGTCTCGCTCGCGGCGGTCGCGCCCGACCTGAAGGATCGCATCCTGACATTGAACGGCGTGTCGAAAGCCTATGCCATGACCGGATGGCGCGTGGGGTATGTGGGCGGCCCACAGCCCCTTATCCGCGCCATGACCGCCATTCAGGGCAGCGCCACGTCGGGCATCTGCTCCATAAGCCAGGCGGCGGCTGCGGCGGCGCTGGACGGGCCTGCGGATATCATCGCGCAGATGCGCGCGGTCTATGCCCGGCGGCGCGAACTGGTGGTCTCGACCCTGCGGTGCATACCGGGGCTGACCTGTGCCATGCCGCATGGGGCGTTCTATGCCTATCCCGGCGTGGCCGGGTGCATGGGGCGCACGACCGCCGGGGGGCAGTTGCTGGAAACGGACGAGGATTTCGCCATTGCCCTGCTGGCGGAACAGCATGTGGCCGTGGTGCATGGCAGTGCATTCGGGCAGGGGCCGTATCTGCGTCTGTCCTATGCCACAAGCGATGAAATCCTGAAGGAAGCCTGCGCGCGTATCGCACGGTTTGTTGAAGGGTTGAACTGAGGGCCGGTCAGTCCGGCTCGGGCGTGGGGGGGCAGAGCAGGAAAACCCCCTCCGTCACGATGGCGGGGATCAGCATCATGCCCAGCGGCAGGCCGGACAGGCCAATGGCCCCGGCGGTTGTCAGGCACGCGCCCGTATAGCCGATACGGCCGCCCAGCCGCTCGGCAATGACAAACAGGAAAACCGCCAGCAGTTCCAGCACGGCGGCAATGCCCAGCCGCCACGGGTGCATCTGTGTCTGCATGCCCATGTCGGACAGGAGGCGCAGCAGCGCGGGCGATTGCCCCATCTGGCCGCCCAGCCCGAACATGAAGGAAAAGGGCAGGATCAGAACCCCCAGTATATCGCGCAGCAGGTTGATCAGCCCGCTTGCCAGCGGCAGCAGCACCAGCAGCGCCAGGCTGGCGCTGGTGGAGGTCGCGACAATGACAAGGCCGATCTGGCGCTGGCGCGCGGCAGGGTTGGGCCGGGAATCACTGGAATCCATGGGGGCGTATTACCGGCGGCCGTGGCGGCAGGGTGGTGTTACGGATATCAGCGCAGCCACCACTTGACGGGCTCCGGCTCGTCCTGTGCAGCATCCGTGGTGTCCGCCGTTTTGTCTTCTGCGGGCCGCGTGCGGGTTTCGGTTGTACGCAGCTTCGTCTTCTGGCGGTTCAGTTCATCACGCAGCTGGTTGTTTTCTTCCCGCGCGTTGAACAGTTCTGCGCGCAGGGCCAGCATTTCGCTTGCCTGACTGGCCAGCTTTTCCTTCTGCTCGGCCGCGATCACATCGGCATGGCCGATACGGGTGGTCAGCGACCGGATCTGGTTCTGCGCTTCGGATAGGCGAAGTTCCGCCTGTTCGCGCAGCTTCAGTTCGAACTGTACCTTGTGGCGCAGGTGTTCGGTCTCGCTCCGGTCTTCCTGCTGGGCATGCAGGACGCGCGGCGTGGCGCGACCCGTGGCGAGGGAGTGGTGTTCGACCCGCACATCCCCATCCTGCACGAATTTTCGGCGGCGCTGCGCGGGGTCGGCCTGACGGGGGGCGCGTGTCTTGGCCTGGGGATTTTTCGCGCCATCTGCATTGCGGGGCGCGGACTTCCCCTTGCCTAACCGCTCAAGGGCCTGGCGGAATGCTGATTCATTTACTTCATCCCGATGGGAGGTCTGGTCTTCTTCCTTGGGCAAGGAAAGAAAATCGTTATAAGATGACACAGCAGAACTCTCGATAACTCAATGCGCCATGAGGAATGCGGCTAAAATCGTATTTTAGGAATCTATTCCTATGCCCGATATTCTAATGGCGCTGTTTTCTGATAATTAATTCGGGATATAACGCCCTTTCCTTGCGTAATGCAAGGGGTAGGGGCCGGTTGTCAGTAAATAGCTGCTCCAGTTATCGTGACATAATGTTTTTTCAAATAAAATGCGTGGCCATGATGGTCCCCGGAAGTGCCGGAGGGGAACTTTCATGGCCGCGATGAAAATATTTTTTAATCATCCCGTATATATTGATTTCCACCAGCCGCCTTTTCCGCCCTGATCGGGGCATGGACTTGCATTCATCCCGTCCTGTGGTCCAGATAAGGGGAGATATCGATTTCCCTGACATTATCCGGCAGATACGGAATGTGTGATACACAGCAGAATACGGCTTCGGTTTCCCTCTCGCACCGCCTCAGGAAGGCAGGCAGACCCTGTGTCCTGATCGTCATGGGCGTTTCAGGCTGTGGCAAGAGCACCGTGGCCCAGCTTATTGCCGACCGTCTTGGCTGGCCCCTGATCGAAGGCGATGACCTGCACCCGGCCAACAACATTGCGCGCATGAGCCAGGGCGTTCCCCTGACCGATGCCGACCGTGCGCCATGGCTGGACCGTATCGCCGCGCAGGTCCGTGCCTGGGGTGAACAGGGGCAGTGCGGTATCGTGACCTGTTCTTCGCTCAAGCGGAAGTATCGTGAGCGTATTGCCGGTGGCAGCGCGGATGTATGCTTTGTCTATCTCAAGGGCAGCAAGGACGATATTGCACCGCGCCTGCGTGAACGGACCGGCCATTTCATGCCCGCCACCATGCTCGACAGCCAGTTCGCAACGCTGGAGGAGCCGGACATGAAGGATGAGGTGGTGCTGGAACTCGATGTCACCGCCCCGCAGGAAGAACTGGCCGAACTGGCCTGCGATCACCTGTCCCGCCTGCCGGGCTAAGGGCCGCGTGCCCCCGCTTCAGGGCGGGGGAGAGGCAGGTTGCCATGTCAGGTCTTTCGCCCCGTCATCATTAAGGTGACGGCCCAGCACGAACAGGTAATCCGACAGGCGGTTCATGCAGGCGGGAATGTCGGTGCCGATATCCTCCTGCCGCGCCAGCGTTGTCAGCCGCCGTTCGGCCCGGCGCACTACCGTACGCGCCAGATGGGCATGGGCCGCCGGCACCGTGCCGCCCGGCAGGACGAAACTGCGCAGCGGGGGCACGCCATCACGCAGGCGCGCGATCTCGTTTTCCATGGCCTCCAGCGCCGTGGCCGCATGCGGCAGGGGCGGCGGTGGCGTGGCGGGCATGCAGATGACACCGCCAATATCAAATAACAGCCCCTGAACCCACGCGATGAATGTCGCATTGCGTCCCACGGGCAGGGTGGTGCGCAGCAGGCCGATGACCGCATTGGCCTCATCCAGTGCGCCCAGTGCCTCGATCCGTGTGGAATCCTTGGCCACGCGGTCACTATTGCCCAGCGATGTCTGGCCCGTATCCCCGCCACGGGTCACGATACGGTCGATACGGATGGTCATTGCAGGCTCCCGTGCGGTTTCAGCGGCTTGGCTTGTTCGCGCCAAGCTTCATCGTATCGGTCAGTTGCGTCTGCAGGTTATCTGCCGTGGCGGAGGCATAGGCCTTCAGGTCAGGGTCGGAGGCGGATTCTGCCTCGTTCTGGAACATGGCCAGCGCATCGCTTGAGGCCTGCGCCTGCAGGTCGAGGTAGTCACGTTCAAATTTTGAACCGTTTTCGGTCTCGAGATGCTCTGCGATCTGCTGCTCGTCCGAACTCATTTCCTCATGCAGGGCGAGGCCGTGTTTGAGGGTGAGGGCAGAGAGGGTTTTCTGGTTGGCGGTGTGTTCTTTCAGCAGTTTTTCCGCCAGTTCCTGCACCTTGCGGCGTTTGGCGTGTGTTGTCGCCATTTTGGAAATGGTGATTTCAAAACTGTTCAGCGCCGAGACATTCCCGGCAAAGGTGGAATCGGAATCCGTCAGCGGCGGCAGTTCGGGTTCGGCCGTGTTGGGCGCGGGGGCGGCCATGCCCAGGACAGGAAGAAGGCTAACAGACGCAAAAAGGAACAGGGCTGCGCAATTTCTCATGTCATCGTCTTCCTAACGGGTGAAAATCGGACTGTTTTACTGATCGCGGAAGCAGTTTATCAGTTTTGCGCGGCCATACAAAGGCGATCCCCGTGCCGGAAGGCACCCGGACAGGCATTTTTAATGAATTAAAAATCATTTAATATCAATCGTATAGTCCGTGAGTGTGTGTGCGGACATACATTGGGAATAATGATGCATCACGTTTGATGTATAATATTTAACAATGATCCCGGCATGTGAGTAAATAATCCGCATTATTGCTGAAGTTTCCTGCAGGATGATGAAGCCGCCGAAATTCGTCAGGATTTACGGAAATAACGCGAAACCCGACAGCAGGCCCCGCGAGCGCAGTGATTTAATACGCGGGCATGACAGCTCCGGTCAGGGCGGCATTGCGCGCCACTGGCCTATACGATGGGCCGGTGGTGAGGGTAGGGTGGCCGCCCGCGTTCCCCGCGGGTTGTCATCATGTTTTGCGGATACCCCGAATGCCTACTGTTGTCAGGTTCCTTCTGTTCTTTGCGGCGCTGGCCGCGTTGACCGCCGTCATGGGGGGGGCACTGACCACCCATCTGCCCGACCAGTTCTTTGCCGAGGGCGGGCGTGACATGGCGCGACAGGCCGTGCAGATGCAGATGTGGCACGCACTGGCCCTGATCGGGATTTCGGTGCTGATGATCCAGCAGGGGTGCCGGGCCTGCATTTCCGTTGCCGGGTGCCTGATGGCGGTGGGGACCGTACTGTTCAGCGTGGGTGTGGGGCTGACCGCGTTCTGGGGCATCCATCCCGGCCCGATCGCGCCCAGCGGGGGCAGCATGCTCATGCTGGCATGGCTGCTGCTGGCGGTGGGTGTGATCCGGTCATGACGCAACAGGTGGAATGTACGCAGCCCCCATGGCCCGTGCGCGCGGCCTATCTGGCGCCCCCCGGGTTCGAGGAGATCATGGAGCAGGAACTGGCGCGAAAGGGGGCGGGAGCGCTGTGCTGGCATGGCCGCCTGGCCCTGTCCGCCATGTCGCCGGTGCCCTGCCTGTGGGCGCTTGAGGTGTGGGATGAGCCGGAAGTGCATGATGTCCCGTCCATCAAGGGGGCGGCGCGCATCCTGCGTGCGGTGCAGCGCAACTGGGCGGGGTATGTGCCCATGCTGCACCGGCGCAGCGCCCTGATCACGGCGGCGCTGCCCCCGCTGCGGCCACGGCCCTTCACCTTTCCCGCCACGGCGCCCGAGGCGCATCTGGGGGCATGGACCCTGCTGGCGGCGGACCGGATGCTGTTTTCACGCACCAAGTCCTCGCCTTTTGTGAACGGGGAGGTGCCTTTTATCGAAAACCGCACCGATCCCCCCTCACGCGCCTATCTCAAGCTGTGGGAAGCTCTGCTGCGCCTTGGCCGGTGGCCGGTCGCGGGGGAGACCTGCCTCGACCTCGGGGCCTGTCCCGGTGGGTGGACATGGGTGGCCGCAAGTTGCGGGGCGCATGTCACGGCCATTGACCGCTCACCACTGGCGCAGAATGTGGCGGACCTGCCCAACGTCACCTGCCGGTATGAAAGCGCCTTCGGGCTTGACCCCGAAAGCTGCGCGCCGGTGGACTGGCTGTTTTCCGATATTATCGCCTATCCCGCGCGCCTGCTGGCGCTGGCGCGGCGCTGGATCACATCGGGGCGGGCGGCGCGCATTGTCATGACCATCAAATTCCAGGGCGAGACCGACCACGACACGGCGGAGGCCTTCGCCGCCATTCCCGGTGGCCATGTGCTGCACCTGTGGCACAACAAGCATGAGCTGACATTCTTCTGGCAGCGTGACCCGTCATGATGCGGATGTCCTGCGGCGGTTGACCAGCCGGTCCACCCCTTCCACTACGGCAACGGCCAGCAGGCAGCATACAAGGGCGACGGCCATCACGATCAGCCGCTCCTGTCCGGTGGCGTCATTGGCCCCGGCCAGGCGATAGACCGCCAGCCACAGGCCGGTGCCCGCCAGCCGGTCCACCAGGCCCGCCACCGTGGCGCTGAACCGCAGGCTGAGCATGAAAAGCGCGGTCAGCACCACCACGCCCAGCGTCTTGTAGAGCGTGCGCGCGACTGACTGCGTCCGGTCGGGTGGTGTGGTCATGTTCTTCCCCATGGGTGCAAGGTGTCGGGTGCAGGTTGCGGGTGGGGTGGCAAACGCGTGGCGTCAGGTGTTCAGGATATCACGCGCGGTGCGGACCACATCGGCCAGCACGCCCGGCTGGAAGGGGGAGGCAAGCCCTGCTGAACGGACCAGCCGCGTAAAAGGTTGCGCGCCGCCCTGTGCGCACAGCGCGACATAGGCCGCCATTGCACCCTGCGGGTCGCTGCGGCTGCGGATCCAGAACTGCATGGCGCAGCACAGCGCCAGTGCGTAATCTATGTAGTAGAACGGGGAGCGGTAGATATGCCCCTGCGCCTGCCACCGGCCGCCCTGCGTGGGGTGCGGCAGGCCGCCATAATCGCGCCATGGCAGGTAGCGCCGCTCCAGCCTGCGCCATGTTTCATGCCGCTGGGCGGGGGTCATGTCGGGGTGGGCATAGATTTCGTGCTGGAAGTGATCGACACACACGCCATAGGGCAGGAACGACAGCGAGGAGATCAGGTGCATCTGGCGGAAGCGTTCCCCCTGGCCGGGTTCGACCATGAGGTCGATATGCGGCCATGTGAGGAACTCCAGCGCCATGGAATTGACCTCGGCCGCGTCCATGGTCGGCCATAACAGGTCAATGGCGGGCAGGTCGCGGCTTTTCCAGTTCTGGTAGGCATGCCCCATTTCATGGGTGAAGACATTCACGTCATGATGCGTGCCGTTGAAGTTGGCGAAGATGAACGGCATGCCCACCGTGGGGAAGGAAGTGCAGAACCCGCCCCCCGCCTTGTCGGGCCGGTTCATCAGGTCAAGATAGCCCCCATCACGCATCAGGCCGAAAAACGCGCCCAGATCACCCCCCATGCGGTCGAACATGGTCTGTGCGCGGGCCATGAGCAGGTCGTGCCCGCCCGCCGGGCGCGGGTTGCCGTGGGGGTCGATCAGCGGTTCATCCCATGAATACAGGACTTCCCACCCCATGGTTTCGCAACGCTGGCGCAGGATGTCATGCACCAGCGGGACGACATGGGTCAGCACATCCTCACGAAAGCGCGCTACATCGGCCGGGCCGTAATCGGAACGCCGCATGCGGCGATAGGCCAGCGGGATGTAGGATTCATAGCCCAGCGTCCGCGCCATGCCGTGGCGCAGGTGGACCATCTGGTCAAACAGGGTATCAAGCTGGGTGGCGTTACGTTCAAAAAAAGCCCAGCGGACCCGTTCCGCCTCCCGCCGCACCGTGCGGTCCGTGCTTTCGGCATAGGGGGCGAGGCCGGACAGGTTGACGCTTTTCCCCCCGATCTCCAGCCGCGCGCTGGCCAGCAGCGCGGTGTAGGTACCGCTCAGCCGGGCTTCCTCCTCCAGCGCATCCGCAATGCGGGGGTCGAAGGTGGTGATGTCGGTGCGCCACAACTCAAGCGTGTGCGGTGTGATGGCCTGCGCCACCGCCGCCGGGTCGGGATATTCCAGCAGCCTGCGTTTGAGTGTCACTTCATGCGCCGTGACATGCGGGGTCAGGGCATCGGCATAATCACGTTCGGCCCGGGCTTCGGGGCTGGTGGTATCCTGTGCGAAGCGCAGGCCGACCAGCGCGGACCAGCTTTCATAATCGCGGCGGATCGCATCGAACAGGCGGGCGGCATCCGGCACGTTGCCCTGGTCCAGCAGGGTCGAAACCTGCCCGAAACGCAGGGCGAGGGACTCCTGCGTGGGGCGTGGAAAAACAAGACTGTCAAAATGGCGGGACATGCCCGCAGGGTGCCACGGGAGCGCGCCCTGCGTCCATGCCCCGCGCGACTTATCTGCCGTGCTTGTGTACGGGGCGTGACTTCAACTGCGTGCGACAGAACCAGAGGCACAGCGCGCCAAAGGCGACAAGCCCGGCAGTCTGCGCCACCGCGCCCATGCTGGCGGGCAGGAGCGCAAGCGGCGCGTCGCGTCCGCTCAGCGCGGAAAGGCAGGCCAGCGCCACCCCCGTCAGGCTTTCCCCCACGATCAGACCGGAGGCGAGCATGGTGCCGCGATGCCCCGATGCGCCCCCGCTCAGGCGGTTTACGATGTGCCCAAGGATCGCGCCGGTGGCCAGTGTCATGGAAATGCTCATGGGCAGGTAGATGCCAATGCCCACGGCCAGTGGCGGCAGCGCGCCCCGTCCGGCGCGGCGCAGGGCGGCATCCAGCCCGATCAGCATGCATCCCGCCCCCACGCCCAGCATGAGCATGCCCCAGTCAAGCTGATGGAGGAAAATGCCCGACGTGATCATGAGCATGAGCGCGGGCTGCGGTGCGGCCAGCGCCTGTGTCACATCCATGCCCGCACGGGGCATGGCGCCGACAAAGCCATAGGTCTGGTACAGCACGTTCAGCACCGGCGGGATGACAATGGCCCCGCTCACGCAGCCGATCAGCAGGGCGGCTTCCTGCTTCCATGGCGTCGCGCCCACCAGCCTGCCGGTCTTGAGGTCCTGCAGGTTGTCATTGGCGATTGCGGCGGAGGCGGTAACTGCCGTCAGCGCATAAAGGCAGAAGGCAATGGCGAAATGCTGCCCCGATACCCCGGCAAACAGTCCCGTCGCCCGGATCAGCACGAACAGGCATGACAGCCCGATGGCCGCAAGGATTGTCACCCCTGAAATGGGGGAGGACGATGACCCCACCAGCCCCGCCATGTACCCGCACGCCGCCGCCACGAACAGCCCCAGCCCCGCGCACCACGCCACCCCTGCCAGTGCGGCAACCAGTGCAGGCAGGGGTGTGACGCTGCCGGTTGCGAACAGGTAGAACATGGCCCCGATCACGACCATCACGCCTGCGGCAATGGTGCGTATCACACGCGGGGAAAGATCGGTTTCGGTGCGTTCGGCATGATCGTGCGCGCCGGGGCGCGCCAGCAGCGCACGCACGCTGTGCAGGAGCGGGCGGCCCATGCGCAGCACCGTCCAGATGGCGGCGACCCCGATCAGCCCCGCGCCGATGAAACGGGCCTTGTCCTTCCAGATATGGGTGGCGAAATCCCCTGCATCCATGCCCGTGGGGTGCGGCAGGAGCTGCGCCATGACGGGAATGGCCACCTCCCACGTCAGCAGCGCGCCCGCGACCATGGCGATCCCACCGGGCAGGCCGACCAGATACCCCGCCCCCAGCAGGGCGGGCGAAAACCCCAGCGACAGGCGGAAGGCCGACAGCCCCCACGTGGCGGTGGCACTTATGCCATCGCCCAGCACGCGCAGCCCGGCGGAAGCGAAGGTGAGGAGTGCCGCGAGGATACCGCCCTGCAGCAGCGCGCGGATGCCACCGGGATTTTCCCGGCCAGCCCCCGCACGCAGGATTTCGGCCGCCGCTACCCCCTCGGGAAAGGGGAGTTCGGGATCATCCAGCATGACCCGGCGCAGCGGGATGGTGAACAGCACCCCGGTCATGCCGCCCGCCGCGGTCAGCAATGCGGTCTGGATATAGGGGAAATGCTGCCAGACTCCGGCCATGATCAGGGCAGGCAGGCTTGCGAACACGCAGGCCAGCGTACCCGCCGCCGATGCCTGGGTCTGGACCAGGTTGTTCTCCAGCACCGTGCCGCCGCCCAGCAGCCGCAGCACGGCCATGGAAATGACCGCCGCCGGAATGGATGTGGCGACCGTCAGCCCGATCCGCAGGCCGAGATAGACATTGGACGCGGTGAAGACGACCGTAATCAGCGCGCCAATCACCACGCCGCGCCATGTCAGTTCCCGTGGGGGCAGGTGCGGGGCCAAAAGGCTGCGCCCTACATCTTGTGGAACGTGGGCATGACCAGGTGGGCGCGGTTGAAGTCAAGCTGCGCCTTGGTCAGCTGGAAGCCGATCTCGATATGGTACTGGTCGCTATGCACGCGGCGCGAGATGGGAAGGGCGATGGGAATATTGCCGGTATGGGTCAGGTCCTGCATCCGCCCGTCCTCGAAGGAGACGTGGGCCACGAATTCCTTCTTGCTCTTGATCTCCCCGTTGAACACGACGGCCACGAAATAGGGGATGTTGACGAAATTGACTTGCGAGGCAGGCCCGCGCTCCACATGCAGGCCGATTTTCAGCCCCGTAATCACATTACGTTGCGTCCCGGCCTCGCACGAGCCGACCACGCGCGTCAGGCTGGCGCGGGCGATCAGGTGGGTGATGTCGTGGTCATTGCCGGAATACTGGTAATAATCGGCTGCCTCGCTGGGAATTTCCACAACGGGACAGGCGGGCGCGAAATCAATCGAATCGCTTGCGCCGGAGCACCCGCCAACCGCGGCGAGTGTGGGCACCATGCAGAATTTCAGGGCCATGCGGCGCAGGCGCGCCAGCGGACGGGCAGGACTCATGCAGCTATTCCGGGTGGTTCTGGGGTGGGGGAAAACCCGCCGGGCCGGATGTGGCGGGCGGCGACGGGCAGGTGGCGCGGTAACGGGGGAGGACAGGCATGGCAGAATACGTTAGGGTCAACGGGAAAATGGCTTGCGTCATTGCCACGGTTTGCGTAGGGCCGGACCATCGCACGGGATACCGGCGCCGGAACTCTAGCAGATCGCGGTCCGTATCCTATACCGCTCGCCGGACGTTTGGGGAACACCATGCCCGACCAGATGATTCATACACCCGATAACACTGCCCCCGCCGAGGCACCGCCCCGTGTCCTGAAAGTACTGCTCGCAGGCCCGCGCGGGTTCTGCGCCGGTGTCGATCGCGCCATCCGCGTGGTGGAGGAAGCGATCCGCCGCTATGGCGCGCCCGTCTATGTGCGCCACGAGATTGTCCATAACCGCACCGTGGTCGAAGCCCTTGAGGCGCAGGGCGCGATCTTTGTCGAGGAACTCGATGAAGTGCCGGCCGATGGCCACGTGGTCTTTTCCGCCCATGGCGTGCCCAAGACCGTCCCGGCCGAGGCCGAGCGCCGCAACCTGCTCTATCTGGATGCGACCTGCCCGCTGGTGTCAAAGGTACACCGGGAGGCAGAACGCCACTTTGCCGATGGCGGGCCGGAAAGCCGCCATATCCTGATGATCGGCCATGCGGGCCACCCGGAGGTGGTCGGCACGATGGGCCAGCTCCCGGTCGGCGCCGTCACCCTGATCAACGATGCGGAGGAAGCCCGCACCGTGCAGCCCGCCGACCCCACGCGGCTGGCCTTCATCACCCAGACCACGCTTTCGGTCGATGACACGGCTGAGATCGTTGACATCCTGCGTGACCGCTTCCCCCTGATCGAGGGGCCCCGGCGGGAGGATATCTGCTACGCCACGACCAACCGGCAGGAAGCGGTCAAGGCGATCGCGCCCGGCTGTGACCTGGTTATCGTGATCGGCTCCCCCAACTCCTCCAACTCCCAGCGCCTGCGTGAAGTGGCCGAGCGCAGCGGCGCGCCGCGTGCGCTGCTGGTGCCCCGGCTCAACGCGCTGGACTGGTCGGCGCTGGACGGGGTGGGCACGCTGGGCATCACCGCCGGGGCATCCGCGCCGGAATCGCTGGTGCAGGAAATGGTGGCCGCCCTTGCCAAGCGTTTCACGCTTGAAATCGAGGAAATCACCGTAAAGGAAGAAAACGTGGCCTTCCGCCTTCCGGCACCGCTGGGCTGAACCGTATCAGGGCATGGCAGTCTATACCGAAGTGCCGGACGAAGCGCTTGCCGCGTTTCTCGAAGGCTATGACATCGGCAGGCCCGTCGCCTGCCAGGGCATTGCGGAAGGGGTGGAAAACAGCAATTTCCTGCTGAAGACCACCCGGGCCACCTTTATCCTGACGCTGTATGAGCGGCGCGTGAACCCCGATGAACTGCCGTGGTTCCTCGGGCTCATGCAGTATCTGGCCAAGCATGGACTGTCCTGCCCGCTGCCGGTGGCTGACCGGCAGGGGCGCACGCTGGGCACGCTTTCGGGCCGGCCCGCCGCCATCACCACCTTCCTGCCCGGCGCATGGTCGCGGCGGGTGGATGTGGACATGTGCGCGCAGGTGGGGGCCGCCATGGCGCGGCTGCACCTGCTGGGTGAGGGATACGTGGCCGAACGCCCCAACTCCATGGGGCCGCAGTCATGGGCGGGGCTGCTGGATTCCTGCCGTGCGCGGGGCGATGAAGTGCGCCCCGGGCTGGTGCGCGAGATTGGTGATGTGCTGGCCCGCGTCCTGCCCGCATGGCCGGGTACGGGCAACAATCCCACCCTGCCGCGCGGGCAGATCCATGCCGACCTGTTCCCTGATAACGTCTTCTTCCGCGATGGCAGGCTGTCGGGTCTGATCGACTTCTATTTCGCCTGTACCGACTGGTACGCCTATGACCTGGCCATCGGCATCAACGCCTGGTGCTTTGATGATACGCGGCGTTTCGTGCCCGCGCGTGCGCAGGCCATGGTGGCGGGGTATAATGGCGTCCGCCCGCTGGAACTGGCGGAGGAGGCAGCTCTGGCCACCCTCGCCACCGGTGCGGCCCTGCGCTTTACGCTGACGCGGCTGTATGACTGGATCAACACCCCGGCCGATGCGCTGGTCACGCGCAAGGACCCGCTGGACTACGTGGCGCGGATGGAATTCTGCGCTGCCCGCATGGGCGAGAGGTTTCTGCCATGAGCGAGAACACGACCACGGTGGAGACCCAGCCCACGGCCAGCGATGTGGTCGAGATCTGGACCGATGGCGGCTGCAAGCCCAATCCCGGCCCGGGCGGCTGGGGGGCGCTGCTGTGCTGCCGGGGGCAGGAGCGCGAGCTTTCGGGCGGCGAGGCGGAAACAACCAACAACCGCATGGAACTTACCGCCGCGGCCGAGGCGCTGGAAGCCCTCAAGCGCCCGTGCCGCGTGGTGCTGCATACCGACAGCGAATATGTGCGCAACGGCATCATGCGCTGGAGCACGGGCTGGGTCCGGCGTAACTGGCGCAATGCCTCGGGCGACCCGGTGGCCAACATGGACCTGTGGCGTCGCCTGCTTGACGTGAGTGCGAAGCACGACGTCGAGTGGAAATGGGTACGTGGCCATTCCGGCGATGAGAATAACGAGCGCGTGGACCGTCTGGCCACCAGCGCGCGTGACGCGCTGGGTATTCCCTATCCCACCCGCAGGAAATGATGCAGGCGGCGCCTGCCCTCCATCTTGAAGGCGTCGGGCTGGATTTCGGGTCCGCCCCCCTGTTCCACGATCTGGACCTGAAGATCGGCGGCGGGATCATGACCGTCCTGCTGGGGGCGAGTGGCGTGGGCAAGACCTCGCTGCTGCGCATGCTGGGGGGGCTGGCCGCGCCCGACCGGGGGTGCATCGTCGCGGGTGACGGCCTGCCGCTTGCGGGCCGCATTGCATGGATGGGACAGCAGGACCTGTTGCTGCCATGGGCCAGCATTGCCGATAACGTCATGCTGGGCGCACGCCTGCGTGGTGAGTCGCCCGATCGCGCGCGCATGGGCCACCTGCTGGACTGCGTGGGGCTGGCGGCCCATGCCGCGGCACTGCCCGCCACCCTGTCCGGTGGCATGCGGCAGCGCGCGGCGCTGGCCCGCGTGCTGTATGAGGACCGTCCGGTTATTCTGATGGATGAACCGTTTTCCGCACTCGATAGCGTAACCCGCGCGCGCATGCAGGACCTTGCCGGGCGCATGCTGGCCGGGCGCACCGTGGTGCTGATCACACATGACCCGCTGGAAGCCTGCCGCCTGGCTGACAGCATGCTGCTCATGGCGGGCCACCCGGCCACGATCAGCGCGATTGCCGTGCCCGACGGACAGGTGCCCCGGGCGGTGGATGATCCCTCCGTCCTCGCCACGCAATCCGCTTTGCTGCGGCG
Source organism: Komagataeibacter melaceti (assembly GCF_003403295.1). Taxonomy (GTDB): domain Bacteria; phylum Pseudomonadota; class Alphaproteobacteria; order Acetobacterales; family Acetobacteraceae; genus Komagataeibacter; species Komagataeibacter melaceti. The sequence continues at coordinate 25,615 of NZ_QUWV01000049.1, read as the reverse complement.
GATGCTGCAATGACCCGTGTAACCGCCGCCCGCGCGGGGATGTTCCTGCGCCCGCTCGCCACCCTTGCCGGGCTGGTGGTCCTGTGGTGGGGGCTGGGGCGCTGGGGCGGCATCCCGCCTTACATGCTGCCCCCGCCCGATGCCGTGGCGCGCGCGCTCTGGACGGGGCGCGCGCAACTGCTGCCTGCCGCACTGACCACGGGCGAGGAAACGCTGCTTGGCCTCGCACTGGGGATCGGGGCGGGGAGCGCGCTGGCCGTGGCCATGGCGCTATGGGCGCCGCTGCGGCGGTGGGTCATGCCCATGGTGCTGTTCAGTCAGGCCGTGCCGGTTTTCGCGCTGGCGCCGCTGTTGGTGCTGTGGTTCGGATTCGGCATGGCGTCCAAGGTGGTCATGGCGGTGCTGGTCATCTTCTTTCCCGTCACTTCCGCGCTGGGCGACGGCCTGCGCCAGACCGAGGCGGGGTGGATGGACCTGGCCCGCACCATGGGGGCGACCCGCTTGCGGGTCCTGCTGCATGTGCGCCTGCCTGCCGCCATGCCGTCCTTTGCATCGGGCGTGCGGATGGCGACGGCCATCGCGCCCATCGGGGCGGTGGTGGGGGAGTGGGTTGGCGCGTCCTCGGGGCTGGGCTTCCTCATGCAGACGGCGAATACCCGTTTCCAGACGGATCTCATGTTCGCGGCGCTGGCTGTGCTGGCGGCCATGACGGTGCTGCTGTGGTGGGGCGTGGACCGGTTGCTGGCGCGCGCGTTGTACTGGCAGCCCCGGCATGAGGATATTGACTGAACTGTTACAACGGGTCACCACCCATCATGAAACCGCGCAACCATGCAGGACGGGATGCTCATGACACGGCCCATCATTCTTGATCTGACACCTGATGCGCAGGGCATGGCGACCCTGTTCGCTGCCGTGCAGGCTCCCGATCATGTCCGTCCGGTGCTGGTGCTGTTCAGTGGCGCGGCCGCACAGGTCGCCACGGCCATCACGCAGGCGCGCGACCTGCTGCGCCAGTGCGGCGTGGCGGGGGTGGAAGTGCATGCGGGCAGTCCCGGCGCGCTGGTCGCGACACACGCGCCCGCCCCCGTGGCGCAGGGCGCGGAAGGTCTGGGCGCGCAATATCTGGTGGAAGCGATTCGGGCCTGCCCGCCGGACAGCGTGACCCTGTGCTGCTCCGGCCCGCTCACCACGCTGGCGCTGGCGCTGATACAGGCCCCGGATGTGCGCACGCACCTGCATGGGGTGATCGTGAGCGGCGGTGCACTGTTCTCCCCCGGTGATGCAACGGCGGTGGCGGAGCGCAACATCGCGGCGGACCCGGAGGCAGCAGCCACGGTGCTGGCCATGGGCGTGCCCGTCACCCTGATCCCGCTTGACTGCACCGCCCGCCTGAATGCCGATGCCGTGTGGATGGAAGGGCTTGCCCCCATGGGGGTCATGCCCGCCTCCGTCGCGGGGCATGTGCATGCCCTGCTGGCGGCCGCCCGCACCGGCGGCGCGCGGGGCAGCGGGGTGGATATTTCGCTGCGCGCGGCGGCCCCGCTGCTGGCGTTGCTCAGCCCCGGCATCTTCTGCGGGCATCTGGCGCATGTGGATGTGGAATGTCATGGCACGTTCACGCGCGGCATGACGGTGGCCCGGCATATCGGCATGGGCGGCGTGCAGCCCAACGCGCTGGTTCTGGAGCGCATGTCGGTCGAGGCAGGGCGCGGCGTGCTGCGTGAACTGCTGCTGGCGGGGCAGGGGGCCGAGGCCTGAGGGGCGCGTAAAAATACAACGATATGGTGCAAACTTTGCCCATCGGCGCTCATGACGGTTGCGGAACCTGCTTCCCGTCCAGTATTGGTCCCGGCAATCCGGTGTGCCTGCGGGCGCGAATGTTGACAATTCTGATACGTGTGGCGGCACGGAGGTCTTCTGTATGGATCGGTCTGCAACATCTCCTTCAGCCCTGACGGGGGCGGTCAGGGGGAACGGTGATGCCGTGTTTGCCACCATTGTCCGTTGCAGCGCGGTCCTGATCCTGCTCGGGCTGGGCGGGATGGTGGCGGTCATGGCGTGGGGCGCGCGCGGCGCGTTCGGCAGGTTTGGCCTCGGTTTCCTGTTCGACAAGGCATGGAACCCCGTCACCCAGCATTTCGGCGCGGCCGCGCCCATGTTCGGCACGCTGGTCACGTCGCTGCTGGCCATCGCCATGGCGGTGCCGCTGGCCTTCGGCATCGCGGTGTGGCTGACCGAAATCGCGTCATCGCGCATCGCGGGTGTGATCGGCACGCTGATCCAGCTTCTGGCGGCGGTGCCTTCCATCATTTTCGGCATGTGGGGATTTGCGGTGCTGGTGCCGTTCATGGCGCATTACGTTGAACCGATGGCGGCCCATACGCTGGGGCGGCTTCCCGTGGTTGGCACGCTGTTCCGTGGCGCGCCCTACGGCACCGGGTTCCTGACCGGGGGCATGATCCTGGCGGTCATGATCACGCCCTTCATCTCCGCCGTCATGCGCGATGTGTTCCTGTCCATGCCTGCCGTGCTTAAGGAAAGTGCCTACGGCCTTGGCATGACCCGGTGGGAAGTCGTGCGGCGCATCATCCTGCCATGGTCGCGCACATCCGTTGTGGGCGGAATCATGCTCGGGCTGGGGCGCGCGCTGGGGGAGACGATGGCGATTACCTTTGTCATCGGCAACGCCAACCATATCGGCTGGTCGCTGTTTTCACCGGGCAACACGATCGCTTCGCTGATCGCGCTCGAATTTCCCGAAAGCGCGGTGGGCAGCCTGAAATTCTCGTCCCTGATGGCGGTGGGCTTCCTGCTCATGCTCATTTCGCTCGGGACACTGGTCTGCTCGCGGCTGTTGCTGCGCAGCAAGGCGGCGGGCCGCTAGATGGCCGGGCACGACAGTCAGGCGGCCACGGCAGTGGATACGCCGTGCACATCGGGGCGCTGGCAGGGCAACAGCCTGTCCGACATGCGCAGGCGCATGGTGGACCGGGTTGCTACCGGCCTGTGCTGGGCGGCGACCGTGCTGGTGCTGCTCATGCTGTTTTCCATCCTGTTCGTGCTGGTGCGCAACGGGATCAGCGGGCTGCGCTGGGTCACGTTCGTGCATGTCACCCTGCCGCCGGGGCAGGATGGCGGGCTTGCCAACGCCATTGTGGGCAGCCTGATCCAGACCGGGCTGGCCGTGCTGATCGGCGCACCCGTGGGGCTGCTGACCGGCATCTACCTTGCCGAATTCACCGCGACGGACGGGCGGCTGATCAATGCCGTCCGCTTTGTGTCCGACCTGCTGCTGTCCGCCCCCTCCATTCTGGTGGGGCTGTTCATCTATATGATCGTGGTGGTGCCGACGGGGCATTTTTCCGGCCTGGCGGGGGCGCTGGCCCTGTCCATCCTTGTGGTGCCGGTCGTGGTGCGCACTACGGAGGACATGCTGCGCCTTGTCCCGCTTTCCATGCGTGAGGCCGCGTTCGCCCTTGGCGCGCCCCGGTGGCGGGTGATCCTGTCCGTCTGCCTGCGCGCGGCGCGTGACGGGGTGGCCACCGGCATCCTGCTGGCGCTGGCCCGCGTATCGGGCGAGACGGCGCCGCTGCTGTTCACCTCGCTTGGGAACATGAACTGGTCGGTCTCGCCCACGGCCCCCATGGCCAGCCTGCCGGTGACGATCTATCAGTACGCAGGTGCTGCCTATGCGGACTGGACGGCACTGGCCTGGACCGGCGCGCTGCTGATTACCACGGGCATCCTCATGATCAACATAACCGTGCGGCTGGGGCTGGGACGTAACAGGAAATGAATATGACAGTCTCGGAAAAGAACCAGGCGCCCGCGGCGATTGCCGTGCGTAACCTGGATTTCTATTACGGCGCGAATCATGCGCTCAAGAACATCTCCATTGATTTTCCACACGGGCAGGTCACGGGCATGATCGGCCCGTCCGGCTGTGGCAAGTCCACCCTGCTGCGTGTGCTGAACCGGATGTACGACCTCTATCCCGGCCAGCGCGCGACGGGGGAGGTCATCTTTGACGGCTGCAACATCCTCGGCCCCAAGGTGAACCTGAACGTTCTGCGCTCACGCGTGGGTATGGTGTTCCAGAAACCCACGCCGTTCCCCATGTCGATCTATGACAACATCGCCTTTGGCGTGCGGCTGCATGAACGCCTCGACCGCAGCGCGATGGACGCGCGGGTGGAAGACGTGCTGCGTCGTGTCGCCCTGTGGCCCGAGGTGCGCGACCGGCTGCACGATTCGGCCGCCGCCCTGTCCGGCGGGCAGCAGCAGCGGCTGTGCATCGCGCGCACCATCGCCACCCGGCCCGAGGTGGTGCTGCTTGATGAACCCACCAGCGCGCTTGATCCCGTCTCGACCGCGCGGATCGAGGAGCTGCTGGATGAACTGAAGGCCGATTTCACCATCGCCATCGTCACCCACAACCTGCAGCAGGCTGCGCGCTGTGCCGATCAGGTCGCCTTCTTCTACATGGGCGAGGTGGTGGAGGTGGACAGCGCCGACCGCATGTTCACCGCCCCGCGTGAAAAGCGCACTCAGGATTATATTACCGGCCGCTTTGGCTGAGGGCACAGGCGGCGGGCTTCCTTACAATTTGTAGCAAGTCTGCCCACATTGAACGAACCGGCTGCTGTAGCGTTATGTTTACAGGCCTTGCATGACCTTACGGGGACGGGCAGGGTATGAAGTAAGTTATAACAGGAGTAGACTTGGTTCCCATGATGAAGAAAATGATTCTGGCCGCCACCCTCGTCGGTGGCATCGCGGGCCTGTCCGGGCAGGCTCTTGCCGCGCATCATGCTCCCCAGTCGGGTCCGGGCTGCTTTCCCGGTGGGCCGGGTGGCATGGGCATGGGCGGCATGCCGTTCCTTTCCAACGTGCAGCTGACCTCTGCGCAGCAGAAGAAGCTCAAGGCCATCCTGAAGGACAGCCATCCCGACTTCCATGCGGACATGGAGCAGGAGCACCAGCTTCACAAGCAGATCCAGGACCTGCTGGCCACGCCGGGCAAGGTGGATGAAGCCCGCATCACCAGCCTCCAGCAGCAGATCGAGACCCTGCACCAGCAGCATGAGGCCGCACACCTGCAGACGGCCATCCGCATCCATGACATCCTGACCGCGGACCAGCTCAACCAGATCCGTGAGACGCAGGACAAGGTCGCGAGCCTGCATGAGCAGCTCCGCGCGCTGACGGCTCCGCCGCCGCCGTCGGATGACGACCACAAGTAAGATCGCACCATCACCGCCACGTGCGGTGCAGGTTCAGGGGCGGCTGCCCGGCATTGCCGGGCAGCCGTTTTTTATGTCGCGCACATAGCCCGTGCTTGACTTCGGGCGGTGCGCGGGATAAATCCGCCCGACAATCAGGCACGTCACTTCGCGAGGGTTCGCGCAGTGGCGCGTCCTCTTTTGGGGAAATACGTTGTTCGAGACCCTGTCAGGCAAACTTTCCGGTGTGTTCGATGGCCTTGCCAAGCGCGGGGCACTGTCGGAGGCGGACGTCACGGAAGCCATGCGCGAAGTGCGTCTGGCTATGCTCGACGCCGACGTGGCGCTGCCTGTCGTCAAGGATTTCGTCAACAAGGTCCGTGAACGCGCCGTCGGGCATGAGGTGCTGGAAAGCATCTCTCCCGGTCAGGCCGTCGCCAAGATCGTCAACGACGCCCTGATCGACGCCCTGGGCGGCGCGGGCGCCGTACCGCTCAACCTGAACGCCGTGCCGCCGGTGCCCATCCTGATGGTCGGGCTTCAGGGTTCGGGCAAGACCACCACATCGGGCAAGATCGCGCGCCGCCTGGCGCTGCGTGAGCGCAAGAAGGTGCTGCTGGCCAGCCTTGATACCCAGCGTCCTGCCGCCCAGTTGCAGCTTGCCCAGTTGGCCGAGCGCGCGGGTGTCGCTTCGCTGCCCATCATCGCGGGGCAGACCCCGGTCGAGATTGCGAAGCGCGCGATGGAGACGGGGCGGCGCGAGGGGTATGACATCGTCATCCTCGATACCGCGGGCCGCCTGTCGATCGACGAAGCCCTGATGGACGAGGTGCGGGCCATCCGTGCCGAGACCAGCCCGGCGGAAACGCTGCTGGTGGTCGATGCCATGACCGGGCAGGACGCGGTCAACACCGCCAAGGCGTTCAACGAGGCCGTGGGCGTGACCGGCGTTGTCATGACCCGTATGGATGGTGACGCCCGTGGTGGCGCCGCCCTGTCCATGCGCGCGATTACCGGCGCGCCGATCAAGCTGACCGGCTCGGGCGAGAAGCTGGACGCGCTGGAGGAATTCCACCCCGAACGTGTCGCGGGCCGTATCCTTGGCCTGGGTGACATCGCGGGGCTGGTCGAGAAGGCGTCCGACACCCTGGATCATGAGGAAAGCGAGAAGCTCGCCCTCAAGATGATGCAGGGCAAGTTCGATCTTGATGATTACGCGGCGCAGATCCGCCAGATCAACAAGATGGGCTCCATTTCCGGCATCCTCGGCATGCTGCCGGGCATGGGCAAGCTCAAGGAGGCACTGGGGGACAAGGAACTCGATACCTCCGTGCTCCAGCGCCATCAGGCCATCATTTCATCCATGACCCGCAAGGAGCGGCGCACGCCCTCCATCATCAAGGCCTCGCGCAAGAAGCGCATCGCCGCCGGGTCCGGTACGACCGTGCAGGAGATCAACCGTCTGCTCAAGCAGTATGACGCGATGGCCTCCATGATGAAGCGGTTCAGCAAGTTGGGAGTGAAGGGACTGATGCGTCAGGGTCTGTCCGCACTCATGCCAAAGGGGGGACGCCCCCCCGGCGGCGGCGGGCGTCCGCCTTTTGGCTGACCCTGAACGTCGTTCCCGTTTTCCTTTGTCTTTTTTACTGTCTGGAGAAGTCCTAAATGAGCCTCAAGATCCGTCTCGCCCGCGCCGGTGCGAAAAAGCGTCCGTACTACCACATTGTCGTGGCGGACAGCCGCTCCCCGCGTGACGGCCGCTTCATCGAGCGCGTTGGTTCCTACAACCCGATGCTGCCCTCCGACCATGCCGACCGCGTGCGTCTGGTTGCCGAGCGCATCACCCACTGGCTGTCCAACGGCGCGCAGCCGACCGACCGCGTGGCCCGCTTCCTGGGTAACGCCGGCCTGGCGCCCAAGCCGACCTGGAACGAGCAGCCGAAGAAGTCCGCGCCCAAGAAGCGTGCGCAGGAACGTGCCGCCGCCGCTGCCGCCGCAGCCGCAGCGTAAGTAACGCGATAGACAGGCAGAAAGGCAGGGCCGTCCTTCCATGAATCACGATCATGTCCTTATGGGTGTGGTAGGTCGTCCGCATGGCGTGCGGGGGCTTGTGCATGTGCACAGCTATACCGCCGTGGCGGAAGACCTGGCCACCTATGCCGGGCTGGTCGATGACCTGGGGCGTCCGTGGCGGCTGTCGTGGCAGGGCAATGGCGTCGCACGGCTGTGCGATGCGCAGGGCAATGCCATTGATAACCGCGAAGCCGCGCAGCAGATGGTCAACCGCAAGCTGTACGTGCCGCGCGCCAGCCTGCCCGAACCGGATGAGGACGAATTCTACTTCGCCGATCTGGTAGGGCTTGATGTGCGTGCGCATGAGACGGCGCGGGTGATTGGCCGCGTGGCCGCCGTGCATGACTATGGCGCGGGCACCAGCCTCGAAATCGACGGCGAGGGGGGTAATCTCCTGCTGCCGTTCACCCGGGCCTGCGTGCCTGTGGTGGATGTGCGTGGCGGGTACATTGCCGTCTGCCCGCCCGATGAGATCGAGGTTCCGGTCGAGTGCTTTCCCGGCACTGCTGCGCAGGGAGACGGGCCATGACATGGCGGGCGACGGCGCTTACGCTGTTTCCGGACATGTTCCCCGGCACGCTGGGGCAGTCACTGGCCGGGCGGGCGCTGGAACGTGGCATCTGGTCACTGGATGCGCGGGACATGCGCGCCTACGGGCTGGGGCGGCACCGGGTGGTGGATGACACCCCCTTTGGCGGCGGGGCCGGCATGGTCATGCGCCCTGATGTCGTGGCCGCGGCGGTTGCCGATACCGACCTTGCGGGGCGACCGCTGGTTTATCCCACCCCGCGCGGGCGGCGGCTGACACAGGCGGATGTGCGCCGGTATGCGGCGGGTCCCGGTGTGGTGGTGCTGTGCGGGCGCTACGAAGGGGTGGATGAGCGCGTGCTCGAAGCCACGGGTGCCGAACAGGTCTCGATCGGAGATTACATCCTGTCGGGTGGGGAAGTGGCGGCCACCGTGCTGCTGGATGCCTGCGTGCGGCTGCTGCCGGGCGTGATGGGGTCTGGCGAGAGCGCGGAGGAGGAAAGCTTTGCCGATGGTCTGCTTGAATATCCGCTTTATACCAAGCCGGCACAATGGGACGGGCGCGACGTGCCCGAGGTCCTGCTGTCCGGTCATCATGCCGCGATCGCCCAATGGCGACGCGCGGCATCCGAGACGGTGACGCAGGCGCGTCGGCCGGATCTGTGGGCCGCCTACCGGGCGGGCGCAGGTCAAGACATTCCCCGGACCGCAGGCCCGTGTGCCGATGCGGACCGGCTGAACTGAACATGAAATCCTATCGAACGAGGACCGGATCATGAACATCATCCAGAAGTACGAGGCGGAAGAAATTGCCCGCCTGACAGCCATCCGCGCGGTGCCGGAATTCGCGCCGGGCGACACCGTGCGCGTTGGCGTCGAGGTGGTTGAAGGCACCCGCAAGCGCGTGCAGAACTACGAAGGCGTCGTGATTGCCCGCTCCAACAAGGGCCTGAACAGCAACTTCACCGTGCGCAAGATTTCCAACGGTGAAGGCGTGGAGCGTGTGTTCCCGCTGTATTCCCCCACCATCGCCGAAATCAAGGTCGTGCGCCGTGGTGTGGTCCGTCGCGCGAAGCTGTACTACCTGCGTGGCCGTCGCGGCAAGTCCGCCCGTATCGCCGAGCGCAAGCGTGAGGTTGCGGCACCCGCAGCCACCGCCGCAGCCGAGTAATACGCCGACCCTTCGCCCGTTTCCCACTGTCATGGTGGAAACGGGCGAACCGCTTTTTACCTGAGAATTTCTGGCTGCCCGTTACGTGCCCGTCCCGCGCGTGATGGCGGCCTGTTTCCGTCCGGGAGAGGAAAATAGAATGGCCCCGCGTACATTGTTCGACAAGATATGGGACAGCCATGTGGTCGAAACACTCCCGGACAAGACGGCCATTCTCTATATTGACCGCCACCTTGTGCATGAGGTCACAAGCCCGCAGGCGTTCGAGGGGCTGCGCCTGAGCGGCCGCCGCCTGCGCCACCCGGATGCGACAATCGCGGTGGTGGACCACAACGTGCCCACATCCGACCGCACCCAGCCGATTGCGGAGGCCGAAAGCCGCAACCAGATCGAGACGCTGGAACGCAACGTGAAGGAATTCGGCGTGCCGTATTTCCCGCTGTTGTCCGCGCGGCAGGGGATCGTGCATGTGGTCGGGCCGGAGCAGGGCATTTCCCTGCCGGGCATGACCATCGTGTGTGGTGACAGCCATACCTCCACCCATGGCGCGATGGGCGCGCTGGCATTCGGCATCGGCACGTCCGAGGTCGAGCATGTGATGGCGACCCAGACCATCCTGCAGAAGCCGGCAAAGAACATGAAGGTGGTGGTCGAGGGGCAGGTTGGCCCCGGCGTGACCGCCAAGGACATCATGCTGGCCATCATCGGCCATATCGGCACGGCGGGTGGCACGGGGCATGTGATCGAGTTCGCAGGTTCCGCCATCCGTGACCTCGACATGGCGGGCCGCATGACGCTGTGCAACATGTCGATCGAGGCCGGGGCACGCGCCGGTCTGGTCGCGCCGGACGAGACCACGTTCGAATATGTGCGTGGCCGCCCCTTCGCGCCCAAGGGCGAGGCGTTTGATGAAGCCGTTGCCTACTGGAAGACGCTGGCTTCGGACGAGGGCGCCCATTACGACCGCGTGGTCGAACTGCGCGCCGAGGACATCACCCCCGTCCTGACATGGGGCACCAGCCCCGAAACCGTCATTCCCGTAACCGGCAACGTACCTGACCCGGCGAAGGAGACCGACCCCGCCCGCCGCAAGCAGATGCAGCGCATGCTGGATTACATGGGACTGGAAGCGGGACAGAAGATTGCGGGCACGCCGGTTGATGTCGTGTTCATCGGCTCATGCACCAACAGCCGGATCGAGGACCTGCGCGCCGCCGCCAGCATTGCCGCCGGGCGCAAGGTCGCGCCTGGCGTGCGCGCGATGATCGTGCCCGGATCGGGCATCGTGAAGGCGCAGGCGGAAGAGGAAGGGCTGGACAAGGTATTCCTTGAGGCCGGTTTTGAATGGCGCGAGGCGGGATGTTCCATGTGCCTTGGCATGAACCCCGACCGCCTGACACCGGGGCAGCGCTGTGCCTCCACATCCAATCGTAATTTCGAGGGCAGGCAGGGCCCCGGCGGGCGCACGCACCTGCTGTCCCCCGCCATGGCTGCGGCCGCGGCCGTGACCGGATGCCTGACCGACGTGCGGGAGCTGATCTGATATGGATAAATTCACCGTTCTTACCGGCATCGCGGCCGCCCTGCCGGAAGAGAATATAGATACCGACAAGATCATTCCGGCGCGGTTCCTGAAAACCACCAAGCGTTCCGGCCTTGGGGTCAACGCCTTTGACAGCATGCGTTACCGTGCCGATGGCTCGGAAAACCCGGATTTCGTGCTGAATCAGGAGCCGTATCGCAAGGCGCAGATCCTGATCACGTTCGATAACCTGGGCTGCGGTTCATCGCGCGAGCATGCGCCGTGGGCGCTGCTGGATTTTGGCATCCGCTGCGTGATCGCGCCTTCCTTTGCCGATATTTTCCATAATAACTGCTTCAAGAACGGCATCCTGCCCATCGTGCTGCCGCGCCCGGTGTGCGAACAGCTGATGGCGGACGCCCGCATGGGCGGAAACGCACGGCTTACGATCGACCTGCCCCGGCAGGTGGTCATCCGCCCCGATGGCAGCGAAGTCCCCTTTGAAGTCGATCCCCTGCGCAAGAAACTGTTGCTGGAGGGGCTGGATGACATTGGCCAGACCCTGCAGCATGAAAAGGCGATCGAGACCTTTGAGACGGAACGCGCGCAGGCGCAGCCGTGGATTCCCCGTATCGTTCTGGATTAGGAACCGGGCGGCCGGTGCCGCCCGCATTACGGAACAGTTTCAGTCAACACACAGATTATCCGGATGGGAAACGTCATGTCCGCACCCAAGAAGCTCCTGGTCCTGCCTGGTGATGGCATCGGGCCTGAAATCATGCACGAGGTCCGCCGCATCATGGACTGGATGGCGCAGGCGCGCGGCATCCGCTTTGATGTGAGCGAGGACCTGGTGGGGGGCGCATCGCTGGCGGTGCATGGCCAGCCCATCACGCAGGAAGTGATTGATGCCGCGCGGGCGGCGGATGCGGTGCTGTTCGGCTCGGTCGGTGATCCGAAATGGGCATCTGCCGGGTTCGACCGCCGCCCCGAAATCGCCATTCTCAAGCTGCGTCAGGAACTGGGCCTGTTCGCCAACCTGCGCCCGGCCAAGGTGTTCGACTCGCTGGCGGATGCCAGCACGCTCAAGCCCGAGGTGGTGCGTGGGCTGGACATCATGATCGTGCGTGAAACGGTGGGCGGCATCTATTTCGGCACGCCGCGTGGCATCGAGACCCTGCCTGATGGCTCGCGCCGCGGCATCAATACCGAGGTCTATACCACGGCGGAGATCGAGCGTGTGGCCCGTGTTGCCTTTGATCTGGCCCGCAAGCGCGACAACCGGGTGTGTTCGGTTGAAAAATGCAACGTGATGGAAAGCGGCCTGCTGTGGAAAGAGGTCGTGACCGCCCTCCATGCCCGTGAATACGCGGATGTGGAACTGACCCACATGCTGGCTGACAACTGCGCGATGCAGATGGTGCGTAACCCGCGCCAGTTCGATGTGATCGTGACGGGCAACCTGTTTGGCGACCTGCTGTCCGATCTGGCGTCGATGCTGACCGGCAGCCTTGGCATGCTGCCCTCCGCCACGCTGGGCGCACGGGGCGAGGACGGTCGCCTGCCTGCGCTGTACGAGCCGATCCATGGCAGCGCGCCCGACATCGCGGGGCAGGGCAAGGCCAATCCGCTGGCGCAGATTCTCTCCTTTGCCATGCTGCTCCGTTATTCCTTCGACATGCAGGACGAGGCGGCGCTGATCGAGACCGCTGTCTCCAACGTGCTGGACAAGGGCCTGCGCACGCCTGACATCATGAGTGCGGGCAGGACGGAAGTGAACACCGATGGCATGGGCAGCGCCGTGCTGGCCGAGCTTGAGCGGCTGAACGCCGCTGCCTGAACCGGGCACGGATAAAGCTGATGAAAAAACGGGCTGGCATGGTTTCCATGTCAGCCCGTTCTGATTCCGGGTGGTGGCCTGCGAACCTGTTGATAAAGGGCAGGCGTTATCTCAAGCTTTTTGAAAAAAGCTTCACCAAAAACTTTTCGTTGATTCGCGCGGTGTTTAGCGGATGGGCCTTGATGCGCGCTTACAGGCCGGGTTTCAGGACATAGCCCTTGCCGCGCACGGTCTGCAGGAAACGCGGTTCGCGCGGGTCCGGCTCGATCCGGCGGCGCAGGCGGGTGACCTGCACATCCACGGCGCGTTCCCCGATTTCTTCCATGTCCAGCGTGGCGGCGATGTCGGTGCGTGAGAGGATCTCGTTGGGATGGCGCGCCAGAACCGAAAGCAGCGCCGATTCGCCACCCGTCAGGTGGACCACGCCCTCCGCATTGGACAGCAGCCCCCGCACCGGGTCGAATTCCAGATCCCCCAGCCGCACGATACGCAGGTTGTTGCTGGGCGCGGGCGGCACGAAGTGGCGCAGATGGGCCTTGAGCCGCAGCAGCAGTTCACGCGGCTCGAACGGCTTGGCCAGATAATCATCCGCCCCGGCTTCCAGCCCGATGATCCGGTCTTCCGGCTCGCCCCGCGCGGTCAGCAGCAGGATGGGGAAATCCAGCTTTTCGCGCCGTAATTCCCGTGTCAGTTCCAGCCCGTTTTCCCCCGGCATGGTAATGTCCAGCACCAGCGCATCGGGCTGCATGAAGCCCAGCACCTGCCGTGCCTCCTGCGCGGATGAGGCGGCGCTGACACGAAAGCCCTGTTCGCTCAGGTAGCGTTGCAGCAGGCGGCGCAGCCTGGGGTCGTCATCCACCACCACCACATGGGCGTCCACGATCATGCTGTCATGGGGCAGGGATGTCTCGCAGGCTGTCTGGATCATGTCGAACTCCGCTGTGGAGGGTGAAGGGCTCCGGTGGATAGGCCGGTGGCGTCCGATTCGTCTATCAGGCCCCGCATGACCCGGCGGAACCCGTCCACGGCCTTGCCGCCCGCCTTGCGGTACACCCGGAGCAGGACCTCACGTTGCAGGGAAAACAGCCGGTTTTCAATCTCCGCCCCGCGCGGGCTCAGGTAAAGCCGCCGCCGCCGCCGGTCTTCGGGGGCGGTTTCCTGCCGTATGATGTCCTTTGCCTGCAGTTCACCCAGCACGCGGCTCATGCTCTGCTTGGTAATGCCCAGCGTCTCGAGCAGCGCACCCACGGCGATGCCGGGCTGCAGCGCCACCACCTGCATCATGCGGTGATGCGCATGCCCCAGCCCGTATTCCTGCAGGGCTGCGTCAATCATCCCGGTGAAGGACCGGCAGGCCAGCATGAGCAGTTCCTGCGCCTGCCGCATGTCTTCATCGCGCAGAAACAGCAGTTCCACCCCGGCCCCTGCGGGCTGGTGGCGGGTGGGGGAGGGACGGACGGGGACAGTCACCTTCGTGCTGTTTTCAGGCAATGCGGCCGGTCAGGCGGTTGCGCAGGCGCGTAATGCGCCCGACTTCGGCCAGGCGGCGGTCAAGGAACTGCTCGACCGATGCCGGATTGCCGCCGCGTGTCAGCCAGAACAGGAGGGTGGAGATATAGACCCCGGCCAGCGTGACGCGCTTGGTCACGAAGGTGAAGCCGGTGGAGGTATCGCCCGCCGCCTCCCATATGGCGTTCACGCTCCGCCCCAGCGTGCGGGCAAGGATTCGGGCGTGGGTGGGCACCAGCAGCACTGCAAGCGCCTGCCGGATGGCGGCCCGGTGCGGGGTGGCGGCCTCCAGCCGGAACATGATGGCGGCGCGCACGCGGCGGCTGATCCTGCGGCTGCGGAACTGGTCCGTCGCCGCCAGCATCTCACGGTCCATGAGGTCGAAGCAGGCTTCCGCCACCTGCGCCACGCCATCGGGGAAAAGGAGGTCGGCCTCGGCGCTCACGCACTGTTTCAGCAGGGTGGGCGTCCATGGCTGGCTGCCTGCGCGCGGGTCGGCCAGGAACCGGCGCAGCAGCGCATCACGTTGCGGTGAATGGGCCGGGGCCGGGGGATGGAGCGCGGACGTCGCCGCCGCGACCAGAACTGAAAGATTCATGCGGGTTCTCCGTAACGCGCCATTTCGGTGTCAAATCCCATCCGGCCCAGATCCGTCATCCGCATGGGGTACAGGATACCGTTCAGGTGGTCATATTCATGCTGGAATACATTGGCCAGAAAGCCAGATGCAATGCCACGGATTTCATCACCCTGTTCATTCACGCCGCTATAGGCAATGCGTTCGTAGCGCGGCACCCAGCCACGCAGCCCCGGAATGGACAGGCAGCCCTCCATCCGGTCCACCATCTGGTCATCAACGGGCTCCAGGCTCGGGTTGATCAGGACGGATGGCGGGCAGGGGGGAGACTTCGGGCCACTGCTGCGACTGGTGGGGATATGGTACACGAACAGCCGCAGGCTCTGGTGTACCTGCGGGGCGGCCAGCCCCACGCCGCCCGCGTCCAGCATGGTTTCGATCATGTCGGCCACCAGGGTGCGGATGGACGGCGCCAGCGGGTCGGGCACCGCCTGCGCGGGCTGGAGCAGGACCGGATGGCCCATCCGGGCGATCTTGAGCAGCGTCATGCGGGAAATGGCCTCCATCTGTTACGCGGTAGCCCCCGTACCCGCGGGGGCGGGCAGGGGCATGTGAAATTCGTTTGCGCAGGCATGCGGGAATGATTTGTGTTGCCGGGGAAAGGTGTGATATAGCTGCGGCCCGTTTGGGAATCGCACGAAGGGAATGGCCTCGGGCGGATGTTCCCCAAGTTTCAGTTTCATGCGCCGCCCATACCGGATGGCCGACCAGGAGTTGATGACCCAGTGCAGGTTCTCGTTCGTGACAACAATGTTGATCAGGCCCTCAAGGCCCTCAAGAAAAAAATGCAGCGTGAAGGCATCTTCCGCGAAATGAAGCTGCGCCGTCATTACGAAAAGCCGTCCGAGCGCAAGGCGCGTGAGGCCGCTGAAGCCGTACGCCGCGCCCGCAAGATGGAGCGCAAGCGTCTGGAGCGCGAGGGCTTCTAAGCCACGCGTTATCGGAATACGGGTCTGACCCAGAAAAAACCGGCTTCTGCAAGGGAGCCGGTTTTTTTGCGTCCGGAAGGATAAAACATGGACTCCGCGCATGGTGATGAGAGCAGGCCACTCGCCCGGCAGGGGTGGCGCAGGGCACGCGAACGCCTGATCCGGCGCATCCTGCCGCGTTCGCTGCTGGGACGGATGCTGCTGATCGGGTTCATCCCCCTGCTGGTGACGCAGGCCATCTCGCTGGAGCTGTTTTACGGCAATTACCTCCAGATCGTCTCCCGCCGTCTGTCGGGCAATATGGTCACCACCATTTCCATGACGCTGGACATGCTCGAACGCTACCCGTCACCTGCGGACCGGCAGTGGATACTCGATGACATGGGCAGGCGCGCCGACATGGTCATGACATGGCATGAAGGCGCCAGCCTGCAGAGGAGCGGCACGAACCACGTGCTCGGCCCCATTGACGATTATCTGGTGCGGGACCTGCGCGATAACGTGCCCTGGCCCAGTTTTGTGGACTGGAAGCGCCCCCACCGGCACATGGTGATTCTGGTGCAGGTGCCCGGTGGCATCCTGCAGGTTGTGGCCCTGCGCAAGCGGCTGGACGTGGCGCCGGTGTGGCTGTTCGTGGCCTGGGCGTCGGGCAGCGCGCTGGTGCTGTTCCTGATCGCGGCGCTGTTCATGCGCAATCAGGTGCGCGCCATACGGCGGCTGGCGCGGGCGGCGGAACTGTTCGGCCTCGGGCGTGACACGGTGCCCATCGTGCCCGAAGGGGCGCAGGAAATACGCAAGGCCGCCGTCGCCTTCAACCGTATGCGTGACCGGATCAACCGGTTTGTGGAGCAGCGCACCACGGTCCTCGCCGGGGTCTCGCACGATCTGCGCACCCCGCTGACCCGCCTGCGCCTCTCGCTGGCCATGTTCCCGCGTAAGGGACTGGTCCAGGCGGCCGACCTTCAGCCCGATATTACCGACATGATCGGGGATATTGCGGAAATGGAGCGCATGATCGAGGGCTACCTGTCCTTCGCCCGCGGCGAGGGGGCCGAGGTGCCTGTGGTGATCCGTGTCGAGGAAATGTTCGAGGAGATCGGGACGACCCAGCGCCGCATGGGCACGGACATGACCATCGGCATGGTCATGCCGCCTGACCTGACCATTACCGGCCGCAGCAACGCCCTGCGCCGCGTGCTGAACAACGTGGTGGAAAATGCGCGCAACCACGCCAGCCGCATCGAGCTTTCAGCCGAACGCGCGCGCGGGCAGGTGATCCTGTACGTTGATGATAACGGCTGCGGGGTGGAAGAATCGCGGCGCGAAAGCGTGTTCCGCCCGTTCGAGAGCGGGAAGGAGGGGGGCACCGGCCTCGGCCTCGCCATCGCGCGTGACATCATTCATGCCCATGGCGGCCATATCTCGCTCGAGACGGGGCCGCTGGGGGGCGCGCGGGTCAGGATCGTCCTGCCGGAATAGGCGCTCAGGAAAGCCGTGGCTCAGGGCAGGGAGTTGCCCTGACCCCCATGGCCCGGTCCGCCATTCATGCTGTTCATGGGGCCGGTGCTGCCACCATAGGTGCTGCTCATCTGGCTGAGCGGGTTGTAGCGGCCGACATTGCCCAGGATCTGCTGCATCACGTTGATCTTGGTGCCCGGCGTGGGAGTGGCGCCCGGGGCCATGCTGACGTAGCGGGCGTCGTTCTTGTGCAGGACACGCATGTTGCGCAGGATGCCGTCCTGATCGAATGTCAGCACCACCGTTTCCTGCTTGCGTATGCGCGGGAAGCTGATGGGGGCGAGCACCTGCGTCATGGACGCATAGATCCACGTATTGTCGTCAAACGTGGCGTGCGCGGTGGGGGAGCCCATCGCGTCCATTATGTCCGAGCGCGAGGTCTCGCCGATCTTGAGTTTCTTGTAATCATCCGGTTCCACCAGCGAGCCGCGCTGCAGGACGGAGGGCTTGAACAGCGAGCAGCCCGACAGCCCGACCGCTGCCCCGATGACAGCGCATGAAAACAGGCGTAATGAACGGGAGCGGGGCTGCTTGGCCTTGGGTGACCTCATGGTCCGGAAAATATCCTGAAATAAGGGCATGGCGCGTGATGCGGTTCGTCTTTCCGGTGCCCGATTGGGTAAATGAAGTCAATCGCAGATCGCCCCGCCGGTGGAAAAACACGCAGGCGGGGCCATATCGCCATCAGGCCCCGGCAGGGACAAGGCCCGCGAATATACGCGCAGGAGTATGACAATGGATGCAGAATTTTCCCGCCCCCTGGCCGTGGGGCGCATCCCGGCCAAGGGCATGGAGACCGTGATCGAGGCCTCGGCCGAGGAATGTCGCAGGCTGGTGAAGCGGCTCGGGATCGTGGGGCTGCGCAACCTGTCCTGCCGCTACCGCCTCAAGCCGGGGCGCGATGGGGAGGTGCTGGCCGAAGGCTGGCTGACCGCGCATGTGACGCAGGAATGTGTCGTAAGCCTTGAAGCGTTCGAGGACGTGCTGGCGGAATCGTTTACCGTGCGCTGCATCCCCGCCGAGAACTTCCGTGAGGATGACGAGATCGACCCCTTCACCGTTGATGAAGTGCCCTATGAGCGCGACACCATCGATCTGGGCGAACTGGCGACGGAAGAACTTTCCCTCGCCCTTGACCCGTATCCGCACAAGCCGGGCAGCACCATTCCGCAGGAATTCGTGCCCTCGGAAGACGGTGCCCCCGAGGAAACCGTGCGCAGGCAGCCTTTTTCCGCTCTGGCCGAGTTGAAAAAAAAGCAGAACTGACGCAAGGAAGGGGCCGAGGAGGGGGAAACTCGCCAGACCGATGCGCATCATCCCTTGCGCAAACGTAAATCGTCTGCTAGAGCGCCCCCCTCAATTATTGATAACTGACCGGTGTATCGCCACGAGGGTGTGCCTGCCGGTTGTGATCCAGATCGGAGGGGCCCGGGCCCATGGCTGTACCCAAGAGAAAAACCTCGCCGTCCCGTCGTGGCATGCGTCGCAGCCACGCTGCGCTGCCTGTTCAGGCGCATGCGGAATGCTCCAACTGCGGTGAGCTGAAGCGCCCGCATCACGTCTGCAGCCACTGCGGACATTACGACGGGCGTGAAGTCGCGTCCGCTGGCAAGGCGCTGAAGACGGCGGTCCGCACCTGATAACAGCACGCCTATGGCGTCATGACCCGGTAACGGCGCGCTCCCGCAGGGCGCGCGCCGGTGGACGCCCCACGGGTCGTCCCGCCCGGGGTGCGCAGGCTCACGGCCATTGCAAACCGCATAGCCTGATCTTGCGCGTTTCTTTCTTACCCGGCACAAGACGAGCATGAGCGAGACAGGTTCCTCCTTTTCCGAGACAGGGTCTTACACCCTTGCCATTGATGGCATGGGGGGAGATGGCGGCTCGGAAGTTGTGGTGGCCGGACTGGCGATTGCGGCGGACCGACATCCTTCGGCCAGAATCCTTCTGGTGGGGGACGAGGCGAAATTGTCCGGTCTCCTGAGCCGCCATCCACGCGCGGCCGCCATCTGCACAATCCGTCCGGCCGGTTCGGCCATTTCCATGGACATGAAGCCAACCGCCGCGTTGCGGGTGCGCGATTCGTCCATGCGGCTGGCCATGGATGCCGTAGCCCAGGGCGAGGCGCAGGGCGTTGTATCCGCCGGTAACAGCGGGGCGATGCTGGCGCTGGCCAAGATCGTGGTCAAGACACTGCCCGGCATCACCCGTCCCGCCATGGCGGCGCTCAGCCCCACCACGCGGGGTGATGTGGTCATGCTCGACCTCGGGGCCAACATGGCCTGTGACTGGCGCAACCTTGTCGAATTCGCCGTAATGGGCGAAGCCTTCGCCAAGGCGGTGCTTGGTCTGCCTGCGCCCACCATCGGGCTGCTCAATGTCGGGTCGGAGGAGCTCAAGGGCGACGAACGGCTCCGTCAGGCAGCGGAAGTGCTGCGGGGCAGTTCGCTGGCCAAGCAGTTCCACGGTTTTGTGGAAGGGCACGACATCACCGCCGGCACGACCGATGTGGTGGTGACGGATGGTTTTACCGGAAATGTGGCCCTGAAAACCGGGGAGGGCGCGCTGAAAATGGCGTTCACCCTCCTGCGGCAGGTCTTTACCTCCAGCCTTCTGGGCCGGATCGGGTATCTGCTTGTCCGCCCCGGTCTGGAGCGCATGAAGGAATGGCTCGACCCGCGCCGATACAATGGTGCGGTGTTCGTCGGTCTGAACGGTGTTGTGGTCAAGTCACATGGCGGCACCGACGCGGAAGGCTTCGCCGCCGCGGTGGACGTGGCGATGGATATGGTCACGCATCGCTTCAATGATGGAATTCGTGAGCGTCTGGCCCGTATGGAAAGCCTGACGTCGGTCAAGGCTAACCCGGATCAGCCGCAGGCGGTTCCTGCATCCTGACCCTGTGACATCCGGGTATGGCGGGCAGGCCGCGGTGCATGCCTCCACCTACCTGCGTATGTGAGATGAGAGTGGTGGAAAAACAGGCATGACGGCGAAACGCTCGCTTCTGTCCGGGTTCGGCGGTTATCTGCCTGAGCGGATCGTTACTAATGATGAACTCGCCTCGCGGCTCGATACATCGGATGAATGGATTCGTGGCCGCACCGGAATCGCCCAGCGCCATATAGCGGGGGAAGGCGATACCGCCGTCTCCATGGCGGCGCGGGCGGCGCGGCAGGCGCTGGATTATGCAGGCGCCACGCCGGATGATGTCGATGCCATAATCGTCGCCACCAGCACGCCGGATCAGGCTTTTCCGTCCACGGCAGTACGGGTGCAGGCCGAACTTGGCATGACCTCGGGCTTCGGGTTCGATCTGGCGGCGGCGTGTTCGGGGTTCATCTATGCCCTGTCCATGGCCGATTCGCTGATTCGCTGCGGGCAGGCCCGTTCCGCGCTGGTGATCGGCAGCGAAGTCTATTCACGCATTCTTGACTGGTCCGACCGTGGCACCTGCGTCCTGTTTGGGGACGGTGCGGGCGCGGTTTTCCTGACCGCCGCAGGCCCTGCGGATGACGGTGCGGGCATCCTGTCCACGCACCTGCATTCCGATGGCCAGTATGGTGATCTGCTTTATGTGGATGGCGCGACCGGCCAGCATGACAAGCCCGCCCACCTGCGCATGCAGGGGCGCGAGGTGTTCCGCCATGCGGTGGGCAAGCTGTCCTCCTCGGTTGATGAGGCACTGGCCGCCAACAACCTGAGCCATGCCGATGTGAACTGGCTGGTGCCGCACCAGGCCAACCTGCGGATCATTGATGGCGTGGCTCGCAAGCTCGCGCTGCCGCCGGAACGCGTGGTGATTACGGTGGACCGTCATGCCAATACCTCGGCCGCCTCCATCCCGCTGGCCATGAACGAGGCCGTGCGTGACGGACGCATCCACAAGGGTGACCTTGTGCTGCTGGAGGCGCTGGGTGGCGGCCTGACATGGGGTTCCGCGCTGGTCCGGCTCTAATGTCGTTTCGGTGCAACATTGCAATGAATGGTCGATAAAACCGGCCTTTCATTCACGACATTCAATTGACGATGGCAGCGCGCATGCATAACGTTTGCGCATGAGCACCGTGACGCGCGCCACTCTGGCAGAACAGATATATGATCAGGTCGGCCTGTCCCGCCATGAATCCGCCGATATCCTGGAGGATATCCTTGAGCGGATGGCACGGACCCTTGAGGCTGGCGATGCCCTGAAAATCAGTGGATTCGGCACGTTCTCCGTCCGGCAGAAGGGACAGCGTACGGGCCGTAACCCGAAAACCGGCGTGGAAGTGCCGATACTGCCACGTTCCGTTCTGGTTTTCCGGCCCAGCCAACTGCTCCGTGCCCATGTGAACGGGCAGTCCGGCACCATGGACCAGCCGGAAGGAGACGGGGAATGAGCGCGCAATACGATCCGGCGGAATCCGGTCAGACCTATGACGAAGCCGCGGCCAATGGGATGACAGGCGTGGACAGCCTGCCCATTTACGATGTCGCGCGTGAACTCGGCCTGGCCCAGCATGTCATGCGCATGTGGGAGACCCGATTCCCCCAGCTTGCGCCGCTGCGCGGGCAGGGCGGACGGCGCTATTACCGCCCGCATGATGTCGCCGTGCTGCGCCAGATTGCTGACCTGCTCTATGTCCGTAAACTGTCCGTAGCGGAAGCGCAGGCAGTGCTGGCGGGCATGGACAATGCCCTGCCTGCCGCCGGGGCCGAGGAGCCGCCCGCACAGCCCGCAGCCGCCACGGCACAGCCGGAAGAACCCGCGCAGCCCGAACAGATCGAAGCCGACGTGTCCGACGTTGTGGTGGAAGAGGTGGTTGTCAGCACGCAGGCGGAAGACGAGATCGAATCCTTCGCCGCGACAGCCGCATCCGCCATTCAGGCGGCACTTGATGAAACGGCGGAAGAACAGGCCGGGGAAGACGCCGCGCAGCAGCCGCTGGAACAGATGGTAATGATCGAGCTGGAGCGCCTTCAGGCGGAAAACGCGGCGCTGCGGGACAACCTGCGCGGCGTGCTGGTGGAGCTGCAGGCCCTGCGCGCCATGGTGCCGGTCTGATTTATCCGGTTTTTTTTCAGATTTGGCCCAGAACATGGCTTGCAGTCCCCCCATCGTCCTGCTACACCCTGCGCATCGCAGACAGGCGGGCAGTAGCGCAGCCTGGTAGCGCATCAGTCTGGGGGACTGGGGGTCGTGGGTTCGAATCCCGCCTGCCCGATATCCCTGTCTGCGATAAAAACCTTTTTTAATCTGGGTTGAACAAAGCATCCTGACCGGGATGCTTTTTTTTATGCCTGTTTTATGCCCGCGCGGCTATTCGCGCGCCCGGCTCCAGTTCAGCCACAGCATGTGCAGCACCGACATGATGGCGGGCCCCATGAACAGGCCCAGCAGGCTCCAGCTTTCAGCCCCGCCCAGAATGCCCGTCAGCACCCACAGGAAGGGGAGCTGCGTCGTGCCGCCGATAACGGCGGGCCTGACCAGATGGTCCGCCAGAAGGATCACGGCGATGCCCAGCAGGATGATGGTGATGGCCGTCAGCATCGCACCGGTATTGAACAGCACCAGCAGGGCGACGCCGGTGATGGCGATGATGGCGCAGAACGGGATCATCGCGGCGACGGCGGTTATGACCCCGAACAGGAAGGGATGCGGCGCACCCGCCAGCAGGTAGGTCACGCCCATCAGCATCCCTTCACCGATTCCCACCAGCACCAGTCCCGATACCGAGCCGTGGACCGAGGCGATGATCTGGAGCGCGATCCGCTCGCCACGTTTGCCAAAGGCGCGGCGTGAGACGTTGAGTGACTGGCGGATGACGGAATCGCCATCCTTGAGCAGGAAGAACACCGTCAGGATGGCGAAGGCGAACAGCAGCACCCGGTGCAGCACCTGCGTGCCCACCTGCTGCGTCACCTGCACCCCGCGCCCGATATTCAGTGAGCCAAGCAGGGCGGAAACATCGGCCGGGTCCCTGAGGTGCTCGTTCCACCACGTCTCCACCGCCACGCGGCCATAGGGCAGGCGGCTGGTCCACTGGGGCAGGGGGATGCCGGAATGGCGGGCATCATTGAGCAGCCGGAGCACCCCTTCGGCCTCCCGCCCGGCCTCAAGGGCGAACAGTGCCAGCGGCCCGAGGAAGATGAGCGCGATGCCCAGCGTGAACAGCAGCGGCAGCAGTATCCGGTGCGCACGCGCATGCCACCGCCGCCGCGCGCGGACATAGAGCGGCCATGACGCGATGGCGAAAATGCAGCCCCATATCAGCGATGGCAGGAAGCCCCGGACCGTGTAGAGCGCCAGCAGCACGAAAAACAGCGCCAGCGCCGCGCGGGCCATGCGCTGGGTGCGCCGGGTTTCCTGGAATGAACGGAAACTGCGCATCGTGGATAGAGGATCGGTCCGTTCCCCCGGCAGGGGGCAATACGGACGGTCCTGATCCGCGTTGTGGGGATCCGTCATGATCATTCCTCTGGAAACGGGCTCGACTCTGTGCGGACGGTAACGGGAACGTGCCTGCAACGCCATTAATCCCGTGTTGGGGCCGCGGTTTCAATGGCCCACAGGGCGAAAGCATGAATCAGGGCCGCTTCCTTCAGGGAGTCGAAGCGCCCCGTCGCCCCCCGGTGCCCGGCCTCCATGTTCGTGCGCAGCATGACGGGCCGTGTCGAGAGGGTATGCTCACGCAGGCGCGCCACCCATTTTGCCGGTTCCCAGTAGGTCACGCGCGGGTCCGTCAGGCCGCCCATGGCCAGGATGGCCGGATAGGCGCGCGGGGCCACCTGTTCATAGGCGGCATAGCGGGCAATCAGGTCATAGGCCTGTTCGTCCTCCAGCGGGTTGCCCCATTCGGGCCATTCTGGCGGCGTCAGCGGCAGGGAGGCATCGGACATGGTGTTCAGCTCATCCACGAACGGCACGACCGCCACGATACCGGCAAACAGGTCGGGCCGCATGTTCGCGATCGCACCCATCACCATGCCACCGGCGGAGCGGCCATCCGCCACGATGCGACCTGCCGCGCCAAAACCCGCCTCGGTCAGGGACACGGCGCAGGCGATGAAATCACTGAACGTATTGGGCTTGTTGCGCCCCCGGCCCGCCAGGAACCAGTCCCATCCCTTTTCCGAGCCACCGCGCACATGGGCAATGGCGTAAAACCAGCCCCGGTCCACCAGGCTGAGCACGCGGGTGGAGAAGACCGGGTCAATGGCATGGCCATACGCGCCGTAGCCATACAGCAGCAGCGGGGCGGAGCCATCAATGGGGGTATCGCACCGGCCCAGCACGGTTACGGGCACCTGTTCCCCATCCGGGGCCTGCGCCATGAGCCGCCAGCAGCGGTACTGCGCCGGGTCATGGCCCGATGGCACGGTCTGCCGCTTGAGCAGGCTATCGGCGCGGCTCACCATGTCATGGGCATGCCATTCGCGCGGGGTCGTGGGTGACTGGTAGATGTAGCGCAGCTCGGTCGTATCGTATTCGTAGCCGCTGGCGAAGGTCAGGTCATAGGCGGCTTCATCCGGCTCCAGCGCGTGGGTGGCGCCGTGCAGGTCACGGATGACGATGCGGGTATTGGCGTTACGCCGCTCACGCCATGCCAGATGGCCCGACCACACCACACATTCCGTAATGTAGCGCCCCGGCTCATGGCCCACGAGATCGCGCCAGTTGGCGCGGCCGGGGGCGGTGTCGGGCGTAATCATGAGCTTGAAGTCACGCGCGCCATCGGCATTGGTCAGGATGATGAAGTGCCCTGCCTGATGGTACAGGCCGTACATGAGTCCCGTCTGCCGCGCGGCGGCGCAGACGGGCTGTGCCTGCGGGTCGTGGCCGGGGATCAGCCAGGATTCGGATGTATCATGATTGCCGCTGGAAATGATGATCCAGCCCCCCGAGCGCGTGGCCTCGACACCAACGAAGAAGCCGGGGTCAGCTTCCTCATAGACCAGCGTATCCGTATCTTCCCCGATGCGGCGGCGATAGACGCGGGCAGGGCGGCCATGTTCGTCGCGCCAGACCCAGAACAGGTGCTGGCTGTCCGGTGAGAAGACGAAGGCCCCGCTACAGTTCTCAACCGGCGGCAGGGGGGCGGCATCCCCGGTGATCCGGCGGATGTGGATGCGGTAGATTTCTGATCCCTGCGTGTCCTCGGCATGGGCGAACAGGGTATGGTCCGGGCTGTGGCTGGCGGTGGCGATGGCGTAATAATCATGCCCCTGTGCCGCCACGTTCACATCCAGCAGCACCTGCACGGCCTGCGGGTCGGCAGCTAGATGGCGGCTGTAAACCGGATACTGCGCGCCCGGTGCGTAGCCGGTCTGGTACATGTAGGGGCCATGCGGTACGGGGGGATAGGTCTCATCGGGCTGCATCCGGCCCTTCATTTCCGCCACGAGCCGGGCCTGCACATCTTCCGTGCCGGACAGGATGGCGGCGGTATAGGCGTTTTCCGCCCGCAGGTGCGCGGCAATTTCCGGCTGGAGCAGGGACGGGTCGCGCAGCACGTTCTGCCAGTTGTCGTCCTTCATCCACGCATATTCATCCTGCCGCGTGCGGCCGAGCTGCGTGATGGTGCGGGGTATCTTGCGGGGATTGGGGGGGAGCGTCATCGCATGGTCCTTCCGCGGTGGGGCGTGGGGCCGCAGGCCGGCCGGTCGGGGGAGTTCAGGTG